>NZ_BAAAIR010000038.1:0-312476 GCF_039526165.1 Brachybacterium tyrofermentans
AGGTGAACGCCGATGCCCTGCCCGCACTGACAGCCTGACCCCTCATCGAAGGATCGCTACACCACTACCTGGGACTTGACCCGGGAGCGGGATCGCTGCCGCCGGCGGCGAGCAGACGCAGGAAGTGCGACTTGCCCGAACCGTTGGAGCCGAGGACCGCGATCCGGTCCCCGAAGCGCACCTCGAGGTCGAAGGACTGCATCAGGCCGGTCAGCTCGAGGCTCTCGCACATGATCGCCCGCTTGCCGGTGCGCCCGCCTCGCAGTCGCATGCCGAGCTTCTGCTCGCGCGGCTGCTGCTCGGGCGGGCCGGCGTCCTCGAACCGCGCCAGGCGGGTCTGCGCCGCCCGGTAGCGGGCGGCCATATCCGAGTTGTAGGCCGCCTTCTGCTTGTACATCTGCACCAGGGCGCGCAGCTTGGCCTGCTCCTCGTCCCAGCGCCTGCGCAGCTCGTCGAGCCGTTCGAAGCGCTTCTCTCGGGCCTCTTGGTAGGTGGCGAACCCGCCGGGATGCGTCCAGGAGGTGTTCCCGACGGCCCCCAGCTCGAGGGTGACGATCGCTGTCGCGGTGCGGGCCAGCAGCTCCCGGTCGTGGCTGACGAACAGCACGGATTTCTCGGAGGCCACCAGGCGTTCCTCGAGCCAGCGTTTGCCGGGCACGTCGAGGAAGTTGTCCGGCTCGTCCAGCAGCAGCATCTCGTCGGGCCCGCGCAGCAGCGCCTCCAGGGCGAGTCGCTTCTGCTCGCCGCCGGAGAGCGACTGGACGTCCCGCTCCGCGCAGCCCTCGTACGTCGACCCGAGCGCCGCTATCGTGCAGACGTCCCACAGCACCTCGGCCTCGTAGCCACCGGCCTCGCCCCATCCGGTGAGCGCCCTCGCGTAATCCATCTGCGCGGCGGTCGAATCGGTCTCGACCATCGCCTGCTCGGCGCGGTCCACCGCGGCGGCGGCCCGACGCAGGGCCGGGGGCGAGACGGCCAGCAGCAGCTCGCGCACCGTGCCGCCGGCGAGGAACTGGCGCATGACCCCCAACGTGCCGTCCTGGGTGATGGCCCCTGAATCCGCGCTCAGATCACCGGTGATCAGGCGCAGCAGAGTGGTCTTGCCGGCGCCGTTGGCCCCGATGAGCGCGACCCGCGCGCCCTCGCCCACCCGGAAGGAGACGTCGCTCAGCAGCGGTCTGCCGTCGGCCAGCGTGTAGTCGATGCCGGCGATGTCGAGGTGTGCCATGCCCCCAGGTGTATCCCAGAAGCGCCACGGAGTCAGGTGAATATACGGTCGTTGTTGCGCCCCGGCGGAGGCACGCCACGTGGCCTCGGCCCGCCGTGCTGCCCAGGCGCGCGGCTCGACCTGCTCACGACGAGAGCTGCGCACGATAGCGCTCGGCGAGCGCCTGCGGCCAGTCCGTGAAGGTGATCAGGGTGTCGTCGGCGTGCGTCAGCTGGTCGAGGGAGCCGACCCGCGGGAGGTCCCGCAGCGCCCGGTCGCTGATCGAAGCGACGCTCGCGTCGATGTACTCACCAGTGTTCAGCACGGGATAGGGGCGCACCGCGTCTCCGATGCCGACGGTGAACTGTTCGATCCGAGGGCCCACCCGTTCGATGATGCCCAGCTCGTCATGACGGTGCCCGAGCAGCAGCAGCGCCTGCGCGAAAGCGTCGTCGTCACGGCCGACGAGGATCCGATCGATCAAGGGGCCGAGATCACGCGCAGCCCGGAGGTCCGCAAAGGCACGACCGAACCACTTCGCGTAGGGGCGGTAGACCTGCTCCTGCAGGAAGGCCATCCCCATCATCAGCTCGGCGAGCCGGCCGGCGAGGAGCTGCGCGCCGCGATCGTCCGCGGTCTCGACCGAGCGCCCGTGCAGCGGGAGCGCCTGACCGATCAGGTGCCATTGGCACGCCAGCAGCCACCGCCACACATCGGTCGGATACCAGGCGAAGTCGGCGCGCAACCGGCTCAGCTCCCCCAGCCCGTCATGGAACACGACCCCCGCAGTGAGCTGACGCAGGTGCTGCTGCGGTATCGCGAGCCACGCCGCGGTGTCGGGCTCGAGGGCCGACACCGTGGGCAGCCGCGTCGACATCCACAGCTCCGTCGTCGTGATCTCGAGATGGTCGCTGACGCGCCCCTCTGCCAGCGAGAACCAGCGTGTGGGATAGCCACGATGCTCCGGAGGCAGCTTGGAACGGACGGCCCGGGAGACGTCGTCGACGTCGGCGGCCGCGACGAATAGCTGCAGCCGCGGACCCCACTCGTGGTCCCTGGACCGTTCGTCGTCGTACCCCTGCACCTCCGAGCCCTCCCCGATCAGGCAGGCCGTGTGAGGACGGTCGACCGCCCCGGCAACGACCTCGGCGTAGAAGGTGCGTGCCAGGTCCGAACCAGGGATGAAGTCAGCCATGCCGGGAGGCTAGGCCCCGACTCCAGATCCGTCATGCCCTTTTCCGATCTGACATATCTCATGGGTGACCGATGACGGACCCATCGATGCAGGTGAGAGGGCGCTCTACTGGCAGCCGGCCCGCCGACGGAGAGTGGAGGCATCAGCCAGACCTCGACATCGGTCCGGCCACCCCGATCCCCGAAAGGCCCTCTCATGTTCCAGGACCTCCTCGCCCAGCTCCACACCCTCGTCTCCGGCCTCGAACCGTGGCAGCAGGTGCTCGCCCTCGTGCCCGCCGGAGCGATCCCCTTCATCGAGTCCTACCTCGGCAGCTTCCTCGGCTCCTCCCTCGGCATCCACCCCGCGCTCGCGATCCCTGCGGCCGTGGCCGGGAACCTGATCGCGACCTTCCTCGCCATCGCCCTGTCCGGCCGGGCCCGTGACGCGGTCACCGACGGCCGGCGTCGGCGCAAGGGCGGGGCGACCGGACGCGACGCGAAGCCCTCGCGGTTCCGCGCGAAGGTCGCCACCGCCCTCGACAAGTACGGCGTGCCCGGCGTCGCCCTGCTGGGCCCGTTCGTCGTCGCTTCGCAGCTGTCGGGCCCCGCACTCGTGGCCCTCGGAGCAGCTCGCCGCAAGGTGTACCTGTGGATGGGGATCTCGATCGTCGTCTGGGGCATCGCCTTCGGCATCTTCGGCAGCCTGTTCCTCGCCGCGATCGCCTGACCCGATAGGCTCCCCACCAGGTCGTCCGCCTGTTCGGCGATCACGAGAGGATTGATGTGGACACCAGCGCCGGTCGACAGTGGAGCGTGTTCTACGCCTACACGGCATGGACCCTCGTCGGGGTCGTGGCACTGCTCCCGCTGGGCATCGCACTGTTCCTGGACCTGCGGATCCCGGTGGCAGCCGCTTCCGCACCGCTGACCGTCGCCGTGCTGTGCGGGCAGATCGCGCTCGGGGCCTGGTCCGCCTGGCGGGCCATGGAGGCCTGGGCCGCGGCCGATGCCCACTCCGAGCGGGACCGCTGGGGCATCCGTCAGGTGGGAAACCTCCCCTCGGACCTCTCCTTCCTGGCCGCCGTAGCACCGTCGGCCGTGATCGCCGGGACGTCGCTGCTCGGCGACGCCGATCCGCGCCTGCTGATCATGTCCTTGTCTCTGGTGATCACCACGGCCGCGGTCCGGTGGCGCTGGGAGATCGGTGTGGGGCTCGCCGTGGCATTCGCCGCCGTGTCGGCGCTGCTCCTGGGCTCTCTGCCGGGGGCCCTCTCCAGCGGCCTCCTCGTGATCGCAGCCGTCCTCACCGCCCGGCTCTCCCTGTGGCTCGCCGCGATGGTGCGCGAGCTCGACGATGCCCGCGAGGCCCTGGCCCAGCTCGCCGTCGCCGAGGAGCGGCTGCGCTTCGCCCGGGACCTGCACGACGTCACCGGACGGGACCTCTCCGTGATCGCGGTGAAGTCCGAGCTGGTCGCGCAGCTGGCCGAGCGCGAGGACCCGCGCGCCGTGGAGCACGGACGCGAGGTCGCCCAGATCGCGCGTGCCTCGCTCACCGAGATCCGAGCTCTCGTGCGCGGCTACCGCGAGGTCGACCTCGCCACCGAGCTGCGCGGCACCGCGTCCCTGCTGCGCTCGGCACAGGCGGAGGTCACCGTCTACGGCGCGTCGGAGGACGTTCCCGCCCGCCATCGCGGCACCGCTGCCTGGGTGCTGCGCGAGGGAGGCACCAACGTCCTTCGCCATGCGGATCCCTCGGCCGTGACCATCACCCTCACCTCGGGCGGGGTCACACTGGTCAACGACGGTGCCCCCGGCGACTCGGAGGTGATCGAGGGCAGCGGGCTGATCGGGATGCGCGAGCGCCTCGGCGCCGGGTCCATGCTGACCATCCGCCGCGAGGGCGGCATCTTCACCCTCGATGTCCGCTTCGATGCCCCTGGAGGCACCCGATGAACGCCGACCCCTCCGCCGCAGCGACTGCCGCCGCCCCGCTGCGGGTGATCCTCGTCGACGACGAGAACCTGATCCGCTCCGCGCTGGCCACGATGCTCTCCCTCGAGGACGATCTCGACGTGCGCGGGGAGGCGGCGACCGTGGCGGACGGTGCGCGCCTGGCCCGGGCCGAGCAGCCCGACGTCGCCGTGCTCGACCTCCAGCTGCCTGACGGGGACGGCCTGGGACTGGCCGCCCGGATCGCGGAGCTCTCCCCCGCCACCCGCACCCTGATCCTCACCTCGCACGCCCGGCCCGGATACCTCAAGCGCGCGCTGGCCCAGGGCGTTCTCGGCTTCCTGCCCAAGACCACCTCGGCCGATCAGCTGGCCCGCGCCGTGCGTTCCGTGGCCGCCGGGCGCCGGGTGATCGATCCCGAGCTCGCCGCGGAGACCATCTCCTCCGGGGATTCTCCGCTGACCCCGCGGGAGGCCGATGTGCTGGAGTTCGCGGCCGACGGCGCCGCCATCGAGCAGATCGCCCGACGCGCACACCTGGCCGAGGGCACCGTGCGCAACTACCTCTCCAGCGCCCAGGCGAAGCTGCAGGCCGCGAACCGCCACGAGGCCGTCGCCATCGCCCGCCGCCAGGGCTGGATCTGACCCCGGCCCGAACCGGACGCGCCGCATCCACTAGCGCCAGGCTGCGCCGCATCCACTGGCGCCAGGCGAGGTGGCAGCGCTATATATCGCGCTCCCTGTACGCCACACGCCACTGGATGCGCTTGCCCACCCATCGTCTGGGTGCGCATGCCCACCGATCCACTGAGTGCGCGTGCCCATCCATCCCCTGGGGGCGCATGCCCACCCATCCACCCGCCCCAGGTGCGCTCCTCGGCAGTGCACCCGTGCAGCTCACATCAGCAGCAGGACCACCAGGAGCACCAGCACGCAGGCCACCGTCGCAGCGAGCCCTGCACCGATCCCGACGGCCACCCCCGGCAGGCGCGTCCAGCGCAGCAGGGCGGCGACGGCCGCTCCCCCGAGGACGAGCATGGCGACGAGCGTGGGCAGGCCGATGATCACCCCGAGCAGGACCAGGCCGTCCCGCGGCGACGGGGTGCACCCGAACCCGATCCCTGTGCAGGCGCCGTTCGCATGTTCCGTCGGCGCGAGGAGCACGCCCAGTCCGTAGAGGACCACCACGATCGCGAGGACCCCGAGCAGAGCACCGATCGCGCGACGTCGCCGGGATGCCGCGGCACGGCCGACCGTCCTGGCCGGCTCCGCTGGGCTGGACGAGATCGCCGGGTTCGCCATACCTGCCGGGCGCACGGAACAGGGCCGGCTCGTCGGCTCGTTCTCGTCCGTCGGATCGTTCTCGTCCGCCCGACCGTTCTCGTCCGCCCGACCGTTCTCGTCCGTCGGATCGCTCGGGCCCATCGGATCCCTCGGCTCTGTCTGCATGGCTACATGGTCGGCGGCGGACACCCCGCCGTCCATGGGGAGTTCGCCCCATGATGCGCGGAGGGCCCTCCCGTGATCCGACCCCGGCCAGCACGGCCCTGCCCCGACCCGCCCGGCCGTGTCAGCCAGGCCAGGCCACGACAGGCCGGGTCACGCGGAGGCACCCTCGGCGAAGCTCGCGTCGACCACGGTGGTCACGTCGATCGGCTCGGTGTAGGTGATCTGCTCAGCGTCGATCCACACCGTCTGCATGGCCTCTAGCTGGTCGGGCTGCGGGGCGAGATCGGGCAGGTAGGAGTACATCGGCGCGGACTTCAGCACGTCGCTCTCCTGGCCGAGGGTGTCGGCGAGGATCTGGTAGACCTCGTCGGTCTGCGCACCGTCGGCCGAGAGCTCCTGGGATCCCTTGGCCAGCGCGGAGAAGAAGTCCTGGGCGAGATCCGCGCCGACGAACGTCTCGGAGTAGAGGACCCCGGTACCGGTGGTGCCCTTCTTCGGCACGGCGAGCGGTGAGGCCACGCCGGCCTCCTCCATGGCGGTCGAGAACGGGGCCGACGGGGTCGCCGCCTCCACAGAGCCGTTGGTCAGCGCCGGCTCCTGGTCCGGGGTGGAGAGGTTGGAGACCTCGACGTCGTTGAGGGTCAGCCCCTCCTCCTCGAGCATCGCGGCGAGCAGGTAGCCGCCGGTGGCACCGGGCCCGCCGGCAACGCCGATCTTGCGACCCTTGAGGTCGGCGATCGAGGAGACGGAGCCGTCGTCGAGGAGCTTCTGGCTGACCTCGAGCGCCGTCGGGGAGTTCTCGGGGTCCCCCGGGGAGATGCCCATGGAGCCCACGATCTTGAAGGCCAGGCCCTGGTCCAGGGCGTTGAACATGCCGGCGCTGAAGCCGGCGATCATCACGTCGAGCTGGTCGTTGGCGAGCATCGGGATGCCGTCCTGGCCGGACTTCAGCGGGGTCAGCTCGAGGGTGATGCCGGCGTCCTCGAAGTAGCCCATCGAGTCCGCGATGTAGAGCGGGGCGAAGAGGGAGGAGGGCACGTGGCCCACGCGCACGGTGCCCGAGGAGGAACCGCCGCCGGAGCCGGAGTCCTTCCCGGTGACAGCGGGGCCGCAGGCGGCGAGCGCTCCGCCGAGGGCGCCGACGGAGGCGAGGGAGAGCAGGGTGCGACGACGCATGGTGTGTCCTTAGGGGTGGTGGAGGGTGGTGAGGGTCAGCCGCGTCGCCAGGGCAGAAGCAGCTTCTCCGATCGGCTGAGCAGCGTGGTCAGGACAGCACCGATGATGCCGATCACCAGCAGTCCCACGTACAGCTTCTCCGGGATGAACAGCTGCCAGGAGTTCCAGATCAGATAGCCGAGCCCCGTGGTGGAGGCGCCGGTGAACTCGACGGCGGTGACGACCACGACAGCGGTGCCGGTGGCGGTCTTCAGCCCGGAGAACACGAAAGGCATCGCCCCGGGCAGGACCACGAAGCGGAAGCGGGCGAAGCCGGTCGCGCCATAGGCGGTGCCGGCCTCGAGCAGCTTGCGATCGATCGCCCACACGCCGGAGACCGTCGCGATCTGCATGACGAAGAAGGTCGTGATGAACACGGCGATGATCTTGGGCAGCTCGGTGGGCCCGAAGATCATCAGCAGGATCGGGAAGATCGCGATCTTCGGCAGCGGGTAGAGCGCGCTGAACAGGGGACCGAACGCGGCGTTCAGGGCTCGCGAGGAGCCCATCAGCAGCCCCACCACGATGCCGGCCGCGGCGCCGAGGCCGCCGCCGACGAGGAGTCGCAGCAGGGTGGGCCCGGCGTGCTCCCACAGCTCGCCGCTGGCCAGCATCTCCCCCAGCGCGGCGAGGATCGTGGTGGGGGCCGGGAAGAAGCGCGGGTCGATGATCAGCAGCCGTGCGCACACCTCCCACAGCACCAGCAGCACGATCGGCGCGGCGATCGAGAGCACCAGGTCGCGGGTGCGCAGCCGACGGTCGCGGGCACGCTGGGCGCGGGCGGCGACCAGGGTTCGCTGCTCTCGGTCACCATGAGTGCTCTGCGCGCGTGCACGGTCCGCGTCGGCCCTTTCCGCAGGGGTGCGGTCCGCGCTCTTCCCGTCCGTGCCCGTGTCGTCCGTGCTGGTTCGGTCCGTGAAGCTCATGCCGTCTCCTCCGCGCTGCGCACGTCCTCGCGCAGCAGGTTCCAGATGCGGGATCGCAGCTCGCCGAACTCGGGGCTGCGCTCGATGTCGAAGGAGCGGGGGCGCTCGAAGGGGACGGCGATGTCCTCGCGCACCGTGCCGGGGCGGCCGGACATGACGATCACGCGGTCGCTGAGGATGATCGCCTCGTCGATGTCGTGCGTGACCATCAGGACCGTCTTGCGCTCCTGCTCCCACAGGGCGATGAGCTCCTCCTGCATGAGCATGCGGGTCTGCGCGTCCAGGGCGCCGAGCGGCTCGTCCATGAGCAGCACCGGGGAGCCGGTGGCGAAGGCACGGGCGATCGCGACGCGCTGGCGCATGCCGCCGGAGAGCTGGTGAGGGTACGACGACGCGAAGGACTCCAGGCGCACGCGTCGCAGCCAGTCCATCGCGATCCCGTGGCGCTCACGGGCGCCCATACCGGTCATGCGCAGGCCGAAGGCGACGTTGTCCAGCACGTTCATCCAGGGGAAGACGCCGTGCTCCTGGAACACGAACGCCGCGGGCACGGGGTGATCGGCACCGCTCATGGTCACCTCGCCGACCGTGCGCTCCTCGAGCCCGCCGAGGATCCGGAGGAAGGTCGACTTGCCGCAGCCCGAGGGGCCGACGATGCAGGTGAAGGATCCCGGCTCGATCGTCAGGGAGAAGTTCTCGAGGGCCCACACGGGCTCCCCGCCGGAGAAGAAGACCTTCGAGACGTCCTCGGCGACGACGGTCGCGTGGTCGACTGGCTGCATGGGCGCTCCTCCACCGTCCAGCGGCGAAGTCGGCGGCAGGCGGTGCGGTTCTCGGGCGGGCGGGGCGGACCCCTGGGTGCGGACTGCCCCACTGTAGGTCCCGGGTACAGGACGGCTCACGCGTTCTCACGGATCGGACGCGATGAGACACCGTGCCGGAGCATCGGTGAGGGCCGCGCTGCAGGAGCCGATGGAGTCGGTGTCAGCGCTTGCGGCGGGCGCGGAAGAACTCCCGCAGCAGGTCGCCGCATTCCTGCTCGCGCACCCCCGTGGTCAGCTCGACGCGATGGTTCAGGCGGGGTTCGCGCACCAGGTCGTAGAGGGACCCGGCCGCGCCTGCCTTGGGATCCATCGCGCCGACGACGACGCGTTGCGTGCGGGCCAGGACGATCGCGCCCGCGCACATCGTGCACGGCTCGAGGGTCACCACGAGCGTGCAGCCCGTGAGGTTCCAGCGTCCGGTGGCCGCGGCGGCCCGGCGCAGGGCGAGGAGCTCCGCATGCGCGGTGGGATCCTCGTCGGCCTCACGACGGTTCCCGGCGGTGGCGAGCACCTGCCCGTCCGGGCCGACGACCACCGCACCGATCGGCACGTCGGACGGTTCGCGGTCCGCCGCCGCCCGCGCCTCGTCGATCGCCAGGCCCATCAGCTCGTCATCGGTCATGGGGCCATTGTCCCGTGCTCCCGCCGAGGCGTCGTCAGGGATGCTCCCTCACGACGGTGTACCGCGCCTCGAGGAAGGCCTCGTTGCGGCCGAACTCCTGCAGCTGCAGGTCGACGCGACCCCCGAGCAGAGGCCTGCCGGCACCGAGCGTGACCGGGGCGATCGAGACCAGGACCTCGTCGAGCATTCCCGCACGGGCGAACTGCGCGGCGAGGTCCCCACCTCCCATGACCCAGACAGCGTGGTCACCGGCAGCCGTCTCGATCGCCTCGCGATGCTCGGCGGGAGTGCCGGACAGGACGGTGACGGCGTCGGAGGCCCGCTCCAGGTCGCGGTGGGAGAACACGAAGGTGGGCTTGTCGTAGGGCCAGCCGACGGCATCGCCGAACTGCTCCTGCGGATGGTCGAGGACCCATTGGTAGGTGGTGCTGCCCATGATCAGGGCGCCGACCCCGGCGTAGAAGGCGTCGTAGTCCAGCAGGGTGCCTGCACCGAGCGGCTGGGACAGCAGCCAGTCGAGGCTGTCGTGCTCATCGGCGAGGAAGCCGTCGAGGCTGGTCGCGGTGTAGAAGCGGTAGGTGGGCCGGGTCGGTGCGGTCATGGTCGTTCTCCGATCTTCCTGCGGTGCCACAGGATGGGGTCCGGGTCGAGGTGCCGGGCCTCCAGGGAGAGGCCGGCGTCCGTGAGCATCCAGCGCAGCAGCTGCCGGCGGTGCGTCGAGTAGGTCAGCTCGTGGGCGAGGATCTGAGAGAGCAGGAAGGATTCGGGCGGGTCGCAGAGTGCGTCGATGATCGAGTCCTGCCAGGCTCCGCGTCGGTCGACGTCCCGCACCGTCGCCAGCCAGCGCGGTGACACCTGGTGGTGCCTCTCGAGCAGCGCAGGGACGTCATCGGGACCGGTGAGGTCCGGGGCGGACTCCCCCGCGATGGCTGCCAGCCATGGTTCCTTGCTGAGCACCAGATGGCGTGCCACCTGGAGGATCGACTCGTCGGCCCCGTCCCCACCGCGCGGCCGGCTGCCCGGCAGACGCACCGCTCGCAGCTCTCCAGCTGGGAGGTCGCGAGCCGCGTCGAGCAGCGCGTCGATGTCCTCCAGATCGTGGTCGACCAGGAGAGCCAGCACGTCACCCGCGGAGTGCTCGTGGACCTGGCCGGCGTCGACATACAGCACGGTCGGGGAGTGGAAATGGATCCCGTTGGGCGCGGGCAGCCAGTGACCGCGCTCCGAGCGGGCGGGCAGCTCCGAGGGCGCGCACCCGAAGGCGCGGCGGAACGCGCGGGAGAAGCCCTCGAGGGAGTCGTAGCCCGCCGCGAAGGCCGCATCGGTCGCGGAGCTGCCCCGCTGGAGGTTCCACGCCGCCTGCTCGAGCCTGACCCGTCGACGGAGCGCGGAGGGGCTCTCTCCTGCATACGAGCGCACCATGCGCTGGAAGTGGAAAGCGGACAGATGCGCCCGGGACGCCATCTCGCCGAGGGAGCCTCCGCCGACGTCGAGGACCGCGTCCAGGAGTCGCCGCATCGGATCGGTATCAGGCATGGAAGCAGTATCCGCGCCGACGGGAGGTTCGCGCTTGACCGAACGTGCGGTCCTCGCCCACGGGCCGCCCCCGGCGTGACAACCCCCTCGCGCCCACGGCGACGCGGCCGATCGGTGCGTGCCCAGCTCGACCCTCCGGTAGATTCACCCCTATGCGCGTCCTGGAGATAGACCACCCCCTCGTTGCCCACAAGCTGTCCGTGCTGCGCGATCGCGCCACCCATTCCTCCGTGTTCCGTCAGCTCGCCGATGAGCTGGTGACCCTGCTGGCCTATGAGGCGACCCGCAACGTCTCGGTCTCGCCGGTCCAGATCGAGACCCCGGTGACCACGATGACCGGCACCAAGCTCTCGAACCCCAAGCCGATGGTGGTGCCCATCCTGCGCGCCGGCCTCGGCATGCTCGACGGCCTCACCCGCCTGCTGCCCACCGCCGAGGTGGGCTTCCTGGGCATGGTCCGCAACGACGAGACCCTCGAGGTCACGACCTACGCGAACCGGCTCCCCGACGACCTCTCGGGCCGCCAGTGCTTCCTGCTGGACCCGATGCTCGCCACCGGGCACACCCTCATCGCGGCCACCGAGTACATGCACGAGCGCGGCGCCCGTGACATCACCTGCGTGACCCTGCTCTGCGCCCCCGAGGGCCTCACGGCGATGGAGAAGGACATCGATCCCTCGATCGACCTCACCATCGTCACCGCCGCGATCGACGAGAAGCTCGACGAGAAGGGCTACATCGTGCCCGGCCTCGGCGATGCGGGCGACCGGCTCTTCGGCGTCGTCGACTGACCTCCTGCACCTCCGGCAGGTCCCTGCCCCGCCCGAACGCCCCCGCCCCTCGGCGGGGGCGTTCCGCATCTGCGCTCGGGTGGGCGCAGTCGCGACATACGCCGACACAGTTCTCCGCCGTGGCGACACATTCCGTCACACGCGGGCGCCGGCACCGCCGCCACCCGCCTGCGGCGTATCGACATGTGAACACCCCCTTGCCCGATCGATCCTCAGAGGGCATTGTCTGGGGCATGACGTCCCCCATCGCGCGCTTGGAGACCACCCACCGGGTGGTCCGCTCCGCGATGCGCCGAATGATGTTCATGATGATGATGCCGATGATGCATCGTCAGCCGAGCCTCTGAGAGCTCAAGACACCTCCGGGGTCGGCTGACAGGAGCCGGCCGGAAGGCGCGGGCCCCAGGTGCTACCGGGAGCACACCCCTGAAAGATCCGCCGACAGGCGTCGATCCCAGGGATCCCGGGTCCACCACCCGCCGCGCTCGCTGCGCCGCACCTCGGAGAACTCTCATCATGACCATCGCCCTGGAACGTCCCACCACCCCGACCCGCTACGCCACCTCGACCCGCGCTCTGCACCGCGCCGGCACCGGAGCCCTGCAGCCGCAGGCCTCGGAGGACGGCGTCACGGTCACCCTGTCCGTCACCCTCCCCGCCGGCACCGGCGACGTCGAGGCCGCCCTGATCGCCGACGACCTGCGCACCCACGCCCAGCGCCTCACGGCAACCCGGCAGGGCCGCACCACCGTCGCGGTCAACAGTCCGCACGCCTTCGCGGCGACCGGCACCGGGACCCGCTCCGCCGTCCGAGCCCTGCCGCCGCGCAGCCAGTCCCCGGCCGCGGTGAGCCCGCTGCGCCCGCGCCGGGCCGGCGTCGTCTCCCCGAACTCGCCCGCTCGCAAGGACGCCGAGAATGCCCGCCGCCGAGCACTGCAGGCCACCGCCGTGAGCCCGTCGAGCCCGTCGGTCGCCACCGAGGACAGCCTCGTCATCGACCTGTTCGGCCGCCGCGTGCGGATCGACGGCCAGGATGTCGACCTGACCTACAAGGAGTTCGAGCTGCTCGGGCAGCTGGCCCAGAACTCGCGTCGCACGATCTCGCGCGAGGAGCTCATGGAGACGGTGTGGGCCGAGTCGCCGGCGGAGACCGGGGAGCGCACGGTCGACGTGCACGTGCGGCGTCTGCGCACCAAGCTGGGCCGCTACCGCCGCCTGATCTCGACGGTCCGCGGGGCCGGCTACCGCCTCGACCCGGGCAGCGACGTCGCCATCCTCGGCTGATCCGTGAGGTCGATGGGCCGCCGCGAGGCGGCCCATCGGCCCCGGAATGCGACGAGCGGCCCGGAGCACTCAACCGACACTGTCGGGGGCTCACGGACCGCTCGTCATGCCTGTCGTCCGTCAGGGGTGGGTGCGGGCGATCAGGCTGGACGGGCTGCCAAAGTGGGGGAACCTGGCGTGGTGCCCGTCCGGCCGCTCCCCGTGAGGGGGGTCTCGAGAAGCGACACATCTGTTAAGTTTTCAACGTACTCGTTCAGCCGGAACACTACCAGCCCAACCGGGGGATCGCGCCACCCGATCGCTGATCGCCTCCGTCGTTCCGACCATGCCTCGCACTGCTGTGCGGACCTGCTCGCCACGACGACGCGCTCCCTTGGAGTCTAGGCCTTCTCCGGCATCGTGTAAACGCGCCACGCGCCCCTGTTTTCGCAGGTGGCATGCAGGTTCAGTGGCATCCTCAGGGGTCGCTCGGGGCAAACATCCGTCATGAAAAGTTCAAACCCGAAGGCGAGGCCCCGGTTCTCGCTGCGGCGCTCATTCTCGCCGGGTCGAGAGTGTTCTCGGGCCGCGGTCAGCAGGGGTTCAGGATCCGGCCCGAAGGCCGCCCCGTCACGGACGAAGTGTGATCACCGTCGCATCGTCATGGAGCTTGCGCGGGCGTCGAGCACCCTCGAGCGACCGCTCCCCCGCCCGGATCTCGTCGATCACGCGACGCGGATCGTCCTCCAGCGCGAGCGCCAGCGAGGTGTCCCCTTCGTGGTCCAGCAGGTCCACGGCCCGGGTGATGCCGTCGGAGACGAGATGCACCGATCCCAGCGTCGCCCACGGCGTGCGCCCGACCAGTGCCTGCTGCGCCGCCTCGCTCTCGTGCCGCACCACCCAGAACCCGCCCGTGGCGTTGCGCCGCGCCTCGACGGCCGTGGCCTCCCGCTCCCGGGCGACCACCTCGTCGACCCGTTGATCAGTGATCCGCGCGACGCGACCATCCGTGCCTCGCAGCAGCAGCGAGGAGTCGCTCAGCACCAGGTGCTCGAGGTGCTCTCCGACCCGTCGTGCGACGACCACGGTGGCCGAGGGTCCGCCCAAGTCCAGATCGCACTCGTGCTCGTGCAGTCCGCGCACATCGGCGATGGCACCGGCCAGCGCGCTGCGCAGATCGGTGGAGCGGTCCTGGGCGCGGATCAGCAGGCGCCCGGCGACGACATGGGAGAACCAGGCGACGCTGTGGTGGCAGCCGGCGCGGAAGCGCTGCGGCACCCCGGCCCCGTCCAGCAGCACGGCCACCTCGCCGAGCGCACCGGCGGCGTCCTCGTTCTCGCCCGTGCCCGCGGGCTCGGACAGCAGGAAGGTGTGCACGTCGCCACTGTAGGCAGGCCCGGGACGTCTCGTCGAGGAGCGCCCGATGGCCCGCCCCCCGTACAGTAGAGCCGACCCCTGCCACCCGGTCGCACCCGGCCGGGCGGGCATTCAGGATCCGGAAGGAACTCATCGATGATCGCGCAGGCGCGGATCACCTCCGACACCACCGCCACCGTGCACCTCGCCGACGAGACCGTCGAGGTCACCGGGGCGGATCTGCCGGAGATCCGCAATCGGGTGAAGCAGGTCTTCATCACCACCGCCCGTACCGGGGAGAAGGCCGTGGATGTGGTGATCGTCGAGCCCGACGTCCGTCACCACCTGCGGGTCGAGCCCACCGGCCGGATCGCCGGCCGTGCGGCGGACGACCAGCCGCTGTACGGTCCCCCGATCGATTCGCCCCTGATCGCTCCGCCGGTCGTCGAGGAGGAGCTGCCCACGGACGACACCGTGGACCTCAGCTCGATCGATCCGGCGATGCTGACGACCGTCGGCGCGAAGCCGGCCCCCGTGCCGAGCTCCGACACCGCCTCGAGCCCGGTCACCGGCGAGCATGCCGCCATCGGCGCCGACGAGACCGGGGAGCTCCCCGCCGTGCGGTCCCGCGCACGCCGCCGCCGCGCGGCCGCGATGCCCGCTGCCGAGGGCCAGAGCAGCTCGACCGACTCCGCCCCGTCGCCGCACTCCGCGACCTCGGCGGCTTCTGCATCTTCGGCGACGTCGGCGACATCGCCGAGCTCCGCCGGGCACAGCCATTCCGCCGCCTCGTCGAGCTCGCCGTCGCCCGCCCCGTCGGCCGCCTCGGCGGAGTCCGCGCTCTCCGCGTCGTCGGCCCCGGCGGCTCCGTCGGATCCGTCGGATTCGTCGGCGTCGTCGAATTCGTCAGTGCCCGGCACACCGGTGCCGTCCCCGGTCCCGGCCGCCACCGGCCCCATCCCCTCCCCCGCGTCGAAGCGTCCGCTGCCGGGGCGCACCGCCCCGGAAGCCGAGTCCCGACCCACTCTGCAGGATCTGCAGAGCTCGACCTCGAAGCCGGAGAAGATCAAGGCCACCCGCGGCATCCCCGGGTTCATCACCCGGGTCACCGGCGGCGCGATCTCCCCGCGGCCCGGCACGGCCGAGCGTCGGGACACCGAGCGCCTGGAGCGCGTGCGCCAGCCGCTCGACGGACCGCGCAACATCGCCGTCGTGAACCTCAAGGGCGGGGCCCACAAGACCACCGCCTCCCTGATGATCGCCGCGTCGCTCGGCGTCACCCGCGGCGGCAACGTGCTGGCCTGGGACAACAACGAGACCCGCGGAACCCTCGGCTGGCGCGGCATCCCCACCGACCACCACCGCACCGCGGTCGACCTGCTGCAGGACATCGAGAAGCTGCGCGCCCCGGACGCGAGCAACGCGGACCTCGATCCGTACGTGCGCCCCCAGGGCGAGATGCGCTTCGACATCCTGGCCTCCGACGAGGACCCCGGCTCGGCCGCCTCCATCGACGGCGAGGCGTTCGCGGACCTCAACGACGCTCTCTCCCGCTTCTACCGGATCAAGGTCATCGACACCGGCAACAACGTGCGCGCCTCGAACTGGCTGGCCGCTGTGCGCAACGCCGATCAGCTCGTGATCGTCTCGACCGTGCGTGAGGACACCTTCAACGCGGCCGCGTGGATGATCGACGAGCTGCGCGCGACGGGTCTGGCCGAGCAGGTCGACCACGCGGTGACGATCCTGTCCCACTCCTCCAAGGGCAAGGTGGATCCGACGCTGCGCGACCGCCTGCTCGCGCACTTCGGCGCCCACACCCGCGCGGTGGCCGAGGTGCCCTACGAGCAGCAGTTCGTGGACGGCTCCCACCTGGACTGGACGCGCGTCTCGCCGAAGACCAAGGAGGCCTGGCTCGACGCCACGGCACTGATCATCGACGGGCTCTGAGCTCCCCGTCCACAACGCGGGCCCCGTCGGCCCGGACGTCGGTCGCGGGGCCTAGGCTGGGACCATGCCCACCCGCCGCCTCAGCCTCGTCGTCGACGAGGACCTGGGACCCTCCCTGTGGGTGCGGGAGGAGACCGGTCCGGGCCGCTCGAAGGCCCTCGAGGATCTCTCCGACCTGCGGCGGGAGGCCCCAGCTGCTCTCGCAGAGGCCCTCGCCGACGCCCCGGACCAGCTGCGCCACCGGGTGCGGATCGCGGGCCGTGCGGGGGATCGCCGGGTCCCCGCCCTGCCGCTGAGCGGCACCGCCCTGACCGCCGTCGTGGGTGCGGCCACCGAGCTGCTCGAGGCACGGTTCGGCGACGCCTTCGCCGAGCAGGTCTCCGCGCTGCTCGCCGACGGCGCCGCGGCCCGGCTCGGCGGCGAGCTGATCGCCATGCCGGACCTCATCGCGGCCACCGTGCTGCATCTGCGTGCGCAGGGCGTCGTCGCCGACCGCGCGATGCGGGTGCGCGCCCGCGAGCGCTTCGGCCGTCCCGTGCTCGAGTGGCGCGCCCCGGAGCGGGACGCCCCGCCGCTGCTCCACGCCCTGGTGGACGGGCACGCCCGGTCCGCCTTCGCGGAGCACCTGCGGACCGTGCAGGCTCCCGCCGAGGATCGCCTCGGCGTGCTGTGGGCGCTCGCCGACGACGGGGACCTGCGCGCCGACCTGCCCGCGCAGCGCCGGATCACCGCCGCCTTCGACGCCTTCGTGGACTCCGGCCGCCCCGGCGTGCAGCTCACCTCCACGGACAGCGAGCTGGTGGTGCGACTGTTCCAGCCGCCGGTGGGCACCGCCTGGCCCCTGCAGACCTGCCTGCGGGAGCACGACGGGACCGTGCATCCCATCGCCGATCTGCGCGCCGTCGGAGACCTCACCGCCGCCGGGGCCGCCGAGGCCTCTGCCGCGGTGATGCGTTTGGCTCCGACGGTGCGCAGCGCATCCGTCGACGAGACCGGGGTGGACTGGCTGCTGACCACCGCCGAGGCCGGCGAGTTCCTCTCCCGGGACACCCCGGCCCTCGAGGACGCCGGGGTCACGGTGCTGCTGCCGCGCGACTGGACGAAGCAGCGCACGACTCTGCGCCCGCAGGAGGCCGAGGAGGAGGGCAGTCAGGAGAGGAAATCCTCCGGCGTGGGCCTGGGCGCGATGGCCTCGTTCCGCTGGCGGGTCGCCGTGGGCGACACCGAGCTCACCGAGGAGGAGATGGAGCAGATCCGGGAGGCGCAGTCCGAGCTCGTGCAGCTGCGCGGCCAATGGGTGCGCCTGGACGCCACCACCCTGCGCGCCGCCGAGCGCTTCCTCGACGCCTTCACCTCCCGCACCCGCGACCGTCGCCTGCGCACCGGCGACGACGGGATCGTGCAGGACGCCCCGCCCCTCACCTCGCCCGGCGGCCGCCCGTCGGCCCCGTCAACCGCGTCAACCCCGTCGGCCCCGTCGATGCCGGATCTCCCGCCCCCGCCGGCCGAGATCGCCGGGCAGGCGCCCTGGCTGGAGATGTTCTCGCTGATCCTCTCCCCCGACGCCGCCGACGTGGACTTCGGGCTGGCCGCAATGGTCTCCGGGGGCCGCCACGGGCTGGCCCGGCTGATGCCCGGGGCCGAGGGCGCCTTCCCCCACCCGCAGCCCCGTTCCCTGCAGGCCACGCTGCGGCCGTATCAGGTCGACGGCCTGAACTGGCTGTGGGCGCTGGACCGGATGGGGCTGGGCGGGATCCTCGCCGACGACATGGGGCTCGGCAAGACGATGCAGGTCCTCGCCCTGCTGTGCCGTGAGCGGGAGGGCACCGACGCCTTCGGGCACGAGCGGCACTCCGTCGAGGTCCCCGATGTCGTCCCGGCGGCGACGCCCGGGAGCGTCGGCCCCACCCTGCTGGTGTGCCCGATGTCCGTGGTGGGGGCCTGGCAGCGCGAGGCGGCGACCTTCGCCCCGCACCTGGCGGTGCACGTGCACCACGGCGGCAGCCGCCTGCGGGACGAGTCCTTCGTGGCCGGCGCCGGCGATCTGGACCTCGTGATCACCACCTACTCGCTGCTGGCCCGCGATCTCCCGGTGCTCTCGGCCGTTCCCTGGCACCGCATCGTGCTCGACGAGGCGCAGCACGTGAAGACCCCGGGCACCCAGGTCACGCGCGCCGCCCGCACCCTGCACGCCCCCCATCGCCTGGCGCTGACGGGCACCCCGGTGGAGAACAAGCTCGCCGATCTGCACTCCCTCATGGAGGTCGCGAACCCCGGGCTGCTGGGCAGCGCGAACAGCTTCCGGGACCGCATCGCCACCCCGATCGAGGAGGAGGGGGACAGCGGGGCGCTGAGCCGCCTCAAGCTCGTGACCTCCCCGTTCATCCTGCGCCGGGTGAAGACGGACCGCTCGATCATCAAGGACCTGCCGGAGAAGAGCGAGCTCACCCGGGTGGTGAACCTGACCCCGGAGCAGGCCGGCCTCTACCAGGCGCTGGTCGACGAGCTGATGGCGAAGATCGACGGGGCCGACGAGAAGACCCGGCGCACCCTCGTGGTCTCCACCATCACCCGCCTGAAGCAGGTGTGCAACCATCCCGCCCACTACCTGGGCGACGGCTCGGCGATCCTGCGCGACGGCCAGCACCGGTCCGGGAAGCTCGAGCTGATCGACGACGTGCTCGAGGCGGCCTTCGCCGAGGGCGAGAAGGTCATCCTGTTCACCCAGTTCACGACCTTCGGGCATCTGCTGGTCCCCTACTGGGAGGAGCGCTTCGCCGAGATGGGGGTCTCCTCGGTGCCTTTCCTCCACGGCGGCGTCTCCAAGCACGACCGCGATCAGATGGTCGCCGAGTTCCAGGAGCATCGCGACCGCCCCGGGCTCATGCTGCTGAGCCTGCGCGCCGGCGGCACCGGCCTCACCCTCACCGCCGCCAACCACGTGGTGCACCTGGACCGCTGGTGGAACCCGGCGGTGGAGAACCAGGCCACCGACCGCGCCTTCCGCATCGGCCAGCGCCGCGACGTCACCGTGCACAAGCTGGTCAGCGCCGGCACCGTCGAGGAGAAGATCGACACGGTCCTCGCGGACAAGCAGTCCCTCGCCGATCTCACCATCAGCCCCGGCGAGGACTGGCTCTCCGATCTCGACGACGACCGTCTGCTGGACCTGCTGACCCTGGACGAGGACGAGACATGAGGGACGGTCGATGAGCATCAAACTGGTCTCGCGCCGCGGCGCGATCGGGAAGGGCTGGCACGCCGTCGCGCTGCGCGATGCCGCCGAGCGTCTCCTCGGCGTGGGCCGCTCCGGCAGCGGGAGGGCCGACGCCCGCGCGGGGCGCGTGCAGTGGCTGGACGTCGAGGCGGGGATCGCCCGCGGCGACGTGCTCGACGCCGACGGCGAGCTGTATCAGGCCCGCCTCGACCTGCCCGTCTACTCCCCGTCGGACCGCGAGGTGTTCCTGCAGGTGGTCCGGGCCCGCCCCGAGCTGCCCGCCCGGCTCGCCGCCGGCCAGTACCCGCAGGAGATCGAGGGCGCGCTGGCCCCGCACGAGATCTCGCTGCTGCCGCGCGACGCCTCCGAGCTGAGCCACGACTGCTCCTGCCTGGACTGGCCGGGACCCTGCCGCCACGTCGCGGCCCTGGTGTACGTGCTGGTCGAAGCCGTGGACGAGCACCCTGTGCACCTGGTGACCCTGCGCGGCCTCACCCTCGAGGATCTGATCGCGCCGCGGGAGAGCGCAGCGGCGAGCAGTTCCGCCGAGCGGGCCGATCCCCAGGACGACGACGGGACGGACGCCGAGGGGGCGGACGCCGACGATGACGCCGGGTCCTCCCCCGGTCCCGCACCGATGCCGGCCCCTTTCGATCCCGGGCGCACCGACCCCTCGCTGCTGGCCGCGGCGATCGGCGCGGAGCCGGCCCGGATCATCGCCGAGTTCTACGGCTCGCGCGGCCCGGCGGCCCCGGAGCCGTCGGAGTCCCCGGAGTCGCCAGACCACCCCACGCCGCCCGACGTCCTAGAGTGAGATCCATGCCCTCCAGCTCCACCGCTCCCCGTCCCAGCACGCCCGGCACCCCCAGCACCACGGTGCCCCCTGCCGCCCTCGCCGCGATCTCCGCCCTGTTCGAGGAGGCCGTCGCCGGCCACAGGACCTCCGGGGTGACCTGGGCGATCATCGGCGGGCACGACCACGAGCAGGCTGTCCTCGCGCACGGCGCCGCCGGCTACCGCGAGCTGGACGCCGGACAGCTCGCCGCCGGGTCCGCCCCCATGGACGGGGCCACGATCTCCCGCATCGCCTCGATGACGAAGTCCTTCACCGCCGCGACACTCCTCGCCCTGCGCGATGAGGGGAAGCTCCGCCTGGACGATCCGGTGAGCGCCTACGTGCCCGAGGCCGCCGGGGCCTTCGAGCTCGCCTCCGACGACCCCGAGCCCACCCTGCGCCACCTGCTCACCATGGGTGGAGGTCTGGTCACCGACAACCCGTGGGGCGACCGGCAGGAGGCCATGACCCGCGAGGAGTTCGCGGCGCTGCTCGCCGGCGGGCTCGGACATGTGCACCACCCCGACACCGGCTTCGAGTACTCCAACACCGGATACGCCCTGCTGGGCCGCGTGATCGACGAGGTCACGGGCTCGGACTACACCGCGCAGATCCGCGAGCGCTTCCTGGAGCCGCTGGGCATGGCGGACACCGCCTTCGAGACCTCCACCCTGGACGCCTCCCGCGTCGCCACCGGTCACCGCCTGGCCGACCGCACCGACGCCACCCGCTTCGAGCCGGTGCCGCTGGACTCCCCCGGCGTGTACGGCGCGATGGCCGGCCTGTTCTCCACGGTCGACGACGTCGCCACCTGGGTGCGCTTCCTCGCCGCCGCCGATGCCCCGGATTCTGCGACCCGCGAGCAGGCACTGCTCTCGTCGGCCTCGCGCCGCGAGATGCAGCAGCTCAAGCGCCACCACCGGATGCCCGCCCTCCCCGCCGGCGAGGACGGCCGTTCGCCCGGCTTCGACCGGATCCGAGGGTACGGCTTCGGGCTGGTCGTCGAGCAGTTCCCCGACCTCGGCGAGATCATCTCCCACTCCGGCGGATACCCCGGGTACGGCTCGTTCATGGTGTGGCACCGCCCCACCGGCGTGGGCATCGTGGCGCTCGCCAACTCCAAGTACGCCCCCGCCGTCCCGCTGTCGATGCAGGCCCTGCGGATCCTGCAGCGCGAGGCCCCGGCCCTGCTCGCCCCCGCCGCGACGCAGGCGGCACCCCGCACCCTCGAGGCCGCCTCGGCCGCCCTGGACTGGCTGCGCACCGGGGAGGACTCCGTGGCCGACGCCTGGTTCGCGGACAACATGGACCTCGACACCTCCCGCGCCGAGCGCCGCCGACGCCTGGACACTGCCCTCGCCGCGACGGGTCTGGGCACGAACAGCTCGGACGCCCTGGCGTCCCTGCGCGCGGAGGATGCGACGGCGATCAGCCGTGCGCAGCTGCGCTGGGTGCTGCCCGGTGTCGGGGACGGCGCCCCCTCCCTGCGCATCGACCTGCTCATGGACCCCCGGCGCGAGGCGCTCGTGCAGTCCCTGGACACCACGGCGGTCGCACCGCGCTGAGGCCGGTCGGCCGCTCAGGCGAAGGCGTACCCGTCGCCGTCGTCGGCGAGGGTGCAGGAGATGTAGTCACCCTCGGGCGTGAGGGCGATGACCCCTTCGTCCTGCTCAGCGCATTCCTGGCCGGGGTCGACCTCGGCGAAGGCCGCGTCGATGCTGCTGGTGCCAGCACCGGCAGCGCCCGCACCGTCGCCGCCTGCGCCGAGTGCGGAGTCGTTGGGGAAGATCATCAGCAAGGTGATGGCCACGATCACGCCGAGCACGACCGCCGCGGCGATCCCGAGGCCCACGGCGATCAGGGTGCTGCGGTCCTTGACCCCGTTGACCCCACCGTGGGAGGTGGCGGCGCCCGACGGGGACTGGACGCCCGGACGGGGGCCGGACGACGGCGAGTACTGCTGCGGCGAGTACTGCTGCTGCATCCCGCTCTGCGGCCCCGCTCCCTGCTGCGGTCCCGGTCCCTGCTGCGGAGCCCCGTACGGGGCTGTCCCCTGCTGGGTGGGGGCGTACTGACCGGGCTGGCGCTGCGCCGACGTCTGCTGCCCGGCCCACTGCGGTCCTGTCTGCGGGGACGGCGAGCCGGAGGAGAAGCCCTGCTGGACCTGGCCGGCTCGGATCGCCTCGAGCGAGGAGGGGTTGACCTGGGGAACGGGCCGCTCGGGTCGCACCGCCCCGGGAGCGTCCGCCGGCAGCGGGTCCAGGGTGTCGCGGAGATCGAGCGGACTGCCGTCGGCGTGGGCCAGGGGGTAGCCCTGCGGCACGCGCGGCAGATCGCGGCGCACCGAGTCGGCGTCCTGGTAGCGGTCCTCGGGCTGGGCGGCGACGAGCTTGCGGATCACCGCGGACAGCTTCGGGGTCACCCCGCGCAGGTACTGGGTGAGCTCGTCGGGCCGGAAGGAGCCGTCATGGAGCTTGATCGGGCCGTTCAGGGCCACCATCGCCACCACGCCCGCGGCGTAGAGATCGTGGGAGGGCACGGGCTCGGCCATCGCGAACAGCTCCGGTGCCATGTAGCCGGGGGTGCCGTTGACCATGCCCACATGCGTGAAGCGCACATCGGTCTCGTGCACGGCGATGCCGAAGTCCGCGAGTCGGGAGACGGGCGCGGCGCGGCCGCGCGGCTCGAACATGATGTTCGCCGGCTTCACGTCCCGATGGATCCAGCCCTCGGCGTGGATATGGGAGAGCCCGTCGAGCAGCTGGTCCAGGAGCACGACCACGGCGGGCTCGGCGAGCTTGCCGCGCGTCTTGACCACGGATTCGAGGGTGCCGCCGGAGGCCAGCGGCATCGCGATCACCACGTGCTCGTCCTCCGCACCCCAGCCGTAGGGGGTCAGGAGATGGGGGTGGTCGAAGCTGACGCCCTTCTCGCGCACGAAGCGCATGAGATCGGCGGAGTCGCGCTGGCGCAGCACCTTCGCCGCGCACAGCTCCTTGGTCTTCGAATCCCAGGCACGCCAGACAGACCCGGAACCGCCCTTGGCGATCAGGTCGATGAGGGCGAAGCGCCCGACGATCACATCAGCCATAACTTCCCCAGCATAACCACGAAACGCCCGACAGCTATGCTGACCTTCATCTCTGTGGGCCCGGGACCGTCCCCGGGCCCCTGCGCACCACGACCGGATGGGGGTTCTCGTGGTCCTGGCCGCACCCTTCCGGAGCGATCCGTTCTGGGATCCCGTCGCCTTCTCCTGGCCGATCCTGGGCATCCTCCTGGCCCTCACCGCCGTGCTCACCATCGGCCTCCTGGCCTGGGCTGTGCTGCAGTCCGAGGAGCCTGGCCACGACACCCGGGAGCTGGTGGACCGGGCCACGCGGCGCGACCGAGGTCGGGCCGACGACGTCCGCTACCGGCTCGACGCCGAGGCCGGGCGCGCGGATCCCTCCACCCCCGGCCGGCGATGACCCCACGACCACCGATGACTCCGCAGTCGACGACGGCTCCGCACGCGATGACAGCTCCGCCCGTCTCCTCGCTGCGCCGACGGGACCTCGCCGGCCTGGTCGCCGCCTCCGGTGCGATCCTGCTCGCGGCGGGATGCGGTCGCGATCCGGCTCCGGTCCCCACCTCGGGCGATGTCCCACGGGACCCGCTGGCCCACCTCGATGAGGTGCGCTGGGACGGGCGCACGGCGGACGACGTGCTGGCCCTGCCGATCGCCGGCGCGGCGTCGGAGCTGGAGACCTGGGGGGAGCTCGGGGACGACGATGCGGTCCTGGACCCGGCCCGTCAGTCGCTGATCTCCTTCCTCGAGGCCGCCTACCTCTCCCCCGGCGCGGTCCGCGGGCTCGACGACGCGGCCACCCTCGAGCATGTCCGCTCCGCGAGTCCCGAGTACTGGCGGGACCTCCTGCAGTCCGCCTGGGACGGCGGCGATCGCCAGGTCTACTGCTTCGCCCCCGCGGAGGGTTTCGCGAGCGTCGGACGCCCCGCGCTGTCGATGGACTGGTTCCGCGCCGATCACGACGGCGCCCCGGCGCTCCTGCTGGGCGGCACCATCGCGTGGACGGTGCTGGACACCGCCACCCGCGCCGTGGGCGTGGTCGCCTACCGCGTGGGCATCGTGGCGACCCTCCGCACCGGGACAGAGACAGAGGCAGAGTCAGAGACGGACACAGGAACCAGCGCTGTCGCGGGCTCCATCTCCACCGCCGCCCTCCGCGCCACCATCCATGGTCTGGATGCATGCGCCGTCGGCGAATCCGGCGGGCTCGTCGTGCCGGCCCTCGCGGACACCGTGGAGCAGCGCGCCGCGCAGCGGGCCACGATGGCGACCGTGATCGCGGCTCCCCGCATCGCGCGGGAGGACCTGCTGGATCCCGGGTCGGCGGCACTGACCGGGGACGACGCGACGAACGCGGCCTGCGCCTGACCAGGCGTCCGCCGAGGCGCACGGTGTTCACCAGGAGGTGGCCACGTGCTCACCCCGACCTCGCGCCCCGGCAACACCCCCGCCCTACGGTGGTCGGGACACCGTCCGTCGATCCCGCCGAGAGGGGCCCTTGTGACGTCCGGCCGCACGCTGATCATCGCCGTCGACGGACTCGACGAGCAGGACCTCCCCCACCTCGCCGAGCGAGCATCGCTGCGCGGGGGACTTTTCGGGGGCGTGTCGGAGGGGCCGTCGGGCGCCGCCACGCGCCTGCAGATCCCCCCGGGCGGCTCCACCGAGTCCGTCCCGACGCTGCTCTCCCTGGTCACGGGAACCTCTCCCGCTCGGGCCGGGGTGACCACCCAGCATCCCTTCTCCACCGGACCGGCCACGGCGCGCTCCGACTGGTACGCGGACTCGCTCAGGGTGCCCACCCTGTTCGACCAGGCCCGCGAGCAGGGACTGGTCACCGCCGCCCTGCAGTGGCCGGCGACGGCCGGCGCCGACATCGACCTCTGCCTGCCGTTGACCGAGGATCCGCACCGCTATCGCCATCGCTGGGAGATGGCCGAGGCCACCAGCTCGCCGCGGATGGTCGCCGAGCACCTCACGGCACGACGGGAGGCCGGGGTGCAGCTCTCGCAGGTCCCGCCGGACGACCTGGTCGCCGAGATCGCGGCGGACTGCCTGCGGCTCGGACCCGTCGATCTCCTCGCCCTGCGCCTGACCGGCCTCGGGTCCGTGCGCCGTCGGGCGGGCATGACCGGCCCCGATCCCTCTCGCGCTCTCGCCGACACGATCGATGCCCTGGACCAGGTGCTCACCTCCTTCGCCCCGGACGACGCAGACCGTGTGGTGCTGGTGCCGGGCAGGCCGCTGGTCCCGACGGATCTGCGGGTGCATCCCAATGCGGTGCTCGCCGAGCGCGGTCTGCTGCGCGCCGACGGTCCGCGGCTGCAGGATGTGCGCGCGCTGGTGTGGCCCGACGGGCCGCGCGGCGTGCTGCACGTGCGCCGGGACGAGGGGGAGGCCGTGCGGGAGTCCGCTCTCGCGGCGCTGACCGATCTCGTCGACCTCGCGCGGCGGAACGACCTGGCCGCACAGGAGGCGGACGACCGGCGCGACGACCTTCCCCGGCTGAGCCTGCGCCGGGTTGACGGCGGAGCCGGGGCGTCCGCGGAGACCGACGTCATCGCGGTGCTCGAGGGCTCCCCGGGAACCGTCCTCGGGCTCTCGGCCACGCGGCGCTCGCTGGTGGACGGCGGTGATCCCTACGACGACGGGCCCCGCGCCGCCACGGATCCCTCGGCCCGCACGGTCGCGGTCGCCCGCGGGCCCGGGCTGCCGACGTCGGACGTCGAGGGGTCATGGGCCGATCTGGGCGTGACACTGGCACGGGCCATCGGCGTGGAGCTGCCCGCGGCGACCACGCAGGGGATGCGCCCGATCTGAGGCGTCCGGTCCGAGGCGCCGCAGAAGTCGGCTCAGCCGGAGGGACGCAGCCACCCGCGCACCAGGTCACGGCCCCGTCGCAGCAGGCTGGGCGGAGGGCCCGCGAGCCGGTCCCGCAGGTCATCCAGCGCAGGCGACTCGTGCGAGATGTGGTGGGCTCCGTCGCGGAGCGCGAGGTGGGCGGCCGCATCCTGCGGGGGGATCTCCAGCCCGCTGTCGACGCTCACCCGGTGCCGCCCGTCCCCGTCGAGGATCACGACGAGGCTGTCGATCGGTCGTGCCGGGTCGGCGGCGATGTCCTCGCGCAGCCGACGGATCGCCGCCTCCAGCCGGGCCGAGTCCTCGGGGTCGCCGTGCACGGAGGCCCGCAGGGAGAACGTCACGAGGTTGCCGCCCACGTCGGTGACCGCATCGATCACCTCATGCACCCCGACCTCGCGGCCCTCGTCGCGGAGGGTCAGCTGCTGGAGCACGATCCGCAGGGTCCCGGCGGAGGTGTGCGCGAGCAGCAGGTCACGGATCTCGGGGACGGCCGACGAGCTGCCGCCCCGAATCGCCTGGTCATCAGGAGGCTGGTCGCCGCGGGTCATGGGATCAGATTAGCGGGCGTCCACGACGTCCTCTGCCCCGGCCGCCGCCTCCGTGGTTGTCCCCACCCCTGCTGCCTCAGTCTCTGCTGCCTCAGTCCCTGCCGCGTCAGCCCACCGCGACCAGCCGGCGTAGCTGCCCTCGAGCTCGACGATGTCGTAGCCCGCACGGCGCAGTGCGGAGGAGACCACCCCGGCGCGCAGCCCGGACTGGCAGTACACGACGATCCGGCCGCCCTCGGGGAGCTCCTCGAGCTCCCACAGGGCCCGCCCGCCGTGGAGCTGCTGCGAGCCGGGAACCGCCCCGTCGGCGTGCTCGTCGCGGCCGCGCACGTCGAGCACCAGATCGTGCCGGTGACCCTCGAGGTCCGCCGGGGCGACGATCTCCGGGACGAAGCCGGGCAGGTCACCGAGCGCGGTGACATACCCGGCCACGGCGTCGATCCCGACGCGCAGCAGGTTGTCGCGCAGCTCCTGCGCCTGGTCGTCGTCGCGCGCCAGCAGGATCACCGAGGTGTCCTCCCGCTCGGGATCGAAGGTCCAGGCCGCGTAGGTGGAGCGGCTGGCCGTCGCGGGCACCGTGAGGGCGCCGATCACGGCGCCGCTGTGCACCTCCTCGAGACTGCGCGTGTCCAGGAGGACCGCCGCGCCGGAGGCGAGGGCGGAGGCGACGTCGGCCGGATCGAGCTCGGGCAGCGGCTCGACGGCGCCGCGCACGGCCGGCCCGTCGCGGTTCTGCCGCTTCATCCGTGCGAAGTAGGCGTGCGCCTCGGGCTGACCGCCCAGCAGCTGATCCATGAACCCGGCCTCGTCGCCCGCGGCGACGAACGGCGCCCACCAGGCGAAGCGCTTCTCGTAGCCGACGCTCGTGGAGGGCACCGCGCCGAGCGACTTCCCGCAGGCGGACCCGGCGCCGTGGCCGGGGAACACCTGGAGGTGGTCCGGCAGCGTCACGAAGCGGTCCCGCAGCGACGCGAACATGGTGCGGGCGGAGTCCTCGCGGGTGTCCACTCCCCCGGCGACCTCGTCGAGCAGGTCGGGCCGGCCCAGGTCCCCGGCGAAGATGAAGTCGCCCGAGAGCAGGTAGCCGGGCTCGTCGGCGACGCTCCCGTCGGTGACCAGGAAGCTCAGGTGCTCCGGGGTGTGCCCGGGAGTGTGCAGCGCGCGCAGCCGCACCTCGCCGACGGCGATCTCGTCGCCGTCGTGGAGCAGGTGCGCGTCGTAGCCGTAGGACCAGTCCGCGCCGCCGTGGCCGGAGACGTGGATCGTGGCGCCCGTGGCGGCGGCCAGCTCCCGGGTGCCCGAGAGGTAGTCGGCATGGATGTGGGTCTCGGTGACATCGGTGATGCTCACGCCGTGCTTGGCGGCGAGGTCCAGATATCCCTGCACGTCGCGGCGAGGATCGACGACGACCGCGCGACCGGCGTCGGTCGAGGCGATCAGATAGCTCGCCTGCGCGAGATCGGTCTCGAAGAATCGTTCGAGAAGCATGATGCGCCTTCCGCTCGACGGTGCCGACGACGCAGACAGTGCTGGCACTGCGGGCAGTGCTGGCCGACGGCTCTACGAGACGTATCGTCACACATGTTCATGAATGCCGGTCAACTGCGGGATGTCCTGCGTCCCGTCGGCCGACGGACGACCCGCTCGCCGACGCGAGTTCTCCGCCACGACCAGCACGAGGAGTGCCCCTGCGGTCAGGGCGGCCCCGACCCACAGCGGGGAGGTGTAGCCACCTCCGGCGGTGATCGCGAGGCCCCCGAGCCAGGCCCCGAGGGCGTTGCCCACGTTGAACGCGGCGATGTTGGCACCGGAGGCCAGGGTGGGAGCCTCGCCCGCGTCCCCCATGATCCGCGTCTGCAGTGCGGGGACGGTGGCGAAGCCGAAGGCCCCCATCGCCATCAGCAGCAGCACGGTGGCGATCTGCGATCCCGCGAGCAGGGCGAAGGCGATCATGACCACCAGCAGGGAGGACAGCACCACGACGAGGGTGAGGGGCACGGAGCGGTCCGCCGCCCGCCCGCCGAGGAGGTTGCCGGCGAACATGCCCAGTCCGAAGAGGATCAACAGGCCCGGCACCCAGCTCGAGGCGAAGCCGGAGACCCCGGTCAGGGTGAAGGCGATGTACGTGAAGGCACCGAACATGCCTCCGAAGCCGAGCACCGTGACGCCGAGCGAGAACCACACCTGCCGGTTGCGGAAGGCCGTGACCTCGTGGCGGAGCCCGGGGGCGCCCTTGTCGACGGGGCGGTCCGGCAGCAGCACGAGCATGCCGATCAGCGCGAGGACGCCGATCACGGTGATGGCCCAGAAGGTGGAGCGCCAGCCGAGCTGCTGGCCGAGCAGGGTGCCGAGCGGAACGCCGAGCACGTTGGCTGTGGTGAGACCGCCGAACATGAGGGCTATCGCCCCGGCCTGCTTCGACCGCTCGACGAGGGAGGCGGCGACGACCGCCCCGATCCCGAAGAAGGCGCCGTGGGTGAGGGCGGAGAGGATCCGGCCCAGCAGCAGCAGCAGCTCGTAGCTGGGGGCGAGCGCGGAGACGAGGTTGCCGGCGATGAACAGGATCATCAGCCCGGACAGGACGTGCTTGCGGTTCAGACGGTTCACGAGCGCGGTGAGGCCCAGCGCGCCGACCGCCACGGAGAGCGCGTAACCGGAGATGAGCATGCCGGCGGCGGCCTCGCTGACCTGGAGGTCCTGGGCGACCTCGGGCAGCAGGCCGGCGATGACGAATTCGGTGAGGCCGATCCCGAAGCCTCCGAGGGCGAGGGCGAGCAGTGCGAGGGGCATCGCGGTCCTTTCAGGGTGGCCGGGCGGCAGGCCACAAGGGGCACAGCATCCGGAGCAGACATATCGTCGCGCACGCCGTCATGCCGCGCATGCAACTATGTGGTGACGAGAGGACAGTAGTTGCATGCGCGGGCTATTGCAAGAGCGTCTATCCTGAGGGGAGCGATCCACTGCTCACGAGCGATCCACTGCTCGCATCCCAGACAGCTCACCCACCAGACAGCTCACACCTCAGGAGGCCCCATGGGCATCGCCGATGACTCCCTCGAGATCCGCGCCCGGGGCTGGCGCACGCTCGCCTCGCTGCACGGCCTGATCGAGACCCGCCTGGAGAAGGCGCTCGGCGAGGGGCACACCCTGTCGGTCGTCGAGTTCACCGTGCTGGACGCCCTCAGCCGTCAGCACGGCTGGCACATGCGGATGAGCCAGCTCGCGAGGGCCGCCGCACTCTCCGCGAGCGCGGCGACACGCCTGGTCAACCGCCTGGAGAATCGCGGCCTGCTGACCCGGGTGCTGTGCGCGGACGACCGCCGCGGCATCTACACCGAGCTCACCCCTGCGGGCGTCGACCTGCTGGAGGAGGCGCGCCCCACCTACGACCGCATCCTCGAGGAGACCCTCCAGGAAGCTCGCGACATCCCGGAGCTCTCACCCCTGGTCGAGGCGCTCGACCGCCTGCCGAGGAACGTCCCGGCCGACGCGTGACCCGCGGGGGCTCCCTAGCGGTGCTCTGACGCTCGCGCGGCGACTCAGACGCTCGCGCGGAGACCCAGACCAGCGCGAACGGCCTCGATCTGCGAGCGGCGCGCGGCCTGCCCGGTCGGGCCCGAGGCGAGCACTGCGGGGTCATGGCCCGCCCCGGCCACCTCGAGGTACTCGACCTCGCCGCCGGCCGCGGCGATCCCCTCGTGCAGCCGGCGGGAGTCCGTGACGAACGGATCCTGGCTGCCGGTGACCAGGTGGACCGGCGGCAGGGTGCCGAGGTCGCCCAGCAGGGGGCTGATGCGCGGGTTGTCCGCCGGGACCGTGCCGGCGTAGAGGCGCGCCGCGGTGCCGTGGTCGCTCTCCTCGTCCACCTGGACGGTGAGGTCCGCCCAGGGGGACTCGAGCAGCAGCAGGGCGGGGATGTCGCCCCCGGAGTGGGCGAGGGTCTGGGCGACGGCGAGCGCGAGGCCGCCACCGGCACTGTCCCCGGAGAGCACCCAGCGTCCGGGACGCAGCAGGCTCTCCTCGGCCATCGCGTCGAGGGCATGCAGGACGTCCTCGATCGCGGCCGGGAAGGGGTGCCGCGGGGGCATCCGGTAATGGACCATCGCGGTGGCCGCGCCGCTGCGCCGACCGACCTCCTCGACCCAGCCCCAGTGGTTCGGGCTCTCGCCGCGTACGTAGCCGCCCCCGTGCAGGTGGACGATGGTGGCGGTTGCTGCGAGGGGCGCGTCGATCCAGGTCACCGGGACATGCCGCGGCCGCCGACGCTCCACGCGAGCAGGAGCCGCGATGGCGCGGGACGGGAGGGACGGTCGCTGGGACGCCAGGATGCGCAGCGTGCTGACGATGCTCATGACGGCATCTTCCCACGAATCGCCGGGCGGCTCGTCGCGCAGCGCGGTGCCGGCCGAGGTCAGCCGGCGATCTCGTCGTCGACCATCCGCGGCAGCGCCGCCCGATAGCCCGCGACGGCGAGGACGATGCCGGTCAGGGCGAGGAAGAGCAGCACGGCCGGCACCGATCCGGTCGTGTCCAGCAGGGCGCCGGCGGCGATCGGACCGATCGCCGCGAACACATAGCCCAGGGGCTGGGCCATCCCGGCCAGCCGGGCGGTCACCCGGGCGGACCGGGTGCGGGCGGGCAGCAGGGCGATCGCGGTGGGGAAGGCGAAGCCACCGATCCCCAGGATGCAGGCCCACAGCAGCGGGCTCGCGGCCGGCGCCAGCCAGAAGCCGAGGTAGCCGATCGTGGTGAGCACGCCGAAGCCCGCGACCAGCCAGGGCAGCCGACGGAAGCGGGAGATGACGGTGGGCATGACGAGCCCGCCCACGATCCCCCAGCCGGAGATCACCGCGATGATGAACCCCGCCCGCGTGGGCGTGAGGCCGGAGGAGGTGAGGATCTGGGGCAGCATCCCGAACTGGGTGTAGGCGTTCGTGGACTGCACGCCGAACATGACGGTCAGCGCGATCGCCGTCGGCGAGCGCAGCAGAGAGCCGGGCAGGTCGCCGCTCGGCGGGGCGGGCGGGAAGTCGTGCCCGGTGCGCGTGAGCGCAACGGCCCAGACCACGACGGGGACGACGGCGACCATCCCCCAGAACTGGAGCGAGTCGCGCCACCCGTCGGCCGCACCGCCCGCCAGCGGCACCGCGAACGCGGCCCCCGCGGAGCCGCCGATCGCGAGGGTCACGCTGTACAGCGTCATGAGGCCCACGGTGCGCAGTCCGCCGTGCTGCTTGATCCAGGCGGGCACCACCACGTTGCCGAGGGCCGGCCCGATGAGCACCAGCAGCGACAGGGCGAGGAACATGCCGAAGCTGCTGGCGGCGGGCCGCAGCAGGAGCCCGAGCGCCACCAGCACGAAGGAGGCGACGATGGTGCCGGTCAGGCCCAGCCGGCGGGAGATCGGGACGGCCAGGAAGCCGAAGACGCCGAAGGCGATGCAGGGCAGGGCGGTGAGCAGGCCCGAGGCGATCGCGCCCTGACCGAACGCGCCGACGATGTCCTCCATGAGCGGCCCGATGCTGGTCGCCCCGGGACGCAGGTTCACGGCGATGACGCCGACGGCCAGCACCGCGAGCACACCGCCGACAGCGGCGGCACGGGCGGGCGCAGCAGGGGCTGGGGTCGACGGCTGGTTCGAGGGCTGGGCCGACGGCGGCGTCGAGGGCGGAGTCGAGGGCGGGGTCGACGACGGGGAGGTGCTCACGCCTCCCTTCTACACCGCGACGCGCAGAAGGGCCATCTGTTGCCCCTGATGTCACGCGTCACGCCCGTCCGGCCGCCGGTTCCGCAGAGCGCGTGGGGTGCCTCTCGTTCGGGGGCGTCCAGCGGCCGAGGCGTGATCCTGGGCGGCCTCGAGAACCCTCCGGGCCCTACCCTGATGCGCGGGGCCTCCCCTGCTCTCCCGGCTCCCCCTCCCTTCACCCGCTGGATCCCCAAGGACGGCCCATGACCACCGCCTCACCCGCGCTCGAGACGCCCCGCACGCATCCCGTGGACCAGGTGCCTCCTCCTGCCCGGCTCGGCGTGCTGTCCCTCCAGCACGTGCTGGCCTTCTACGCCGGCGCGGTCATCGTGCCGCTGCTGATCGCCTCGGGCCTGGGCCTGACGGCGGAGCAGACCATCCACCTGATCAACGCGGACCTGTTCACCTGCGGCATCGCGACGCTGATCCAGTCGGTGGGCTTCTGGAAGGTGGGCGTGCGCCTGCCGATCATCCAGGGCGTGACCACCACCGCGGTGAGCCCGATCATCGCGATCGGCCTGGCCGCGACCGGTGGTGAGGGCGGCGTCGAGGGTCTGCCGATGATCTACGGCTCGATCATCGTGGCGGGCCTGTTCACCTTCCTGGTGGCCCCGTACTTCGCGAAGATCCTGCGGTTCTTCCCGCCGGTGGCGATCGGCACCGTGCTGACCACGATGGGCATCACGCTGCTGGGCGTCTCCGCCGGGGACATCACCAACTACGCCGAGGGCGTCCCGGCCGGCCGCGACATCGCCTACGCCCTGGGCACGCTGGGGATCATCGTGCTGGTGCAGCGGTTCTTCCGCGGCTTCCTCGGCACGATCGCGGTGCTGCTGGGCCTCGTGATCGGCACCGCCGTCGCGGTGATCCTGGGCGACACCTCCTTCGGCGGCGTCACCGAGGCCTCCGCCTTCGGCGTCACCACACCGTTCTACTTCGGCATCCCCACCTTCTCGCTCACCGCGATCGTCTCGATGATCATCGTCATGCTGATCACCATGGTCGAGACCACCGGCGACGTCTTCGCCGCGGGCGAGATCGTCGGCAAGCGGATCCGGCCCAAGAACATCTCCGAGGCGATCCGGGCCGACGGTCTCTCCACGCTGCTGGGCGGCGTGCTGAACTCCTTCCCGTACACCTGCTTCGCCCAGAACATCGGCCTGGTGCGCCTGACCCGGGTGAAGTCCCGCTGGGTGGTGGCCGGGGCCGGCGTGATCATGATCGTGCTCGGTGTGCTGCCCAAGGCCGGCGCCGTCGTGGAGGCGATCCCCTCCCCCGTGCTGGGCGGCGCCTCCCTCGCCCTCTTCGCCTCGGTGGCGCTCGTGGGCGTCCAGACCCTGTCCAAGGTCGATCTCACCGACAACCGCAACTCGGTCATCGTGGGCACCTCGCTGGGCCTGGCGATGCTGGTCAGCTTCAAGCCCGACATCGCGGGCGTGTTCCCCGCCTGGGCACAGGTGTTCGTCTCCTCGGGCGTGACCGTCGGCGCAATCACCGCGATCGTGCTCAACGTGCTCTTCTTCCACATCGGCGGCCAGCAGGGCTCCAAGGTCACCACCACCGCCGCCGGCGAGCGCATCGGCATCTCCGAGGTCAACGACATGGCTCGCGAGACCTTCGTGAGCACCTTCGGGTCGCTGTTCAACGGGGCGACCTGGCCGCTCGAGCAGGCCTGGGAGTCGCGCCCCTTCGCCGACGCCCCCGCTCTGCGCGCGGCCATCGAGGACGAGGTGCTCTCCGCGGACCGCGCCGAGCAGGACTCCCTGGTGGCGAGCTACCCCGACATGGCCACCCTGGTGACCGCCGACGAGGAGCAGGCCGGCGTGATCAGCCAGGACGTGGGCTCCTTCGCGCTGGAGAACCTGTCGGACGAGGACATCCTGGCGGTGCGCGACCTCTCCGCCCGCTATTCCGAGAAGTTCGACATGCCCTTCGTGGCGTTCCTGGGCCGCACCGACACCTTCGCGAAGGTGATCGCCGACGGGGTGCGCCGCCTGGACCATTCCCTCGAGCACGAGCGCCGCGTGGCGCTGACCGAGGTCGCCGAGATCGCCGGGGACCGCTTCGTGATCATGATGGCCGACGCCAACCCCATCGGCTCGGCCTGGATCCGCAAGTTCGAGTCCCTGCAGTAACCCGCGCGGCACCCCACCCCCGGCGGCACTCCGTCCCCCGCAGCGCTCCCCCGCCCCCGCCCGCACCCATCTCTCACCGTGAGCGGGGCAAAGTTGGGGGAATCGCCCGGGCCATTCCCCCAACTCTGCCCCGCTGACCATCGGTCGCCACTGCTCGTCGCCCCCTGCTGTGCGTCGTTCCCTGCTGATCCCTGCGGATCTCTGCTGACTGCCGTTCGCCGCAGCTCACCGACCCCCGAACGCGCTGGCCGGACGCTGGCGGGACCATGGGCCCCTCCCCTCGGCCGGAGGTCGGGGCTACGGTGGACAGCGAGCGCCCTTCGCGACAGCGCTGGGCGACCGCCGATCGAAGGAGTCACCATGCCCCGCACCGTCACCTCCACCGCCTCCACCGCCTGGAAGGGCGATCTGATCTCGGGTTCCGGGACCACCACCCTGGAGACCTCGAAGCTGGGCACCCTCGATCTCAGCTGGAAGGCCCGCGCCGAGGAGTCCGCGCAGGGAACCACCTCCCCCGAGGAGCTGCTGGGCGCCGCGCACGCCGCCTGCTACTCGATGCAGTTCTCCAACATGCTGGCGGAGAACGACACCCCTCCCACCTCGGTCGACACCACGGCTGACGTCAGCTTCAACATCGGCGAGGGCGGCATCACCGGCATCGCGCTGAGCGTCACGGCGAGCATCGACGGGATCGAGGACGCCGACTTCCAGCGCATCGCCGACGAGGCCAAGAGCGCCTGCCCGGTCTCCAAGGCCCTGACCGGCGTGGACATCACCCTCACCGCCACGCTGAGCTGACCCGGCCCGGCTGACCTCCTCCAGGGGGGTTACGGTCGAGACATGAAGCCGATCCCTCGTCATTGGGCGTCCGTCCGCGAGACCCGGACCCTCGCGGACGGACGCGAGCTCGATCTCACCGTCCACGGCTCCTCGGACGAGTCACCGCAGGATGCCGAGCGCGATGCCCGCGACCGCCTGGAGCGCCTCGTGGCCTCCGGCGGTCCGGGGCGCGCGAACGACCCCGACCGCGAGTACTACCCCGACCGCCGGCTCCCCGAGGAGCTGCTGGAGGAGCTCCACGGGCCGGACGGCGAGCTGATCGCCGCGATCACCCGCAACCGGTACGGCGCCGCCGTGCTGAACACGGACGCCCTGCTGATCACCGACATCGACCTCATCGAGCCGTCCCCGCAGGACCGCGCACAGGATCCCCGAGGCAGCTTCCTCTCCCGCCTGTTCGGCAGTGCGCCGGAGCCGCTGCCCGAGGAGGAGGCCGATCCGGATGCCTTCGGCCTGCCGGGCCTCCACCGGCGAGGAGAGCACCATGCCCGCTCGTTGGCGCTGATCGAGACCTTCCGCTCCCAGCATCCGGAGCTCGGCGTGCGCACGTACCGCACCCGCAACGGCTTCCGACTCCTGGTCACCGGCAGCGAGGCCGCACCGCGGAGCGAGCGCGCCCGGGAGCTGATGGAGCAGGTATGGAGCGACGAGCTCTACATGATCCTGTGCCGCGTCCACGACACCTACCGCGCCCGCCTCACCCCGAAGGCCTGGCGGATCGAGGTGGACCGCTTCGAGTCCCTCGGCACCCGCTTCGCGGATGACCAGGAGCATCAGGACTGGGTGGCGCGCTATCGCGCGGCGTCCCAGGACGTCGCCGTGTGCCGTCTGCTGGACGCCTCCGGCCCGGCGCCGTCGGCCGTGGAGCAGCAGATCATCGAGCTGCACGACCGCGCGGTGCGACCGACGTCGGGCCTGCGCCTGGCCTGAGCCCGCCGCGGTGCCCCCGTCGGACCACCCCGTCGGACCACCCCGTCGGACCGCCCCGCAGAACTCTGCCCCCGTGAGGATCGGTCGTCACGGGGGCAGAGCTCTCTCGGTCCAGCGTCGGTCCGGTGTCGGCCGGATCAGCACCCGACCTCAGTGCTCGACGGTGGCCTTCTCGGAGCCGGCCCCGGTCATGGAGCGCACCTCCATCTCGGCCTGCTTGAGCTCGTTGCTCTCCGAGGAGGTCACCGAGCCCAGCCAGCCGAGGAAGAAGCCCAGCGGCACCGAGATGAGCGCGGGGTTCGTGAGCGGGAACCAGGCGAAGTCCGCACCCGGGATCATCGCCGTCTCGCTGCCGGAGACCACCGGCGAGAACGCGATGAGGAACAGGGCGCTGAACAGGCCGCCGTAGATGCTCCACAGGGAGCCGCGGGTGTTGAACCGCTTCCAGTACAGCGAGTACAGGATCGAGGGCAGGTTCGCGCTCGCGGCGATCGCGAAGGCGAGCGAGACCAGGAACGCCACGTTCTGCTCGGCGGCGAGGATGCCGCCGAGGATGGAGATCGCACCGATCACCACGGCGGTGCGTCGGGCGACGGCGACCTCCTTCTTCGGGTCGGCCTCGCCATGCTTGATGACACCGTTGTAGATGTCGTGCGCGAACGAGGCCGAGGCGGTGATCGTCAGCCCAGCCACCACCGCGAGGATGGTCGCGAAGGCGACCGCGGAGATGATGGCCATCAGCACGGTGCCGCCCACGGCATAGGCGAGCGCCGGCGCCGCGGAGTTCGAGCCGCCGGGGAGATCGCCGATGACGTCCACGCCCACCATGTACGCGGCGGCGAAGCCGAGCACCAGGGTGCACAGGTAGAAGAAGCCGATCAGGGCGATCGCCCAGACCACCGAGCGGCGGGCCTCCTTCGCGGTGGGCACCGTGTAGAAGCGCATCAGCACGTGCGGGAGGCCGGCCGCGCCGAACACGAGCGCGATCGCGAGGGAGACGAAGCCGAGCTTGGAGGAGCCCGAGGTGCCGTACTGCAGCATCGGCTCGAGGATGGCCGTTCCGTCCGGGTGCGAGTCGACGGCGTTGCCGAGCACGGCCGAGAGGTTGAAGCCGTTCATCGCGAGGATCCACACCGTGGTGATGCCGACCGCGGTGATCAGCAGCACCGCCTTGATGATCTGCACCCAGGTGGTGCCCTTCATCCCGCCGATCATCACGTACGCGATCATCACGAAGCCGACCACGGCGATCACGATCGACTGGCCCACCTTGCCCTCGATGCCGATGAGCAGGGACACCAGGGCCCCGGCGCCGGCCATCTGGGCGAGCAGATAGAAGAAGGTGACGGCGAGGGTGGAGGTCGCCGCGGCGGTGCGCACGGGGCGCTGGCGCATGCGGAAGCTCAGCACGTCCGCCATCGTGTACTTGCCGGTGTTGCGCAGCGGCTCGGCGACCAGCAGCAGCGCGACCAGCCAGGCCACGAGGAAGCCGACGGAGTACAGCAGGCCGTCGTAGCCGTACAGGGCCACGGAGCCCACGATGCCGAGGAACGACGCCGCCGAGAGATAGTCGCCGGCGATGGCGATGCCGTTCTGGCGACCGGAGAAGCTGCGGCCGCCGTGGTAGAAGTCGCTGGCCTTGGTGGTGGTCTTGGAGACCTTGATGACGACCACCAGGGTCACCACCACGAAGACCAGGAAGATCGCGATGTTCAGGACCGGATTGCCGAATTCCATCAGAGGGTCCCCTCGAGCTCGTCACGGATCCGGCTGGAGACCGGATCGAGGTTCTTGTTCGCGTGGCGGATGTACAGCCAGGTGATCAGGAAGGTCATGACGAACTGGCTCAGACCCAGGATGATCCCGAGGTTCAGGTTGCCGATCACCTGGATCGACATGAAGCCCTCGGCATAGGTCGACAGCAGCACGTACGCCAGGTACCAGACCAGGAAGGCGATGGTCATCGGGATCGCGAAGCCGCGGAAGCTGCGCCGCAGGCCGGCGAACTCCTCGGACTGCTGGACCGCGAGGAACTGCTCGGGGGTGGGTTCGGGGGTGGGGCCGACGGGACCCGGGGCGGGTCCGGAAGATCCCTGCGGAGGGGAGGTCACGGGCACAACTCCTTCGTTCTGCTCTGTGCCCGGGCGGGGAGGATCAGATCGGGTCAGATCGGATCAGAGGTTCCCGGACTCCCGCAGACCGTAGCAGTCGTGATGGCCATCACAGGCACATTCGTCGATGCCCGTCGCGGCAGGCGGACCTCCTGGTCGGGCACGCGACCCGTCGGGCCCTGCCCACCTCGTTCTTGCTACGTTGTCGAGATGGCCACCCCCGCACTCCCCCCGTTCGGTGCCGATGACGGCTTCGTGCATGTGCGCGGCGCGCGCCTGCACAATCTGCGCGATGTCGCCGTCGATCTGCCCCGCGGCCGCCTCGTCGCGTTCACCGGCGTCTCCGGTTCCGGGAAATCGTCGCTCGCCTTCGGCACGATCCATGGCGAGTCCCAGCGCCGCTACCTCGAATCGGTCGCGCCCTTCGCCCGTCGGCTGATCGGCAGCGCCGTGGACCCGCGCGTGGAGTCCGTGACCGGGATGCCGCCCACGGTCGCCCTCGAACAGCGCTCCACCGTCGGCGGAGCCCGCTCCACCGTCGGCACCACCACGAACCTCTCCAACGCGATCCGCCTGCTGTACTCGCGAGCCGGGGAGCATCCGGCCGACATCCTCGAGCAGGGCCACGCATCACCCAGCGGCCTCCCCAGCGGGCGCCTGACCTCGGACTTCTTCTCGCCAAACACGCCCGACGGCGCGTGCCCGCGCTGCCACGGGGCGGGCGTGCTGCGGGAGCCGACCCAGTCCTCGATGGTCCCCGACGACTCGCTCTCGATCGCCGACGGCGCGATCGCCGCCTGGCCCGGGGCGTGGCTGGGCAAGAACTTCCGCGACATCCTCGCCACGCTCGGCGTCGACATCCACGCCCCCTGGCGCGAGCTGCCGGAGGCGACCCGCGACTGGATCCTCCACACCGAGGAGCAGCCGGTCGTGACCGTCGAACCGGTGCGGGAGCCCGGCCAGGCCCACGGCACCTACCGCGGCCAGTGGCGCAGCGTCGAGCGGTACCTGCGCGACACCGTCTCCCACTCCGCCGCGGAGTCCACGCGCCGACGGGCGCTGACGCACTTCGAGATGTCGGTCTGCCCTCTGTGCGAGGGGCACCGCCTGGGGCCCGACGCCCTGCGCGTCACCTACGTCGGCCTGCCGATCTGGCAGCTCACGCAGCAGCCCTTGGATGAGCTCCTGACCAGCTTGAGCACACGGTTCGAGGCGCTGCCGGAGGTCGAGGGCACCCCCGAGGACGAGGCGGAGCGGATCCTCCTGCCCACCGTGCTGCCGGTGCTGCGCACCATCGTGGGCCTCGGGCTCGGGCACCTGGCGCTGGATCGTCCGGCACGCACCCTCTCCACCGGCGAGCTGCAGCGGCTGCGGCTCGCGGCGCAGCTGCGCTCGGGCCTGTTCGGCGTCGCCTATGTGCTCGACGAGCCGTCGGCCGGACTGCACCCGAGCGAGAAGGACGTGCTGCGCCATCTGCTGGACTCCTTCCTCGCCGAGGGCAACTCGGTGCTGCTGGTCGAGCACGACATGACGCTGGTGGCCGACGCCGACTGGGTGATCGATGTGGGACCCGGGGCGGGGACCGACGGCGGCGAGGTGCTCTACTCCGGCGTGGTCGAGGGCCTCTCCGAGGCGGAGGAGTCCATGACCGCGCGCTATCTCGACCCGGGGCCGCTGGCGCTGCGAGGGCCCGGCGACGTGCGCGAGGCGCGCGGCCGGCTCGAGGTCGACGCCCTGACCGCCCGCACCCTGCGCGATGTCGACCTGCGCCTCCCCCTCGGCACGTTCACCGCCGTCACAGGCGTCTCCGGCGCCGGCAAGTCCACGCTGGTCACGCACTGCCTGGGCACGATCCTCGGTGAGCGCGTGCGCACCACGGTGGCCGACGAGCCCGACCCGTCGGCCGACGCCGGCGCGGAGGATCTCTCGGCGGGCCTCGTCGGGGCCGGCCACGGTGCCGGATCGGATCAGGATCGCGGCGGCGAGCAGGTGCGCCATGGCGAGGTCCGCGGCGCCGAGGGCATCGACCGTCTGGTGCACATCACGCAGAAGCCGATCGGTCGCACGCCGCGCTCGTGCCTGGCGACCTACACGGGCTTCTTCGACCGGGTGCGTCGGCTCTTCGCGGACACCCCGGAGGCCCGTCGGCGCGGCTGGGGCGTGGGCCGCTTCTCGTACAACGTCGCGGAGGGGCGCTGCCCCGAGTGCAGCGGCACGGGCCAGATCGAGGTAGAGCTGGTGTTCCTGCCCGGCTCGTACGCCACCTGCCCGCTCTGCCACGGCCGCCGCTACGCCGACGAGACGCTCGAGGTGCGCTGGGAGGGCCTGACCATCGCCGAGGTGCTCGAGCTGTCCGTCGCCCGTGCCCGCGAGGTGTTCGCCGGCGATCCCCGCATCACGCGGGCCCTGGACGCCCTCGCCGCGATCGGACTCGGCTATCTCACCCTCGGGCAGAGCGCCACGGAGCTCTCCGGCGGCGAGGCGCAGCGGATCAAGCTGGCCACCGAGCTGCAGCGCAGCGTGCGCGGGCACAGCGTGTACCTGCTGGACGAGCCCACCTCCGGACTGCATCCGGCCGACGTGGATCTGCTGGTGGGCGAGCTGAACCGGCTCGTCGACGGCGGGCAGAGCGTGGTGGTGGTCGAGCACGACCAGCGCGTGATCGCCCAGAGCGACCACGTGATCGACATGGGGCCAGGCGCCGGGGACAAGGGCGGACGGATCATCGCCCGGGGCGCCCCGGCGGAGATCCTCGAGGCCCCCGACAGCGCGACCGGCGCCGAGCTGCGGAAGGTCGCGCGCCCCGAGCGCTCCTGACTCGACGCACCACGCACAAGTGGACCCCGTCTCCGCACCCCGTCCCCGCACCCGGTGGGCGGTGCGGCTCATCTGTCACACCCCTCTGATGGACTGACATCGACGATCAGAGTCGACGTCCCTTGGAGAGTGCCATGACCGCCAGCCCGCCGCCCCAGAGTGCTCGAGGACCAGAGGGTTCCGAACCTCCCGAGAGCCCCGAGAGCCCCGAGAGCCTCTCGGCGGCTCCACCGCCCACGCCGGAGGTCCCTGCCCGGCTCACGCGCACCGATGCCGAAGAGCTCGGGACCCGGATCCAGCAGCAGGCGGCGGTGATCGCCGAGGCCACGTGCGAGCTGCTCCTCATGGTCGGCGAGTTCGACGCCCGCGACGGGCTCGGCTGGTTCGGAGGCCTGAAGTCCACGGCGCACTGGCTGTCCTGGTCCTGCTCGATGTCGCCGGGAACCGCCCGCGAGCACGTCCGCGTGGCCCGCGCGCTGCCGACGATGCCGCTGACCGTCGCCGAGTTCCGCGCCGGGCGCCTCTCCTACTCGAAGGTCCGCGAGATCACCCGCGTCGTCGACCGCATCGACGAGGCGCTCCTCGTGGACTTCGCGCGCTCCATGACGGCGTCGCAGCTCGCCAGCACCATCGCCTCCTTCCGTGCGGTCGATGGCAGCCGGCTCGGCCAGGACGCCGTGCGCCAGGCCCGCTGGCAGGTCCGCGACGACGGGATGGTCGAGATCCGCGCACTGCTCCCCGCCGAGATGGGCGCCGAGGTGGTCACCGCTCTCAACCTCGCACTGGACCGCGACGGGACCCAGCCGCCGCCCGTCGATCCCGGGGCCGTCGACCCCAGGCCCGGTGACTCCGGGGCCGACGCACCGTCACTCGACGGCTCCGGGAACCGTGTCACCCCGCGGGCCGTCTCCCGTGCGGATCAACTCTCGGAGGCGGAGGCCACGCAGAGCGCCGCCGAGGTCACCACGGACCCGACCCTTGATCAGCGCAAGGCCGATGCCGTGCTGCAGCTCGCCCGCACCTTCCTCGATGCGGAGCCCGATGATCGCTCCGGCGAGGACCGCCACCTGGTGGTCGTCCAGGTCAGCGCCGAGTCACTCATCCAGAACGTTCCCGCGGGAACGTTTGCCGGCGAGAGAACCACCGCCGACGCACCGTCACCGGACGTTCCCGCGGGAACGCCTGAGCTCTGCAGGGCGCTCGGGGCGGGACCACTGGAGGCACGTACCGCCGAACGGCTCGCCTGCACCGGTAAGGTCGCGATCACGATCACCGATACCGGGGGCGAGATCCTCCATCTGGGCAGGTCACGGCGCTTGGCATCGCGGGCTCAGCGTCGCGCGCTGCGCCTGCGGGACACGACCTGCAGCTTTCCAGGCTGCCACCAGTCCCAGCACCTCGACGCCCACCATGTGGTCCCGTGGTCCGAAGGCGGACCCACCGATATCGACGGTCTGGCGCTGCTGTGCCGCCGTCATCACGTGATAGTCCATGAAGGGGGCCTGCGGTTGATGCCCCGAGACCCCGCCGCCGAAACCCTGGGCCAGCGCTTCACCGTGGTCGACGCCGACGGTCGCCCCGTCCAGGCACGCTGGCCCGCCATGCTCGAGCACCTCTCGATCCACCGTGCACCCGCCACGACCAGCACGTCCGGCGCTCCCAGCACCAGCACCAGCACCAGCACCAACGACATCCGCCCGGATCCGGAGCGCATCGCCGCGACCACCGGAGGGGAGGGCTTCCGCCTCGCGGACTGCGTGGCTGCCCTCTGCGACAACGCCGTGGAGCTCGCCGCCTGACGAGCCACCCGCAACATCGCCGGACGGTTCAGCAGGTCAGCAGGTCAGCAGGTCAGCCGCTGAAGCCGCCCCCGCCGTGCGCCATGTCCTTGAAGCGGGAGTAGTGGCCCTCGAAGGCGACGGGAATCGTCTTGGTGGCGCCGTTACGGTGCTTGGCGATGATGAGGTCCGCTTCGCCGGCGCGGGCGGACTCCTTCTCGTAGTAGTCCTCGCGGTGGATCAGGAGGATGAGGTCGGCGTCCTGCTCGATCGAGCCCGACTCACGCAGGTCGCTCATCATCGGGGTCTTGTCGGTGCGCTGCTCGCTGCCACGGTTCAGCTGCGAGATCGCGATGACCGGCACCTGGATCTCCTTGGCCAGCAGCTTCAGCGCACGCGAGAACTCCGAGACCTCCTGCTGACGGGACTCGACCTTCTTGCCCGAGCTCATCAGCTGCAGGTAGTCGATGACTACGAGCGAGAGGTCGTGCTTCTGCTTCAGACGACGGCACTTCGCACGGATCTCCATCAGCGACATGTTCGCCGAGTCGTCCATGAACAGCGGGGCATCGGCGATGCGGCTCATGGCGCGCGCCATCGCCTGCCAGTCGCGGTCGTCCATCGAGCCGTCACGCATGCGGTTCATCGGCACCTGCGCCTCGGCGCTGAGCAGACGCATCGTGATCTCGGTCTTGTCCATCTCCAGAGAGAAGATGACGCTGGCCTTGCCGTTGTGGATCGAGGCCGAGCGCAGCACGTCCATGCCGAGGGTCGTCTTACCCATGGCGGGACGGCCGGCGAAGATGATCATCTGGCCGCCGTGGAGTCCCTGGGTGAGCTCGTCGAACTCCGCGAAGCCGGTGGGAACGCCGGTGACCTGGCCGCCGCGGTTCTGGGTGGCCTCGATCGTGTTGAGGGTCTCGTCGATGACCTCGCCCAGCGGCAGGAAGTCCTCCGAGGCGCCGCGCTCGGTGACCGCGTACACCTGCGCCTGCGCCTCGTTGATGGCCTCGTCGACCTCGCCGCCGTCGGCCGCGTAGCCGAGCTGGACGATGCGGGTCCCGGCCTCCACCAGACGACGGAGCTGCGCGCGCTCGACGACGATCTCGGCGTAGAACCCGGCGTTCGCCGCGGTGGGGACCATGTCGATGAGGTCGGCGAGGTAGGCACCGCCGCCCACCCGCGCGAGCTCGCCGCGCTTGGAGAGCTCATCGGAGACGGTGACCAGGTCAGCGGGCTCCCCGCGGCCGTACAAGTCGATGATCGCCTCGAAGACCATCTCGTGCGCGGGGCGGTAGAAGTCATTGCCCTGCAGGGTCTCCACGACGTCGGCGATCGCGTCCTTGGACAGCATCATGCCGCCCAGCACGCCGCGCTCCGCCGGGAGATCCTGGGGCGGGGTGCGCTCCAGGGCGCGATCGGGTCCAGCTTCGAAGGCCTCGGTAGATGTCACCGCTCCAGTGTAGGAACCTCCACTGACCGTCGGGACGTGATCCTTGTCCGGGCTGGGGACGACGGGACGGTGTGGAGGAAAGAACAGGCTGAGTGGAGCAACAAGGCGCCGCTCCGTTGTCGGACCGCGCCCCTAGAGTGGCGCGATGCCTGAGAACACTCCCCCGTCCGCCATCGCCCCGCTCGCCTCCGTCTCGATCGACTGCCCCCGACCGGATGATCTGGCCCCCTTCTACTGTGCGCTGCTCGGCCTCGAGGGAGCCTTCGCCGCCGAGGACCGCAGCGTGGTGTGCCTGGCCGGCGCGGGTCCGATGATCACGCTGATGCAGGCCGACGAGTACGTCGCCCCGCAGTGGCCGCACGGTCCGCAGCGGGCGCAGATGCACCTGGACCTGGCTGCCGAGGACCTCGAGAGCGCGGTCGACGCGGCGCGTCGGATCGGGGCGCGGCAGGCCGACGTGCAGCCCGATCCGTCGGCCTGGCGGGTGATGCTCGATCCCGTCGGGCACCCGTTCTGCCTGAGCGCGGTGCGGCCGGACTGATCCTCGGAGGCGGGCTCCCGCTCCCGCCCCGGCCCCGACCCCGACCCCGACCCCGACGAGGCCTTGACACACTGTGGTGCACCAAAGGTACAGTTCCCACATCACTGCACCAGTGGTACACAGCCGCTGGGCACTCAGGAGGGACACCTCATGACCGCCTCATCCGCGTCACCCCGCGCCGGGATCCCGTCCAGCGCCGCCCGCGCCCACTCCAGCCTGCTCCCCTACGCCCTCGCCGTGCTCGTGGCCACGGCGGTCGTGCATCTGCTCATCGTGCTGGCGGGCAACCGGATCACCGTGCTGACCACGCTCCCCCTGGTCGTGATCGCCCTGGGCTACGCGATCTACCTGGTGACCTACGGCCGTTCGCTGGGCCGGGTCCGCTACGGGCGCCTGGTCGCGCATGCCCTCACCTACGCGATCGTCACCACCGGCTATCTGCTGCACGCCTATGTGCTGCTCGCGTCGGCCGCGCCCGCCATCCAGGGGGACGGCCATCTCGCCCTAGACGCCGGATGGTTCGGCGCCACCGTCGGCATGGCCGGATTCTGGGGGCTCGGACTGATCGCGCACGGCCTGGCCGCCCTGCGCGAACGCGGCTTCGAGGCGCCGCGGGCATGACCGAGAACGCTGCCCCCGTCCCGCAGGCCTCCCCCTCCCCGGAGGACGTCGAATGGGCCGACGAGCTGGCCCGATCCTGGGTCGAGGTCTACAAGAAGTCGGCGACCACGCTCACCCTGCTGCGGATCATCCGCGACCACGGCCCGATCCCCGCCGCGGACATCGCGCCCCGCTTCGCGACGGCGACCGGATGGACGATCACCGACCGCGGCCTCTACCGCACGCTGCGGCGCCTCGCCGATTCGGGAGTGCTCAGCCTGGAGAAGGTCGATGTGGCCCGGACCGGGGCGAAGCGGCAGGATTTCGCGCTCACCCCCGTGGGCCGCGCGTATCTCGGGCGCATCGAGGGCGAGCTGGTCTGAGCAGCTGATCCGGCCAGCTGATCTGAGCACCTGATCCGACCAGGCCTTCACCGGGCTCGGAAGACGACCAGTCGCTGCACCGCGAAGCTGAGCCCGAACAGCACGACGTCGGTCCCCAGCTTCGCCCACAGCGGCGACGCACCGAGCGCGACCGAAGCGTCCACCAGGAGCACCCCGCCGGCCAGCATCGCGGCGGCGAGGAGGCCGTACCGCCCGGCGGCACGCCCCAGCGGCGCGCGTCCCTCCTTGTCGAACACCACGCGGCGGTTGAGCAGGAAGTTCGCGGAGCCGCTGATCACCCGAGCCAGCACGAGCGCGGCCCACAACGGCATCCCGACGGCGTGGAGGCCCAGGAACATCGCGGTGTCCACCGCGCAGGAGGCGAGTCCCGACAGCGAGAAGGCGACGACCGGCCCGAGCACCCGCAGGGAGTCGCGCACCGGCCGGAAGTGACTGGTCGCGTTCTCGTCGAGGTACACCGTGGCGATCGGCACCGACGTCAGCGGGAGGCCGTCGCAGGCCGCCTGCCGGAGCATCGAGAACTCGTACTCGTAGCGGTCCCCGGGCACCATGCGGGCCCATTCCAGCCTGGAGGCGGGGATCCCGCGCAGTCCGGTCTGCGTGTCTCCGAGCCGCACCCCGGCGACCAGGGCGAGCATGGCGGAGCTCACGGCGTTCCCGAGTCGTGACCGGGCGGGCACCTCGGGCAGCGAGAAGTCGCGCACGCCCAGGACGAGGGCGTCGGCCCGCGAGCGCTCCACGCCGGCGAGCGCCTCCTGCACCCGACGGATGTCCTCCACGGTGTGCTGGCCGTCGGCGTCGGCGGTCACCACCCCGTGGTCGGGGAACCGGTCGTGGACCAGGCGGAACGCCCGTCGCAGCGCCGCCCCCTTGCCCCGGTTGAGGCTCTCGTGGTGCACCCGGGCGCCGGCGTCGACGCAGCGGTCGAAGAGGGCGGACCAGTCCGGCCCCGAGCCGTCGTCGACGACGAGCACCTCGGTGCCCTCGGCGCGCAGCGCGGAGACCAGCTCCACCAGCTCGGGACCGGGTTCGAGGGCGGGGATGACGATCACGGACGGGAAGGAGGCGTGGGCTCCGGTGCGGCGCGGGAGAGATCCGCTGCGGGGTGAGGTGGTCATCGCGCTCACCCGGCCACGTAGAGGATGTCGCTGGTGGCGCGCTCCCCGTGGTTGGAGGGCTGGTTCGCGACCTCGCCGTCGAGGATCATCACCGAGGAGCCGCCGCCGTCGAGGTTGTACCCGGTGGTGCAGCCGAGGTCGGCGAGGATCTCTCCCAGCTCGGGAAGCGTCGCACCCCGGGAGTACCCCTCGTCGCGGCCGTCGACCACCAGGAGCACGAGGTTGTTGGTCCCGATGACACCGACCGCGGTGCGCGGCTGCTCGCCCTGGATGGAGTGGTTGCCGACGTTGGTATCGATCTCGATGTCCTCGATGCCCGCAGGCACCTGGCCGTCGGCCAGCACCGTCGGCCCGAAGCTGAGGGTGTTCCAGGCCCCGGCGGCGAGCAGCTCCTCGGCGCTCGTGGCGGTCTCGTCGTACGCCTCGACGGTGCCGTCGGCGAAGAGGACCAGGCCGTCCCGTGCCGGTTCGTCGCGGTAGATGACGCCGTTGCGGATCACGATGCCGGTGTCGCGGAAGCCGTAGTAGTCCCCGTTGATGGCGAGCACGGCAGCGTGGTCGGCGGCAATGGTGCTCGGCTTCTCGGTGATGTTCCGGCCGAACTCGTCCTGGGCGAAGGCGGAGCGGACCAGGGTCGCGTCCGCGACCTGGACGTCGGCGGCGTACCAGGTCAAGGTGTCGGAACCACTGCCCATGGAGTCGGAGCGGACCGTGACCGTGGTGGTCGAGGAGGTGTACCCGTCGGCCGTGAAGGTCCCGTCGGCGGGGAGCTCCGCGGCCGTGGTCGAGGTGCCGGCCGCGGATTCTGCCGCGGCGACGTCCGCGACCTCCACCTTCTCCCGCAGGAAGCGGTCGTAGGCCCAGGCCGCTGATCCTCCGGTCCCGGCGAGGACCGCCGCTCCCCCTCCCAGCAGGGCGCGCCGGCCCAGCCGCGTCGGTCGCCGTCTCGGTCGGGGTCTCGGTGGTGATGGCGCCGGGTCGTTGCGGGGCGGCGCGGTCTCGGAGGGGCGGGGGCTGCGTGGGGTGCTCATGGCCGGAAGGCTCTCCCGGTCCGCTATGGCGGAGTCACGGGACAGCTGTGCGATCGCTATGAGACGACGCCGGTCCCGATCCGACCGATCTCTCCGCTCGACCGGCCCCTCCCTCATACGTCGCCGACAGTGCACACATAGGTGATCCATAGGCAGGCCCCGGAGACTCCTCGGCACACCACCACTACCGGAGAAGGTTCCTATGTCCGCCTATGCCCTGTACGGCCTCGATCTCGTCGCCGCCCTCATCCTGACGTTCGGCGTCTACTGGCCCCGCCACCGCCGCCGCGACCTCGTGGTCGCGTTCCTCGGCATCAACATGGGGATCCTCGCCGTCGCCGCCCTGCTCGCCAGTTCCGCGTTCTCCGCCGGTCTCGGCCTGGGGCTGTTCGGCGTGCTGTCGATCATCCGGTTGCGCTCCGATGAGCTCACCCAGCACGAGATCGCCTACTACTTCGCGGTGCTCGCCCTCGGACTGGTCGGCGGGCTGTCCCCCGCACTGACCTGGGCGTCCGCCGGGTTCATGGCGCTCATCGTGGTGACCATGGCGATCGTGGACCATCCGCGGCTGCTCGGCGCGCACCGCCGCCAGCTGATCGTGCTCGACCGGGCGATCGCCGACGAGGCGACCCTGCGCGCCCATCTCGAGGAGATGCTCGGGGCCGACGTCACCGCCGTGAGCGTCCAGCGGCTGGACACCGTCAGCGACACCACCTGGGTCGACGCCCGATATCGGCTGCGCGCCGGCCGGCGCGCCCTCGTCCCGGGGACGGCGGCCACCCAGTCCACGGCCCACGATCCGGTCGCCGACGCGGCGGTCGGCACAGCCGCCCCGACCTCCTCCCTCCCGGCGATGACGCGATGAGCACACTGGATGCCCTGGCAGGCATCGGCCTCGCGGATCTCACCGCCCGCGCCGGGCTCATGACCCGCGTGGACCGCAAGTACCTCGTGCCCCGCGAGGAGATCGAGGACCTGCTCGAGGGTCTGACCCTCGACCTGCGGGTGCTCGAGATCGAGGGCCGACGCCGCTTCGCCTACCGGTCCACGTACTACGACACCGGCGGTCTCGACGCCTTCCGCGCCGCCGCCACTGGCCGCCGACGCCGCTGGAAGGTGCGGCAGCGCGATTACGTCGACACCGGCACCTCGTTCCTCGAGGTGAAGACGCGCACCGGCCGCGGCGAGTCCTCGAAGGCACGGATCGCCGTGACCGCCGACGGGCACGGAACGGCCGACGGATGCCTCGCCGGGCCGGCCCTCGACTTCGTCCGAGGCCAGCTCTCCTGCGCCCGCTGCGCCGTCCCCGCCGGTCCGCTGCTGCCGGCGCTCACCACCACCTATGACCGCACGACCCTGCTGGTCGCCGACGAGGACTCCCGCCTCACCATCGATCAGGCCCTCGAGTGGACCGATCCCGACGGCCACGGCCGGCGCCTCCAGGAGCTGACCGTCGTCGAGACCAAGGCCGGCACCCGTCCCGGCAGCGTCGACCGGGCGCTGTGGCGGGCCGGACATCGCCCGCAGCGCCTGTCCAAATACGCGACCGGGCTCGCACTGCTGGACGCGGATCTGTCGGCCAACCGCTGGCACCGCACCGTGCGGGGCATCGCCCGCACCGCCTGATCCACGACTCCAGACCCACCACCCGCACACCCTCCGGAAGGACCCACCATGCGTTCCACGATCACCACCTCCCCTACGACCTCCCGCCGTCGCGGCGTGCGCCGGCTCTCCGCCGCCGTCGTCGCCGGCGCGGCGGCCCTCGCCCTGGCCGCCTGCGGCGCGGCCACCGCCGGGACCGGTTCGACGTCCACCGACTCCGGCAGCACCGGCTCGGCGAGCATCGCCGAATCCGCCTCGGTCACGAACGATCTGCTCTCGTCCCTCGATCTCACGAACCTGGACACCCATGTCGATGACGACGACCTCGACTGGGAGGCCTCCGAGGAGCAGACCATCGACCTCGCGGACTCCGGCTCCTCCTCGAGCTCCTCCGACGTCACGGTCGAGGACTCGACAGTGACCATCGCCGCCGGAGGCGTGTACCGCGTCTCCGGCAGCCTCACGGACGGTCAGCTCGTGATCGCCGTCCCGGACGACGAGACCGTCACCGTGATCCTGGACGACGCGACCATCACCAGCAGCACAGGCCCGGGAATCGCCGTGACCAGCGCTGATGAGGCCACCCTCGTGCTCGAGGACGGCACCTCGAACGCGGTGACGGACGGCTCGGGGTACGAGCTCGCGGACGACTCCACCCCGGTGGCCGCGATCGCCTCCGCCTCGGACCTCACGATCGCCGGGACCGGCGCGCTGGCCGTCACCGGCAGCACCGACGACGGCATCTCCTCGCGGGACGGCCTCGCGATCACGGGCGGCGATCTCACCGTCACTGCGGTCGACGACGCGATCCGCGGGAAGGACTACGTGACGATCTCCGGCGGCACGTTCGATCTGACCAGCGGAGGAGACGCCGTGAAGGCGGACAACTACGAGGATGAGGACCGTGGCTGGGTGCTCATCACCGCCGGCGAGTTCACGATCAGCGCCGGCGACGACGGGATCGACGCCGAGCAGGCCGTCGAGATCGTGGACGGCACGGTCGACATCGCGGAATCCGTCGAGGGCATCGAAGCGCAGGACGTGATGCTCGACGGGGGCACCGTCTCGATCACCGCCTCGGACGACGGCATCAACGCGACCGCCGCGACCACGGCTGAGGAGGCCGCCACGGAGGCGGAGCAGGAGGAGGCAGAGGCTGCGGCGCAGGACACCGACACCGACACCGACGAGACCACCACGGACGGCGCGGCCTCGGACACGCTCCCCGGCGGCGGTATGGGCGGGATGGGCGGGGGCGGCATGGGAGGCGGCGGCGAGACCGACGACGGCTCCTGGCTCTCGGTCACCGGGGGGACGCTCACGATCGACGCCGACTTCGACGGACTGGATTCCAACGGGTCCATCTCGCTGACCGGCGGCGACCTGACCATCACGAGCGCCGACAACGGCGGCGACTCCCCCGTGGACGCCAACGGCGACATCACGCTGGACGGGGCGACCCTCACCGCCAACGGCAGCGAGATCACCTCCGCCGACGACCTCGGCGGCGGGATGGGCGGGGGCGGCGGAATGGGTGGGGGCGGGATGGGCGGGGGCCCGGGCTCCGGCGAGCCCCCCGCCAACGGGCAGCAGCCCGACGGCTCGAGCGGTTCCGGGGCTGCCAGCGACGCCGGGGGCGACGTCGCTGGGACGGACACGGGGACCAGCACCGGCACCAGCGAGTGACCGTGCCGGCGGCAGGCCGGAACGGTCAGTCGCCCACCGGCATGCCGAGCGCGTAGGCGGCCTGGGCGAGGTGCTGGATGGCGTCGTCGACGATGCTGATCAGGCGGGCGCCGCGCGTGACCGGCGGATCCCACTCCTCATCGATCACGTCGTCCAGCTCGGCCTCGGTGAGCCGATCGAGATAGGCGACCACCGCGTCGAGGGTCGCCTCGAGGTACTCCAGCAGCAGGTCCGCGTCGTCGACGAGGATGCGTCGGGCCTGCTCCGGGGTATGGCCGTAGCCGACGCCGTCCCCCTCGGTGCCGAGGTCGAAGCGCTCGGCGAAGCCGCGGGCGGTCCACAGCTGCTCCTCGCCGGTGAGGGCGGCGAGCTGCACGTCGATCTCGCGGCCGGAGTGCCACAGCAGCCAGGCCACGGAGTTGTCGTGGCCGCCGGGTCGGGCGTTGAGCGTCACGGGGTTGAGGTCCGGGCGCAGCCGCTCGGCGGCGTCGCGGGGGCGGGAGGTGAGGTCACGGAGGAGATCGAGAGCGTCCATGGGACCGACGCTACGCCGTCGGGCCGACCGGCGGGAGCGCAGAGCGCGAGGGCAGGTCAGTCGTCGGCGATGACTCCGCCAGCCTGCTCGGGGTGCCGCTGCAGCCAGCTCTCGATGAAAGGGCAGATCACGAGCACACCCAGGCCGCTCGCGCGGGCTTCCGCCAGTGTGGTGCGCACCAGGACCGAGGCCACGCCCTCGCCGCGATGCGCGGGGTCGGTGACGGTGTGGATCAGCTCGATGCGCGAGCGGGTGCGCTCGTAGATCATGATGCCGACGACGGCGCCGCTGCGCACCGCCTCATAGCGACCGGCGACGGCGTTGTCGCGCACGGCGATGCTCTCATCGGGACCGTGGCTGTGGTCCTCGGGGTCCGGGGTGTCGTCGTCGGCGTCGATCACCATGGCGCGGCGGCTCCTTCCAGCAGGTGCTTCCACGGTACGGCAGGGAGGCCCGGGTGGACAGGACTCGTTCCGTCCCGCCCAGGGCCGCCACCGTGCGACCATGCAGGACGTGACTGACGAAACCGCCGACCATCTGCCCGCCCGCACCGACGCCGCAGCCTCCGCTGCCGCGGCTGCTGCGGCCGGCGGATCAGGCGGGTCCGGTGAGAACGCCGATGGAGACACCCGCAGAAGCATCGGTGACCAGTCAGCTCAGGTGGATCAGGCCGAGCGCTCCGCGTTCTCCCGCGCCTCCGACGCCCTGCAACGTCATCGTGAGCCCTCCGAGATCTGGGGCGATGAGCGCGAGGCCGTGAACATCGCCCTGCACTGGGCGGCCGCCCGCGCCACCGTCGCCTCCGACCCCAAGACCACCGCCCGCAGCGCCGCCGAGCTGCACGAGGCCGCGGGCGAGACGATCACCGCCGGCGGCATCGGGGCGCAGCGCGCCATGGACCTGTTCGACGAGGTGCTGCTGCCGGCCACGCGCGCCTCCGAGGATCCGATGAACCTCGCCTACATCCCGGCCGCGCCCACACGGGCCGCCGTCGCCTTCGACACCGTGGTCTCCGCCGCGAACGTGTTCGGCGGGATGTGGGAGAACGGCGCCGGGGCGATCTTCGCCGAGAACCAGGTGCTGCGCTGGCTGAGCGATCTGCTGGGCTGGCCGGCCGATTCCGCCGGGGTGTTCGTCTCCGGCGGCACCACCGGCAACCTCTCGGCGCTCGCGACCGCCCGGGACCACGCCCTGCGCACGCGGGGGCGTCGGCCCGAGGGCGGCTGGGCCCTGGCCTGCGCGTCGACCGCGCATTCCTCGATCGCCTCCGCCGCTCGGCTGCTGGACATGGACCTGGTGACGGTGCCGATCGACGACCGCGGCCACCTCACCGGCGACGTCCTGGAGAGCACGCTGGCCGCCGACCCGCGGATCTGCGCCGTGGTCGCCTCCGGCGGCACCACCAACGCCGGGATCGTCGATGACATCGCCTCGGTGGTCGAGGTCGCGCACCGCCACGATGTGTGGGTGCACGTGGACGGCGCCTACGGCGGCGCGGCCCTCGCGGCCCCCAGCGCGCGAGGACGCTTCGCGGGCATCGACCAGGCGGACTCCTTCATCGTGGACCCGCACAAGTGGCTGTTCGCACCGTACGACTGCTGCGCGCTGCTGTACCGCGACGCGCGCCCGGCCGCCGCCGCCCACTCCCAGCACGCCGCCTATCTCGACTCGATCGACCGCGGAGAGTCCAATCCGGCGGACCTCGCCGCGCACCTGTCCCGGCGCACCCGCGGCCTGCCCCTGTGGTACTCGCTGGCCACGCACGGCACGGACGCCTACCGGGATGCCGTCGAGCGATGCCTGGCCTCCGCCCGCACCGTGGCCCGTGCGATCGCCACGACCGAGCACCTCGAGCTGCTGCTCGAGCCGGAGCTGTCCGTCGTCGTGTTCCGCCGCCCCGGCTGGACCCCGGAAGCGTATCGACGCTGGTCGCAGCGTCTGGCGAAGGACGGGACGATCCTCTGCGTGCCCACGGCCTTCCGCGGCGAGATCGCCCTGCGGCTCGCCTTCGTGAACCCCTCGACGGACCCGCAGGCCGTAATCGACGTGCTGCGCACGACGATGCTCGAGGCCGACGAGCACTGACCCGGCTCAGGCCTCGTCGAGCTGCGCGATGAGCGCCTCGGTGCGGGTGACGTCGTCGGCCCGGCCGAGGTGCTCCCAGCCGTCGCGGGCGCGGCGGGCCGCGCGCAGGGCCGCAGTCCGCTTCCCGCGGTCGGCGAGCATCTGGGCGTGGCGGTCGTCGACGTACGCCGCCCAGTAGCGGGCGCGCGCGTCGTGCCCGGCGGGAGCCTCGTCGACGATCTGCAGGGCCTCGCGGCGTCGGCGGTCGCAGTCGGCGAGGGTCGCCCCCTCCTCCTGCCGGCCGCTCGCCTCCCCGGCCGCGATGAACCGTGCCACGCGAGCGTCGACCCGGTGATCCCAGAGCAGCTCGGGCGGCAGCAGGGGCCTGCCGCCCTCGGGCCGGGCGCGGTGCTCGATCGCCGCGGCGGCCTCGTGGACCATCGCGGTATGACCGAGGTCCAGGGCCCTGCGCAGCACCAGTGCCTGGGCGCTGAGCTCCGTGCTCACGAGCTGGGCGCGCTCGGGGCGGGCGGTGGCGAGGTCATCGGCCAGCCACCGGGCCTCGGCGGCGAGCAGTCCCAGCTCGTGCAGCGCCCCGGGATGATCGCCGACGCGCTCATGGATGCTGGCCGCGAGCCGCGCCGCCTCCAGGCAGGAGCGGTGGTCGCGGTGGTCACGGGCGATGCGTCGGGCGCGCCCCAGAGGCACCCAGGCGGCGTCGTAGCGCTCGGCCTGCACGCGCTGGGCGGCGACCGCGAGCAGCGGGCCGGTGCGCAGCGACTCCCGCTGCACGGTGCGCTGGAGGGAGGCGAGCCTCCCGGCGGTGAGGGACGCGTGGTCGATCGCGCCGGCGGCCATGAACGCCTGCAGCAGGTGCGTGATCAGGCCGACGCGAAGCGGCGGGTCGTCGACCTCATGGAGGGCGTCGAGGGCGTCCAGGGCGTGCCGGGCCGCCTGCAGCGGTCGCTCGGTGCCCAGGGTGCGCGCGAGGACCGTGCGAGCTGCGGTCGCGAGGCGCAGGGGGTCCGGTCGGGCTCCTCCGGCGTCGGCGTCGGCCTGCTCGATCCGTTCGAGCGCGTCGAGGGCCTGGGAGGTGGCGGATGCCCGGTCCCCCATCAGCTCGAGGGCCTGCGCGAGGCCGACCCGGAGCTGCGTCTCGGGATCGCCGGGCAGCTGCTCGCGCACCACCGGCACGGCGTCGAGCGCGGCGCGCAGCTGGGCGACGGCGCGCCGCGGGTCGACCTCGGCGCCGCGGATCTCCCCGGGGCCGGGGAGGGCGGTCCGGGCCAGTCCGCGCACGAGGGCCTTCATCTCGGGGCGGGGCTGCAACTGCTCGCCGCGCCGACGGCCGCGCGGCTCGGACGGGCCGTGACCGGAGGGGCCGGCAGGTGGGGTCCGACCCTGCCGGGGGCCGCGGGCCAGCAGTTCCGCGACCAGGGCCCCGGCGAGCTCGCGGTGGCCGGATCGCTTCAGGATCGTCACGATGTCGCCGGTGTCGCGGTCGATCTGCTCGCCGTCCGCCGTCAGCACCGCGCCGCGCAGGGCGGCGCCCAGCAGGGCGAGGCGGTGCGCCGGGTCGGCCGGGCGGTCGCGGAAGGCCTCGGCGAGCCGACGGGCGTCGCCATACCGCTCGGCATGGATGAGATCGCTCACGCGACCGGCCGCGGCCAGCACATCGCGCGGGTAGGGCAGAGGGAGCTCCGGAGGCCGCAGCGCGCCGCGCAGGTCGTGCAAATCCGGCAATTCGCCCAGTTCGGGGCGTTCCTCCGACTCCGGGAGGGAGGAAGCGCCGGAAATGGTCACGGCAGAGAACCTACCAACCCGCGCCTGGGCGACACAGCGGACCAGGTCGACTCCTGCACAGATCAGATCCACTCCATACACTGTTCACCGGCCCTGCGGGCGTGGACGCACCGTCCACACCACAGTCATGGGCCGAGGAGAGGTGGAGCGTGGCCATCGGTTCGGCAGTGGGCACAGGGCGACGTGCCGCTCCCGAGACAGCTCCAGGAGCCCAGCAGACCGGTCAGTTCGTCGGCCATCTGCACCTCGACGAGACCATCTCGCCGGTGGTGCGCACCGACTTCGATGTCGCCGCCTATGCGAAGCGCGGCACCGAGCGCATCGTCGTGGACTCCTCACAGCGTGCGGCCGACGGCCCCCTGCCCGCCGAGCTGCGCACCACGCTCGGCGTGCTGCACCGCCTCGAGGCCTCCGCCCTGGCCGAGTCCCGGGCGATGCTCGCGACCTCCACCGGCCACGAGGCCCGGATCACCGCGTTCTTCGCGACCTGGCTCGTGGAACGGTTCTGGCAGTCCCGCGCCCTGCGCGACGTGCTCGCCGGCGGCGACCCTGCGAGCGTCACCGATGCCGCCGACACCTCCGAGCATCGCTCCGCCCTGCACCCGCTGCACGCCCTGCGCCGCGTCCACGTGGACCGGGTGCAACCGCTGCTGTCCCCGCTGTGGGGGATCGTCACCGGCGAGGGGGTCACCGCCGGGCACATGGCGCGCATGGCGATCCAGGAGGCGTCCCTGCAGGCTGCGCTGGTCGCGGTGTCGCGGCAGCTGGACGGCGAGGCGAAGCGGGTCGTCGACCTCGTCGCCGAGCGCCACAGCGCCGCCGTCGCCTTCTTCACCGCGGAGGCGATCACGCGCATCACCCGCTCCCGCGGCGAGGCGGCCAGCGCGCGGGCTGTGCTGGCCCTGTCCTCCCCGCTCCACGGAGGGGGTCTGGCCGACGCCCAGCTGCTCACCGCCCTGCGGGTGATCGGCGCCGACGCCCGCGATCGCGCCGCCCTGAGGCGGGCCCGGTTCGAGATCACGCGGCTGCTTCCCGGCCCCGATCTCCCGGGTCGGCTCCCCTTCCCCCGTCCCCTGAAGGGAGCGTGACATGGCCTTCGATCTCGACCACTTCGCCGAGACCTCGATCCCCGTGAAGTACGAGGATCTCGACTTCGACACCTTCGAGTCCCAGCCGCTGGATGAGCAGACCCTGCGCTCGCTGCGCTATATGTGCGACGTCGAGTTCCACACCTCCTGCTTCCTGCGGGACATGCTGGTCACCCCCTCGCACCGCGAGGAGGACACCGGAGGCTTCATGACCATGTGGAACCGCGAGGAGTTCTGGCACGGCGAGGCCCTCTCGATGGTGCTCGCCCGGCACGGCATCGTCGTGGACTACGACGAGCTCAAGGCCAAACGGGTCAAGCTGGGCTGGAGCAACGCCCTGGGCCCGCTCAAGCAGTCCGTGATGAGCAACCTCGCCGGCACCGATTTCGTCGCGGTGCACATGGTGTGGGGCGCGGCCAACGAGCTCTCCGCCGTGGCCGCCTACCGTCGGCTCTCCGCGCTCACCGACCACCCGGCGCTGTCCCCGCTGCTGAAGCGGATCGCGCAGCAGGAGACCCGGCACGTCGCCTTCTACACCACCCAGGGCCGCGACCGCCTCGAGGCCTCCCCCACCGCGCAGAAGATCGTGCGCCTGGTGATGTCCCGCGCCTGGAAGCCCGTGGGCAGCGGCATGATGGAGGAGTCCGAGGTCAAGCACGTGATGGGCCACCTCTTCGGCGGCCAGCCGCGCGAGCTCGACAAGCTCGACAAGCGCGTCCAGAAGCTGCCCGGGCTGGACGACCTCACGATCTTCCGCAACGCCTTCGCGCGCCTCGGCATCGCCTGACCTGCACAGACTCTGCTCGAGGGGCTCGCTGAGAGTCCTCTCATCGTCGCCTCATCGACGGCTCATCGCTCGCCCGTTCACTGGTCCTCGTCAGCCAGAGAACTTCCGAGGAGCCCCACGATGACGATCCTGAACCACGAGAGCGCCACCGAGACCACGTCGGCCCCCGCACCGCGCACCAGCACCAGCACCAGCACCAGCACCAGCACCAGCACCAGCACCAGCACCAGCGAGAGCGTCCGCACCCGGATCGAGCGGGCCAAGCACGCCTTCTCCACCCGCAACGTCGGCGCCTTCCTGCGCCGCGCCCAGGGCATCGACCTCCTCACCGAGGGCCACACCCCGCAGGCCGGCGAGGTCGTGCTGGCCCGGGTCACGTCGATCGGTCATCACAAGCGCCTGGAGAGCCCCGTCTCCCGCCGCCAGATCCTGTTCCCCGGCGACGAGATCGTGGTCGCCTACGGCAGCCGGTATGCCGCCGACCAGTTCCTCGCGCTGGTCCCCGAAGATCTCGGCCCGCTGCACCTCGCGGCGGCCGGCGGCCTCGCCTCCCGTGTCATCGAGCAGCACGCCGGCGTCGGCTCCGCCACACAGATCGAGCCGATCGGCGTGCTGCGCGACGAGCACGGACCGGTCACCCTGGCCCGCGCCGCGGCGCACCATCCGGTGCCCCGCATCACCGAGCGCCGCCACCGTCCCGCGCACGACGTGCCCGTCATCGCCGTGCTCGGCACCTCCATGAACTCCGGCAAGTCGACCGTGCTGGCCGAGCTCGCGCACGGACTGGCCGCCGCCGGCCTGCGCGTCGCCGCGGGCAAGACCACCGGGACCGGCGCCGGCAACGACTACAACCTCTTCCTCGACGCCGGGGCGCACCGTGTCCTGGACTTCACCGACTTCGGGTACGCCTCGACCTTCCAGGTGGGCGTCGACGAGGTCCGCGATCTGTTCCTGTCCATGGCCGACGAGCTCGCGGGCGGGGCGGAGAAGCCCGACGTGGTGCTGCTGGAGATCGCCGACGGCGTCTACCAGGGCGAGACCACCCGTCTGCTGGCCGACGACGAGTTCCGCCGGGTGGTGGACCAGGTCGCCTTCGCCGCCGGGGACGCCCTCGGGGCGGCCGGCGGCGTGGCGGCGCTCGGCGCCCTCGGCCACACCCCGGCCTTCGTCTCCGGCGTCGTGACCAGCTCGCCGCTGGCGACCGCCGAGGCCCGCCGCGCGGTCGACATGGCTGTCGTGCCGACCTTCGACCTCGGCACCGCCGACGTCGCCCGCGAGCTGGTCGCCGACCTGATCGGAGGGCGCGAGACCGATGCCGCGTGAGCGCGAACCGGTCCAGCTCGCCAACGGCCTGCTGAAGAACGCGCCGCCGCTCCCCGCGCTGCTGCGGGGGGCGCGGCGGCGCTGGATCAGCGTGCTGATCCTGCTCGGCCTCGGGCAGGCCGCCCTGGGCGCGGTCTCCGCGTGGGCCCTGGTGCAGCTGCAGGGGGCGCCGACCGGGTCCTCGGCGCTGCTGCTGCGAGCGCTGCTGCTGCTGGTGCTGACCGCCTTCGCCGTGGGCGCCCTCAAGATCCACGAACGGGTGGTCGCCGAGAAGCTGGGCCAGGACTACGTCCATCAGCTGCGCCTGACCCTGCTGGGCGATGCCCTCACCCCCGGGCACACCACCTCCCTCGGGGTGACCGTGGCCCGCACCACCAATGACCTCTCCGGGGTGCGGAACTGGGTCTCCCAGGGCATCGCCCCGCTCGTGGTCGCGGTGCCCCTGATCGGCGGCTCGCTGATCACGCTCGCGGTGCTGCACCCGATGCTGGCCCTCGCGATGGCCGCGCCGCTGCTGGGCCTGGGCCTGTGCCTGCTGTTCTGGGCGCGCACCGCACTCGTGAAGACCCGGCAGATGCGCCGCACCCGCGGCAGGCTCGCCTCCCGCATCGCCGACACCGTCACCGCGGCGGACGGCATCCTCGCCTCCGGCGGCACCAAGCGCGAGCTCCGGAACATCCGCGACGCCTCCGGGAACCTCGTCGAGATCGCGGTGGACCGCGCCGAGACCGTGGGCGCCATCCGCGCCGGCGGCATCGTCGCCTCGACCCTGACCACGCTGCTGGTAGCTGCGACAGGCACCTACCTGGGGCTCGCGCCCGGAGTCACCATGGCCGCGATGGCCGTGGGCGGCATCGCCTCCACCCCCGTGCTGGAGATCGGCCGGATCGTGGAGTACCGCCAGACCTACCGCTCCGCGCGCATGGTGCTGGGCCCTGCCCTCGCCGCCGCCGAGGCCCGGCGCGCGCACTCGCGCACCCGACGACGCGCCTCCGCCGCCGTCGAGGCGCCCGCCCTCGGGGCCGAGGGCACCGCGCCCGAAGGCACGAATCCGGGCGGCACCATGCAGGACGACTCCGTGCTCGTGCACCTCGACCTGCCCGGCCTGACCGAGCAGGGCGATCCGGTGCGCGGCCGGCCCGGGGAGACGGTGCGCCTGGTCAGCGACGATCCCGCTGTGCCGCACGAGCTCGTCCGGCGGCTCCTCGAGCTCTCGCCCGGTCCGGATGTCTCCGAGCCCGATTCGGTGTGGGTCGGCGGGGAGAACCTGCGTGCGGTCTCCACCAAGCGCGGTCGGGTGCTGGTGGGGGCGGCGAGCGCCGGGGCCGTGTTCGAGCGCAGCACCGTGGCACGTGCCCTGCACTACCGTCGGCCCGACCTCGACGCGAGCGACGACCACGACGTGCTGGAGCTCGTGGGCCTGGACCTGTCCCACCTGCCCGACGGCGCCCGCACCCGGCTGCGACGCGGCGGCGAGCCGCTGGGCCGTGCGGACCGGGCCCGCCTGGCGCTGGCCCGCGCCGTCTACGGCTCGCCGCCGCTGCTGGTCATCGACTCCCTCGAGGGCGATCTGGACGACGCCGGCCGCCGCATGCTGGAGCGCGTGCTGACCGCGTACCGCGGCACGGTGGTGATGGTCGGATCCGACGATCTCTCTGCCCGCCTGGGCGCGCGCGAGCACCGGCTCCCGGTGCCCGTCGACGCCGAGGCCGACGACGGCAGCGCCGGTGTGACGATCGGCAGCGGAGGACGTTCCCGCGGGAACGTCTACGAGGACGCCGACGACGAGTGAACCGGCCGCGGGTGAGCCGGGTGCAGGTGAGCCGGGTGCGAGTGAGCCGGCCGCAGGTGAGTCTGCAGGGAGTGCCCCGGCCGCGGATCCCGCCTAGGGTCGTGCCATGGCCCCGCTCCCCGGCACGCTCCTGCGCCCCGACGCCGCCCTGCGCTACGCCGATTCCGGAGGCGACGGCCCGCCGGTGGTCCTCAGCCATGGCGCCGGGATGGACCACAATGCCTTCGACCCGCAGGTCCCGCCCCTGATCCGTGCCGGGTACCGGGTCATCACCTGGGACCTGCGCGGCCACGGCGACTCGCTGCTGGCCCGTCCCGTCCAGTTCACGGCGGCCGACGCCCTCGCCGATCTCGAGGCGCTGCTGGACGAGCTGCGCATCGGGTCACCCGTACTGGTGGGGCATTCGCTGGGCGGCGGGCTCTCCCAGGCGTTCGTGCGCGAGCATCCGGCGCGGGCTGCGGGGCTGGTGGTGCTCGACGCGACGTGGAACGCGGGGCCACTGACCCGGTTCGAGAGCGTCGTGCTGCCGCTGGCCGCGCCGCTCCTCGCCCTGATCCCGGCGTCGCGGCTGCCCCGGCTGATGGCGAAAGCCTCCGCCGTCACGCCGGCGGCGATCGCCGCGACCGAGGCGGTGTTCGCCGCGATGCCCACGCGGCGCTTCCTCGACGTCTGGCGTGCGACGGTCTCCCTCGTCGACCCGGATCCCGGCTATTGCACCCCGGTGCCCCTGGGGCTAATCCGCGGGGAGGAGGACGCCACGGGCAACATCGCCACCGCCATGCCGCGGTGGGCGCGGGCCGAGGGCGTGGAGGAGCACGCGATCCCGGGGGCCGGCCACGTGGTCACGCTCGATGCCCCGGAGGCGACCACCGCCGCGCTGCTCGACGTGCTCGCCGCGATGACGCCGACTCCACCGACGGCACCTGCGGCGCCGGCGGCGCCGACGGCACCGTGACTGGCCACTGACCTGGCACGCAGCACAGGTCCTGGCGCGATGCGGGCCCCGCAGAGAACGTCAGTCGGGAACGTCAGCCGAGAACGTCAGTCGTCGTCCTCGTCGTCCTCGTCCTCATCTGCTTCGTCCTCATCCGCTTCGTCCTCGTCGCACTCCCAGCCGTCGTCGTCCCACTCGCAGGTCTCCGCGGGGGGTGCCGGGGCGGCGGGCTTCGTCGGGGCGGCGGGCTTCGTCGGAGCCGCGGGAGCTGTCCGGGACGAGGATCCGTCGGCGCCGGAGGTGGAGGACGAGCTGCCCCGCGACTCGTCGGCGCCGGACGATCCCGCTGAGCGGTCCGGAGCAGCGGTCGGCTGCGGGGACGGCTCGTACTCCATCGCGCCCGGATCCCCATCGGGGTGCGTGCCGCCGGCCGATCCGTCGGCATCGTCGGACCGCGGGAGCGTGACCGCTCCGGACGCGTCGAGGGATTCCGGGACGTCGCCGGGCAGCACGGCGCCGTCGCCGTCCACGTCGCCGCCCCCGTCGGACGCCCCGAGCTGTGCCCCGACGACGATTCCGGGCCGGGCCGACGGGGCCTCCTCGAGCGAGGGCACCACCGCGAGGCCGATCGCCGCGAGGGCGACGGCCAGGATGATCCCTGCGGTCCGGAGCGTTCTCATGGCAGGCATCCTGCGCCGTGGGGGTGAGACGGCGGTGAAGTCGTCATGAGAGGTCTCTCATCAGGCACGGGGCCCGGCCCCGGCAGAGGGATCGACCATCTTGTATCCGGCGCCGCGCACCGTGACCAGGCGTCGGGCGCCGATCTTGCCACGCAGGTAGCCGATGTACACGTCGACCACGTTCGACGCCCCGTCGTAGTCGTAGCCCCACACCTTCGACAGCAGCAGGTCGCGCGTGAGCACCTGGTTCGGGTTCTCGAGGAACACCCGCGCCATCGTGAACTCGCGGGAGGACAGCTCCACGGATCGCTCGGCGCCGGGCGAACCGGCCCCCTCCCCCGCATCGTCCGTACGGAACGTCGCGATGCGGGTGCGCAGGTCCAGACGCAGGTCGCCGAGCTCGCGCACGTCCGAATCCACCGAGCCCGCCCCGTTGGTCGCCTCCCGGGCGCGCAGCTTCACCCGGGCCAGCAGCTCCTCGAAGCGGAACGGCTTGGCGATGTAGTCGTTCGCGCCGCCCTCGAGCCCCTGCACGGTGTCGTCGACGCCCGTGCGCGCGGTGACCATGAGGATCGGGATCTGCACGTCCATCGCGCGCAGCGCCTTGAGCACCTGGAAGCCGTCCATGCGAGGCAGCCCCACGTCGAGGATCAGCAGGTCGAAGTCACCGCTGGAGGCGAGATCGAGCGCGCTGATGCCGTCCTCGACCACGGTCGAGGCGTAGCCGTTGGCCTTCAGGCCCCGCTCGACGAACCGCGCGATCCGCGCCTCGTCCTCGGCGATCAGGATCCTCATGTGCTGCTCCCCTTCGTCGTCGTCGAAATGGTGCGGCCGACGGGATGTCCGCCGTCCGCGGGGTCGTCGTCCGTGGCAGGTCCCGGCAGGTGGGATGCCGCGACCTGCGGGATCACGAGGGTGAAGGTCGAGCCGCGCCCGGGCCGGGACAGCAGCCGCACCACGCCCCCGTGCCCCTCGGCGATCGCCAGCACGATCGGCAGGCCCAGGCCGGAGCCCGATCCGCGCGCCCCCTCCACACGGGTGAAGCGCTCGAAGATGCGCAGCTGGTCGTCCGGGGCGATGCCGACCCCCTCGTCCTGCATGCTCACATGGATCTCGGGGCCGTCCGGACCCAGCACCTGGTCCACGCCGAACAGCACCCGGCTGCCCTCGCCGCTGTAGCGCACCGCGTTGGCGGCCAGCTGCACGACGGCCTGCGTCAGACGCTGCTCGTCGGCGTCGGCGACCACGTCGACCGTGCGCGTCAGCACCCAGTCCCGCTCGGCGATGTGCGCGATGCGCGCGAAGGCGGAGCGGGTGAACTCCGCCAGGTCCACCGGGCGGAGCTTCACGTAGTCCGGCCGCTTGGAGGCCGCCAGCTCGGAGAGGTCCTCGACGACGCGGCCCATGCGGTCCAGCTCATCCATCGCGATGTGGTGCGCCTCGCGCACGTCGGCCGGGTCCTCGACGTCGGTGGTCTCCAAGGTGCCGCGCACGATCGTCAGCGGGGTGCGCAGCTCATGGCCGACGTCGCTCATGAATCGGCGCTGCTCGGCAAAACCGGCCTGGATGCGCTCCAGCATACGGTTGAAGTTCCGTGCGAGCGCGGCGATGTCGTCCCTCCCGTCGGGGACGACGATGCGGTGCTCGAGGTCGTCGACCGTGATCTGCTCGGTCGCCGAGCGCAGGGAGCCCAGCGGCCTGAGCAGTCGCCCGGTGACCACGTAGCCCACCCAGCCGGCGACGAGGAGCGTGACGACCGAGAGCGCCGCGAAGGTGAGGACGGACTGCCACAGGTCGGCCTTCTGCACGCCGATGTCGTTCGCGACCACGAAGATGCCCTCGGTGTCGTCGCCGGCGACGGACACGGAGGCGACGAGCACTCGCAGCTCCCGATCATCCACGGTCATCGTGGTGGTCACCGTGCGCCCGGGCTCGTGGGCGGCGGTGATCTGCGAGAGCACCTGACGGGAGGTCGCGGAATCGTCCGGGACCAGCTCGAAGTCCTGGGTGACCGGTTTGTGGGCGGGGGCGCCGTCCACGAGCGCCACGACGGATTCGTTGTCCGAGGGCGCCGCGGAACCGGTGGCCGCCTTCAGCACGGCATCGACCGTGGTGTGCATCCGGCGGCCGTCGTCGCCCACCTCCTGCGCGATCAGGTCCAGCTCGCGGTACTCCTGGTCTAGCTCCGCCTCGACCCGCTCGTCCAGCAGTCGGAACTGCGCGGCATAGGTGAGCACGCCGGTGAGGGCGAGGCCGCCGACCATGAAGGCGAGCATCGTGGTCAGCACGCGCGTGCGCACGGTCCAGCTGCGCGTCGCGGCGCTGGTCACACCGTCACGGGTTCTGAGCAGGGGCATCGATGAACCATACGAGGTGTGGGTGAACGGCGGGTGACGGATCGTGGGGCGTGCAGCGCGCCATGGCGTCTGTCCCCGACGCGGACGGCCACGCCCTCGGGTGAGGACGTGGTCGTCAAGACGTGCAGGCGGGGACGGGGAGGGTCAGCCCCGACCGAACCGTCGGCGGATGATGCCGACGATGCCTCCGCGCTCCTTGAGGGATCCGCCGCGGCCACGCCCTGCCTGCTCACCCGCACCGGGGGCCGGCCGCGAGGTGGTCGACGGCGACGACGCCGACGACGAGCGGGTCAGCGACGTGCCGGCCGGGGTCGCAGCGCGACGGCTCTGCTCCTCCGCAGCTCGCTGCTGGCGCTCCTGCTCGGCGCGGCTCGCCTCACGCTTCTGCGCGGCGGCCTTCTCCCGGGCGTCGCGCAGCTCGGCATCACGGGCCTCGTGGCGCAGCCGGCGCCGCTCCCCCGGACCCTCGGCGATGCGGTAGAGCACCGGCACGATGAGCAGGGTCAGCAGCGTCGAGGAGATCAGGCCACCGATGACCACGACGGCCAGCGGCTGGGCGATGAACCCGCCGTTGCCGGTGATGCCCAGGGCCATCGGGAGCAGCGCGAAGATCGTCGCGGCGGCGGTCATGAGGATCGGCCGCAGACGCTTGGCGGCGCCCGCATGGATGGCCTCGTCCAGGCCCATCCCGTGGCGTCGGTACTGGTTGACCAGGTCGATCAGCACGATCGCGTTGGTGACCACGATGCCCACCAGCATGAGCAGACCGATCATCGAGGGCAGGCCCAGCGGCACGCCCGTGATGATCAGCAGGCCCAGCGCGCCGGTCGCCGCGAACGGGATCGACACCAGCAGGATCAGCGGCTGGACGAGGGACTTGAAGATCCACACCAGCAGCACGTACACCAGCAGGATCGCGGCGAGCATCGCGATGCCGAGCTGGCCGAAGGTCTCGTCGATGTCCGCGGCGGTGCCGCCCACGGTCGCCTCGACGCCCTCGGGCAGGTCCGCGTCCTCGATCGCGGCGTTCGCGGCCTCGGTCGCGGGGCCCAGGTCGTCGCCGTCCGGCGCGATGGAGACGGTGACCGTCTCCAGGCCGTCCTGGGTAGCGATCGAGGGGCGCGAGGCCACCTCGTCAATGGAGGCGACGTCGGTCAGCGGGATGCCGCCGGCGAGCTCGATGCCCTTGAGCTGGTCGAAGGTATCGATGCCCTCGCCCTTCTCGACGTAGATGTCGAGCTCGGAGTCACCCAGGGTGACCGTGCCGATCGCGCCGGGGTACATCTGCCCGGCGACCATGCCGATCACGGCCTCCTCGGTGAGCCCGAGCGCGGCCGCCTTCTCGCGGTCGACGGTGACGACCGCGGTGGGCTGATCGGCCTGCAGGTCGCTGGTGACCTCGGTGGCGCCGTCCGGCACCGGGTCGAGCTCCGCGAGGATCGCGTCGTTCGCCGCCTGGCGGTCCTCGGCGGTGGGGCCGGTGATGAGGATGTCGATCGAGCTGGAGCCCGTCGGCGAGGCGACGTCGGCCGCCTCGATGGTGCCGGCGTCCGGGATCTCCTCGAGCGCGGCGACCATGTCGTCCTGGAGGGCGGTCTGGTCGACGTCGGGGTCGGTGGTGATCGAGAAGCTGACCTCGTTCGAGGCTCCGCCTCCGCCCATGCCGAACTGGCCGCCGCCGATGGTGGTCTGCACGGTCTCGACGCCCTCGAGATCCATGAGGGCCTTCTCGCTCTCCTCCGCCTTGTCGGCGGACTGCTGGAGGCTGGTGCCGGCCGGCAGCGATTGGGTGAGCGAGGCGATGTTCTGCCCGGTGTCGCCGAGGAAGTTGACGTTCACCAGCGGGTACAGGAAGGCGGTGCCCACCAGGACGAGGATCGCGGCGCCGACGGTGATCAGGCGGCGCGGCAGCGAATCGGTGACCAGGTGCAGCAGCGGCGCGTAGAGGCGGTGCAGCCAGGAGCGCTCCTCCGTCGCCTCGGCCTCCGCACGGATCCGGGCGACCTGCTCGGCGTCGTCGGGGTCCACGACCCCCTGGCTCTTCGGGGCGCGCAGGAACCAGTAGGCGAGCACGGGCACGATCGTCAGCGCGACCAGCAGCGAGCTGAGCATCGCGATGCCGACGGTCAGGGCGAACGGTCGGAACAGCTCGCCGGCCATGCCGGAGACGATCGCGATCGGCAGGAACACCACCACGGTCGCGAGGGTCGAGGCGGTGATCGCTCCGGCCACCTCGCCGACGGCGTCGAGGATGGCGCGCATGCGGGTCTTGCCGTAGGCGAGGTGGCGCATGATGTTCTCGATCACCACGATCGAGTCGTCGACCACGCGGCCGATGGAGATCGTCAGCGCCGCGAGGGTCAGCATGTTCAGCGTGTACCCGGTGACCAGCATGCCGATGAAGGCGATCAGCAGCGAGGTCGGGATCGAGATCGCGGTGACGACCGTGGGCCGCACGCGGCGCAGGAACAGCAGGATCACGCCGACGGCGAAGACCAGGCCCAGCAGGCCCTCCTCGGCGAGCGCGAGGATCGACTCCTGGATGAAGGGCGCCTGGTCGAAGACGATCGCGCTCTCGGCGTTCCCGCCGACGCCGGGGAGGGTGTCCGCCAGGACGTCGTCGACGCCGTCGGAGATGTCCACGACGTTGCCGTCGGCGGTGGCGGTCACCATGACCACGAGCGATTCGCGGCCGTCGGTGCGGGAGATCGAGGTGGGGTCCTCGGTGGTGCGCTCGACGGTCGCGACGTCGGAGAGGGCGACCGGGGAGGGCTGCTGGCCCGCCTGCTGCCCGTCGGCCGCATCACCCTCCTGGGGCATCAGCATGATGCCCTCGAGGCTCTCGAGGCTGTCGATGGACTGGCCGAGCACGACGTCCATGGTGCGGTCGCCGTCGGTCACGGAGCCGCCGGGCAGGGAGAGCCCGTTGGCGTCCAGCGCGGTGGAGATGTCGTCCTCGGTCAGGCCGTTCTCGGCGAGCTTCGCCTCGTCCGGGGTGATCTGCACGATCTCCTCGGGGGCGCCGATCACGGCGACGGACGAGACGCCGTCCACGCGCTCGAGGTCGGGCGTGACCACGGAGTCCAGGCGGGCGCCGAGCTCGGAGGGCTCCAGGTCGGAGGAGACCGAGAGCACGACGGCCGGGAGGTCGCTCGTGCCGCCGGCCATGACGTCGGGGTCCGCGTCCTCGGGGAGGTCGTCGGAGATGCCGCTGAGGGCCGCTTCGATCTGGTTCGAGGAGCGTGCCGTGTCGGTGCCGTAGGTGAGCTCGACCGTGACGATGGAGACGCCGGCCTGCGAGGTCGAGGAGGTGCTCTCGACGTTCTCGAGCCCGCTGACGGCCTGCTCGACGGGACGGCTGATCCGCTCCTGGACCTGCTCCGAGGAGGAACCGGGCGAGCTGGTCATCACCTGCACCTGCGGCAGCGAGACCGAGGGGATGAGCTCCTGGCGCATCGTCGTCATCGCGAAGGCGCCGATGATCGACACGGCGATGCACACCAGGGCGATGAAGGACCTGTTGTTCAGGCTCAGACGGGCAAGGCGGTTCATCCTGCTCCTCGGGAGATGCTGCGGGCGGGGTCGACACGGCGACATCCCGCGTCCGAGGGCACGGCACCGAGCCCTCCGACGCACTGTTCCATACGAGCCCGTATCGAGATATACGACCTCCGTAGGAGATTCGTCCCCCGGCCTGGGAAATACCCGACAGCCAGGTGCTCTCTGGCGGGGAGCCCACCGGCGGACGGCTCGTTGCACGCTGTGCGCAGTGGCGCCCGCCACCACGGACGAGCCCGGCACGAGGCTCCCGGTCGACACGTGTGCGCCGACGGGGCCGACAATGGGTCCGTGCCCGTCTCCGCCTCCGCTCCACCGCCCGTCTCCCCCGCTGCCGCGCGCCGGGCAGTGGACCGCGACATCCTCAGCCTGGCGGTCCCGAGCCTCGGCGCCCTGATCGCCGAACCGCTCTTCCTCATGGCGGACTCCGCCTTCATCGCCCGCGTGAGCACCGTCTCGCTGGCCGGGCTGGGCCTGGCCTCCGCGATCCTCACCACCGTCATCGGGCTGTCGGTGTTCCTCGCCTATTCCACGACGGCCTCGGTCGCTCGGGCGTTCGGGGCGGGCCGGCGCCGCGAGGCGATCGCCCGCGGGGTCGACGCCTGCTGGCTGGCGCTGATGATCGGCGCGGGCGCCGTGCTGGTGCTGCTGCTGGGCGGGGCCTGGATCCTGTCCCTGTTCGGCCCGTCGGCCGAGGTCCTCTCCGAAGCCGTCACCTACCTGCGGCTCAGCGCGCTGGGCGTGCCGGCCATGCTCACCGTGCAGTCCGCGACCGGGCTGCTGCGCGGCCTGCAGAACGCACGGCTGCCGCTCGTGGTCGCGGTCTCCGGCGCGGTGGTGAACATCCCGTTGAACTGGCTGCTGATCTTCGGACTGGACCTGGGGATCGCCGGCAGCGCGATCGGCACGGTCATCGCCCAGTGGGGCATGGCGATCGTGCTGCTCGTGCTGGTGGCGCGGGCGGCCCGCCACCACGATGTGCCGTTGCGCCCGCACCTGGGGCAGGTGGCCTCCGCGGGCCGCGAGTCGGTGCCGATGTTCGTGCGCACGATCTCCCTGCGGGTGGTGCTGCTGGCCGGCACGCTCGTGGCCACCCGGCTCGGGGACGTGCAGCTGGGCGCGCATCAGATCGCGCTGACCGTCTTCACCCTGCTCTCCCTCGCGCTGGACGCCCTCGCGATCGCCGGGCAGGCGCTCACCGGGCGGTTCCTGGGTGCGGCCGACGCCGTCGCCGTGCGCGCCGTGACCCGTCGGCTGATGCTGTGGGGCGTGGGCGGCGGCGTGGTCACCGGCGTCCTGCTGCTCGCCGCCAGCTACGTGATCCCGGGCCTGTTCACCCCGGACGTCGCCGTGCAGGAGAACCTGCGTGCGGCGCTGTGGGTGCTCATGGTCGCCCAGCCGGTGGCCGGATACGTGTTCGTGCTGGACGGGGTGCTGATGGGCGCCGGCGACGCCCCGTACCTCGCCAGGGTGGGCGTGCTCAATGCCGCGGTCACCCTGCCTTTCGCGGCGCTCGTGTACGTCTCCGGCTGGCAGGGGCCGTGGGCGCTGGCCGCACTGTGGGTGGCGTGCACGCTGATCTTCCTCATCGCCCGCGCGGTGACCCTGGGGCTGCGCGTGCGCGGTGACGCCTGGATGCGCCTGGGAGGGTGACGTGCGCCATGCTCGACGGTGGTGCGCGACTCTCATCACGGTGACACGTTTACAGTGAGGCCAGCCTTGCCTAACCTCCAAGGTCTCCCCTGCATCAGCCTTCGCGTGCCGTCGCCTCATCGGTCTCCGGCATGCCCGAGCACAAGGACCCCCGTGCACCTCTCCCGTCGTCGCCTCGTCACCACCGTCCCGGCCCTGGCCGCCCTCGCCTCCCTCGCGGCATGCAGCTCCTCCGCGAGCGAGCAGAGCTCCGGCGCCTCCGATGCGGGCGGCGGCGCGGCCGCGCCGGGCGCTCCCGCGGACCTGCCCGACGGCTGGACCTGGGTGGAGGGCACCGACGTCCCCACCGCCGACGCCTCCCCGTCGCTCCCGGTCACCGTGACCGACGGAACCGGCACCGAGGTCACCATCGAGGATCTCTCCCGCACCATCGTCGGCGGCGAGGACGTGGCCGACATGATGGCCGCCCTGGGCCTCGCCGACCTGATCTACGCCGCCCCCACCAACTCCGTGGCCCAGGCCGCTCTGGACGCTCCCGAGCAGTACGAGTTCTCCCAGCAGACCGGCACCGAGGGCCTGCTCTCGGTGGACGGCACCTGCTTCATCGGCAACAACGTCAAGCGTCACGGGGACGTCGCCGAACAGTTCCGCTCGGCGGGGCTCTCCGCCGCAGTGGTCGACGACCAGCAGGCGGTGGTGGACAAGATCCGCAGCATCGGCGAGCTCATCGGGGACCCCGAGGCCGGCGAGGAGCTGGCCGCCGCGGTCGAGGCGCAGCTGGCCGAGGCCTCCGACTCCGCCGGTGACGGCGCCAAGGCGCTGCGGGTGCTGGTGGTGACCTCCTCCGGTGCGGGCGGCGCGAACGCCGTGGTGGGAACCGGCACCGCCGCCGCGGACATCCTCGAGGCCGTGGGCGCCGTGAACTGCGGGGTCGAGGCAGGGCTGCGCGGCTACTCCGTCGAGTTCAGCGACGAGGGCCTGCTGGACCTCGCCCCGGACGTCATCATCACCGGCACCGGCGACCTCGAGGAGTGGGGCGGCTTCGAGGGGTTCCTGGAGGCCTTCCCGACCCTCGCGCAGACCCCGGCCGGCCAGGCGAACAGCTTCGTGCTCATGCCCAGCGAGCAGATCAAGGTCTCCGGCTCCGCGGTCGGCGCGGGCGCCGTGGCGCTCGCGGCCGCACTGGCGGACCTCGCGGCGTGAAGCGAGCGCTCACCGAGCGCACACGCCGCGTCCCGCTGGGCGCGGCGCTGCCGGTGGTGGCCGTCGTGCTGGCGATCGCGATCGTGGTGGCCATCGGCTCCGGACCGATCGAGCTGACCCCGCGCACCGTGCTCGCGGTCGCCGGTCACGAGATCCTCGGCCTCGGCCCCGGCGCCGGGCCGCTCGAGACGACCGTGGTGATGGACCTGCGGATGCCGCGGGTCCTGTTCGGCGCGCTCACCGGCGCCGCCCTCGCCGTCTCCGGTGCGGCCCTGCAGAGCCTGTTCCGGAACCCGCTGGCCGATCCCGGCATCATCGGCGTGAGCGCCGGCGCCTCGACCGGTGCCGTGGGAGCGATCGTGATGCTGCCCCCGATCACCGGTGCCCTGGTGGCGTGGGTGGTGCCGGCCTCCGCCTTCGTCGGCGGCCTGCTCGCCACCGCCCTGATCTACGCGCTCGCCCGCCCGTCGGCGGGGACCGGCACCGCGCGCCTGCTGCTGGTCGGCATCGCCGTCGGCGCCGCGTTCAGCGCCGCGACCGGGTTCTTCACCTTCGCGGCCGACGACGACGAGCTCGAGTCCGTCGTGTTCTGGCAGATGGGCTCGCTGGGCTCGATCAGCTGGCTGCGCCTGGCGATCGTGACCCTCCCGGTTCTGCTCGGGCTGGGACTGCTGATGAGCCTCGCACGGCGGCTGGACCTGCTGACCCTCGGCGAGCGCCAGGCCAAGCACCTGGGACTGGACGTCAACTCCACCCGGCGCCTGGTCATCGTGATCACCGCGCTGCTCACCGGCGCGACCGTCGCCTTCACCGGCACGATCGGGTTCATCGGCCTCGTGGTCCCGCACATCGTGCGCCTGCTGTGCGGGCCGGGCCATCGCGCCCTGCTGCCCGTCTCCGCAGTGCTCGGGGCGCTGCTGATCGTCGTGGCCGACACCCTCTCGCGGGTGGTCGCTCCCCCGGCGGAGGTGCCCATCGGCCTCTTCACGGCGCTCATGGGCGCGCCGTTCTTCCTCGCCCTGGTGATGCGGTCCCGGGCGGTGCAGCTGTGAGCGCGCGTCAGCACGGCCCCGCGCCCCAGGACGGTCCGCCGTCGGATCCCCGGCCCTCGCCCACCCCCTGCCTCGAGGCGCACGGCGCAGGGTTCACGATCGACGGCGCCCGACTGCTCGAGGACGTCTCCTTCACCGCCTCCCCCGGAGAACTGGTGGCGATGGTCGGTCCGAACGGGGCCGGGAAGTCCACCATGCTGGCGCTGCTGGCCGGGGACCTCGTGCCCACCACGGGAGAGGTCACCCTGGCCGGCATCGCACCGCATCGGTGGACGGCGAAGGCCCTGGCCCGCGAGCGCTCGGTGATGACCCAGCAGCACGGCCAGGCCTTCTCCTTCACCGTGCGCGAACTGGTGGAGATGGGCCGCGCTCCGCACGACGCCTCCGACGAGGACGACGAGATCGTCGCCGCGGCCCTGGTCGATGCGGAGATCGCGGACCTCGCCGAGCGCGACGTGACCACGCTGTCCGGCGGCGAGCTGGCCCGCACGGTCTTCGCCCGCACCCTCACCCAGAGCGCCGCCATCGTGCTGCTCGACGAGCCGACGGCGCCGCTGGACCTGCGGCACCAGGAGCTGCTCATGCAGCGGGCCCGCGAGCTGGCCGACGAGGGGCGCTGCGTGCTGGTGGTGCTGCACGACCTGTCGCTCGCGGCCCGCTTCTGCGACCGGGTGGCGATGTTCTCGGCAGGACGGCTCGCCGCGCTCGGCGCGCCCGAGTCGGTGCTGACCCCGGAGCGGATCGAGGACGTCTACCGGCAGAAGGTCGCCGTCCTCGCGCACCCGGTCACCGGCCGCCCGCTCGTCGTGCCGGTCTGAGCAGACCCGCTCGGCAGCCCCGCCGGGTCCGAGCGACCCGGCGGGGACATGGCCGCTCGGGCCCGGTCAGGCCGGGTCACCACCAGCCGTCGTCGAACTCCACGGCCACTGTGCCGTCCTCGCCGACGGTCACGGTGCCCGAGACCGAGAACGAGGATTCGTCGGTCTCGTCGGTGGGCTCGTCGTCGGACCCCCAGCCCTCCTTCTGGTAGGAGTACGTGGCCGCGCCGGCGGACGAGGACGAGCCGAAGTACCAGCCCTCGTCGCTCTCCTCGACCTCCACCGTGGGATAGGAGTCGATCGTCCAGGAGCCGCTGTCCTCCACGACGCCGTAGGCGTAGGCGCGGAAGGGGCAGCCGTCGGGGCTCTCCTCGGTGCTCGTCGCGCACTCGTCGAGCAGCGCGTCGACCTGGGTCTGGACCTCCTCCATGCCGGACTCGGAGAGGCTGTAGCCCGGGGCGGCGTACAGCTCGTACCAGTCGTCCGGATCGGCCGAGACGTAGGCGACGCTCTCGACGGCGGCGACGAGCTCGGAGGACTCCGGCAGCGTCACCGTGTACTGCCCGGGCAGCACGGCCGCCGGTGCGTAGTAGCCCTCGGAGGTGTCGAGATCGGAGACCGCGACCTCCTGGCCGTTGACCAGGAGGGTGGCCGCCCCGTCCGGGATCACCAAGGCGAGCGTGGCGTACTCGGTCTCGGCCATGGTCCAGTCCGGGAACACCACCGCGGTGCGTCCGCTGCGGTCGACCCGGTAGGTGCGCGTGGTGGTCACGCCGTCCTGGGTGACCTTCGCGGTGACGGTCGCGCTCTTCGAGCCGCTCTCCTCGGAGCCGACGATCTCGAAGTCGCTGATGCGGTTCTCCGCAGCGCCCGCGATGTCGTTGGTGAGCAGCGCCTGCTGCGCGGTGGGCACGTTCGGCGCAGCGATCTCGAGCGCCTGCTCGGCGTCGCCCGCCTGGACGGCGCCGAGGTAGGCCTCCACGCGCTTCTCCGGGGAGAACACGGTGTTCGAGAGGACCACGAAGGTGACGATCAGGCCGATGACCAGCACGATCCCGGCGCCGACGACGACCGCCCCGGCGAGGACCAGCTTCCGAGTCCTCGGGGACAGCGACGCGGCGGCCGCGGTGATCTTCCCGGTGGAGTTCCCGGCGGCGCCGGGCTCGGCGGTCGAACCGTCGGCCCCTGCAGCGCCACCGGCACCACCGGCACCAGCGGCACCAGCAGCACCCGCAGCACCCGCAGCACCCGCAGCACCCGCGAAGGAAAGTGCCCCGGCGGTGGCTCCGATCGGCACCGTGGCATAGCGCCCGGCGGCAGCGGTTCCGTCGGCCGACGTCGGCACGGCCTCGTGCGCCTGAGCCTGCCCGGCATGCTGGGCGGAGACGGTTCCGGCCTCGACGACGCCGTCGGCGTTGATATCCGTCGGGATCCCCTGCGCCGAGGGCGCGAGAGAGAAACCGCCGTCGGGTGCGGCCCCTGCGAGAGGTGCGGAGTACGTGAGAGGCCCGGAGCCGGCCGGACCGGCTGCCGAAGAGGCGCCCGCCGCGCCGACGGCACCCGAGGTCACGCCCGCGGCGGCGGGAGCCAGCGGCCTGCGGAACCAGGACAGTGCCGCGGACGGCAGGAACGGGGTGAGGAACGGGGCGACGAAGCGGCTCAGCAGCTCGACGATCACGCCGGCCATCATCGCCAGGAGCGGCGTCCACGCGGCCAGGCCCACGGAGGCCCCGATCCGCATGTCGCCGAAGAAGAAGCCCCCACCGGAGAGCCGGGCCGCGACGGACGCCTGCGAGAGCACCAGCAGCACGAGACCGCCGAGGAAGTACGCGGCGGGCAGCGCGATCCACGAGACTCCGAGCGAGACGACGTGATGCGGGACGATCCGGCGCTGATGCTGCCAGAGCAGGGAGGCGAGCAGCAGCGCGAGGCCGCCGAGGAGCAGCCCGCCGAGCCAGGTGTACCAGGGCAGGGAGAACATCGTCGCCCGTTCCGTCCCGTTCATCCCGTCCATGAGGTAGCTCAACGCGCCCGCACCGTCGATGTTCGCGGTGGCCGCGGACAGCATGTCCAGACCCGTGACGAACGACAGGACATGGCCACCGATCAGCGGCAGCAGCAGGAGCACGTAGATCATCGGAGGCGTCTCGCCGTCGATCAGTGCCTGGATGGTGCTGACGATGGTCACCCCGCACAGGCCGAGCACGGTGACGATCAGGGCGTGGGAGACGGCGAGCTTGAAGGCGGCCGGGAGGTCCGCGACCAGCGGCCACCAGCTCCGGCGCGCGCGCACGGTGAGCCGACCGAGGGCGAGCGACAGGGTGATCAGGGCGAAGGCGCCGAAGAAGGTGTCGAATCCGGCTGCGTGCAGACTGATCGAGGCACCCGCCTCGGCCGGGACGCGCTCGGCGAGGATGAAGGCGGAGAGCGCGGTGAACAGCGCCACCCCGAAGCCGGTGAGGACCGACGTGGTCCAGATGCCGAGGAGACCGGCCCGCTGGCGCTTCTGCACGAAGCGCCCGCCGTAGAAGGCCAGCAGCACCATGACCAGGGTGATCCCGAACGGGAGGATGCGGAGACCCGCTCCGAAGCTCACGCCCTCGATGGTGCCGTCGACGTCGAAGGACCCGAAGGTCGCCATGGCGACGAGCTGGAAGGGCAGGCGCAGCAGGGAGGCGACGCCGCTCCCCGCCTCGGCCTGGTCCATGTCCACGGACTCCAGCGCCGAATCCACCGGGTTGCCCAGGCCGGTGACGACGATGGCGACCACCGACAGCACCACGGCGACGATTGCCATCAGGAACGCCCCGGCGTATGCGATGGCGCCCACGGCCAGGGACTGCAGCGGATTGACCAGGCCGACCTCGCCGAGCTTCCGGGTGATCTCCTCGGGCGTCATGCCGGGGGCTGGCGCGGCGGGGGCGGTGTGCTCGGCGGAGGTGGGGCCGGCGGCGCCCTGCGGGGCGGGCGACCCCGCCCAGGCCGACGAGCCGTAGGGCGCCGGCGAAGCCTGTTGCGGAGCCGACGATCCGTAGGGTGCCGGCGATCCATAAGGGGCGGGCGAGGCCTGTTGCGGAGCCGGAGACCCATAGGGTGCCGACGAGCCGTAGGGTGCGGGTGACCCATAGGGTACGGGCGATCCATAAGGGGCGGGTGACTCATACGGCGCCGACGCATTCTGCGGAGCCTGTTCCGGCGGAGTCGACGGTGGATACTGCGGCGACTGCCCTGCGCCTCCGTCGTGCTGCGGCGGATCCTGCGGACCCTGCTCCTCACCAGGCACAGTCATGTGCTTCCCCTCCGGGTCGTCGAATGTCTCGAATCGACGTGGTCCCCAGAGCTGGCCCGTCGGCAGCACCCGTCGCACTCTCGTACTCAGGTTTTATCCGGATGGCCCCCACGCCGCTCTCAGGTTATCGACAGACGACCAGAAGGCCAAGGGGTCACCGCCCGATGGGACGCGCTCCTCACCCTCGCTGTGGCAGCGCTGACGGCGGGACAGCTGGCAGGGCTGGCAGCGGGGGACGAACAGGTGCGGGAGCGGGCGGCGCGAACGGCGCGAACGCTGCGAACGGCGCGAAGCCTGAGGCGTGGGGCGGTGAGCCTCAGCGCGTCCAGAGGTCCCGAGGATCCGAGCCAGCCCGGAACCCGACGCTCTCGACCATGGCGACGGCCTCGGGGAAACCGTGGGCGAGGCTGTGCGGAGCATGCGAGTCGCTGCCGAAGCTGATCGCGCGCCCGCCCTCCTCGCTCCACCACTGCGGCATCCAGGGCCACAGTCGGCGCGTGTTCATCTCGAGCGCCCGTCCGCTCTCGGCGATCGCACGCATCGCCGCCCGGAACTCCTCCTCGACATCCCGGGGGTCGAGGGGGCCGCGGGCCTCCTCCGGCCAATACCGCAGGGCGTAGTCGAGGTGGGTCACGACCTCGAAAGGCTCGTCACCCGCCACCAGGGCCGGGATCTCGGCGAGGTAGCGGCGGACCACCTCGTCGGCCGGAAGTCGGCGGAACAGGGTGTTCGGCTCGGCCCGACGGCCCTCGAACTCGAGGGTGTGCAGAGAGCCGATGATCCGGTCGAAGCGCGAAAGGTCGAGCTGCCGGCGAGCAGCCCCGACGCGCAGGTGGGGCTGGCCGAACTCGAGGCCCGTACCGATGCGCAGCTGCGGGTAGGCCGCACGGCAGCGCTCGATGCTCTCGAAGTAGCCGTCCACGTCGAAGCGCGGGACAGTGACGATCCCGTCGTCCCCGAGCAGATGGGCCTCGTGTGCGCCGAAGTCCTCGGAATCGCTGAACCAGGCGTCCTCGAGGTCGAGGTGCTCGGTGAAGAACAGGGCAGGCAGGCCGATGCGCACGGCGCGAGCGCAGGTGGCGTCCATGGTGCCGCGAGCATCGGAGTCGGGGCCGCCCGTGTCCCAGGAGAACTCGCTGTGCACGTGGCTGTCGGCGGGGAGGTTCATGGGTCCAGCCTGCCATGACGCGGTGCTCGTGGACACGGTGCTCGTGGAGACGGTGCTGGTGGACACGGTGCTGGTGCCCAAGAACCGGGGCAGCTCGCCGCGCCCTCTCTGCCTCGCCACAGGCCGGGCCGGGCCAGGCCGGGCCAGGCCAGGCCGGGAGCAAATGTGAGCTGTGGACCTATCCGCTCGGGCTGGATAGGTCCACAGCTCACATTTGTCGCGTGAGGCCGTGCCGCGTCGGGCGGCAGGCGTCGGAGGGCCGGTTTGCTGCGCGAGGCCGTGCCGCGTGAGGCCGTGCCGCGTCGGGTCGTGCTGCGTCGGGTCGTGCCGCGTCGGGCGTCGGGAGGCAGGCGCCTGGTGTCGGGTGTCAGAGGGCGGCTGGGGCTTCGACCTCGGCGCGCACCTCGCGGGTGGCCTGGACGAGGTGGCGCAGGCTGGCCTCGGTCTCGGCGTAGCCGCGGGTCTTCAGGCCGCAGTCGGGGTTCACCCACAGCCGCTCCGGGCCCACGGCCGCGCGGGCGCGGCGCAGCTGGTCGGCGATCTCCTCGGCGCCGGGCACGCGCGGGGAGTGGATGTCCCAGACGCCCGGGCCGATGCCGCGGGGGAAGGCACCGGGGTCGATCGCCTCGAGGATCTCGCCGCGGGAGCGGGCCGACTCGATCGAGGTGACGTCGGCGTTCAGGGCGTCGATCGCGCCGACCACCACGTTGAACTCGCTGTAGCAGAGGTGGGTGTGGATCTGCGTGGCCGCCTCGACCCCGGAGGTGGCCAGGCGGAAGGAGCGCACCGACCAGTCGAGGTAGTCGTCGTGCTCGGCCGTGCGCAGGGGCAGCAGCTCGCGCAGGGCGGGCTCGTCGACCTGGACGATGCGGATCCCGGCGGCCTCGAGGTCGGTGACCTCGTCGCGCAGGGCGAGGCCCACCTGGGCGGCGGTGTCGCCGAGGGGCTGGTCGTCGCGCACGAAGGACCAGGCCAGGATGGTGACGGGGCCGGTGAGCATGCCCTTGACGGGGTGCGGGGTGAGGGACTGGGCGTAGGTCGACCAGCCCACCGTGATGGGGGCGGGGCGGTGCACGTCGCCGAACAGGATCGAGGGGCGGGTGCAGCGGGAGCCGTAGGACTGCACCCAGCCGTGCTCGGTGGTCGCGAAGCCCTCGAGGTTCTCGGCGAAGTACTGGACCATGTCGTTGCGCTCGGGTTCGCCATGGACGAGGACGTCCAGCCCGATCTCCTCCTGCAGGGTGATCACGCGGGCGATCTCGTCCTTCATGGCCTGCTCGTAGCCGGCGTCGTCCAGCGTGCCCCGGCGATGCGCTGCACGTGCCGCGCGCACCTCTCCGACCTGCGGGAACGAGCCGATCGTGGTGGTGGGCAGGTCCGGCAGGCCGAGGGTGCGCCGCTGCGCCTCGGCGCGGACGGCGTACTCGTCGCGCTCGGTGTCGGCCGGTCCGGCCGCCGCGACGCGCTCCCGCACGGAGTCCACGCGCACGCCGTCGAAGGTGCGCGGCACGGACCGAGGACCGTCCACGGAGCCGGCCTCGACCTGGCCGCCGGCCAGGGTGACGATCTCCGCGATCTTCTCGTCGGCGAAGGCGAGGGTGGCCACGAGCTCCGCGGCCAGCGAGGTCTCGAGCTCCAGCGTGTGCGGGACGTGCTGGAGGGAGACGGAGGTGGACACGGAGATCGTGTCGGCCGCTCCCCCGGCCTCGGCGACCCGTGAGCGCAGCTCGGCCAGGCGCGCGGCGGCCGTGGGCAGCTCGGTGCGCCACACGGAGCGGCCCTCGACGAGACCCGCGACCAGCTGGGTGGAGCCGATGCCGGCGAGCTGGTCGGTGGTGGGCAGGTCGCCGCGGGTGAGGTCGATGTGCGCCGCTTCGACGCCGGTGGCCAGCAGTGCGGGAAGGAGGTCCCCGATGCCGCCGTAGGGCGTGGTGACCAGCAGCTGCGGGCGGTCGGCGCCCTCGGCGAGGCGGCCGACGGAGCGCTGCAGGGCGTCGGCCAGCTCGGTGGCGGACAGGCGCTGATCGGCGGCGAGCGCGGGCTCGTCCAGCTGCACCCAGGGCGCTCCGGCGGCGGCGAGCTGCGCGAGCAGCTGCGCATACACGCCCACGACGTCGTCGAGGCGCTCGAGCGGGTCGAAGCCCTCGGGCGCACCGTCCTGCGCCTTGGCCAGCAGCAGCAAGGTCAGGGGGCCGACCAGCACGGGGCGGGTGCCGGCGCCGTCCTCGAGCGATTCGCGGAAGAGGTCCACCACGCGGGCGGAGGCGAGGTGCAGGTCGGTGTCCGGGCCGATCTCGGGGACCAGGTAGTGGTAGTTGGTGTCGAACCACTTGGTCATCTCCAGCGGCGGCTGCTCGGCAGTGCCGCGGGCGAGCGCGAAGTAGCCGTCGTCGTCGACCGTGCCGTCGGCCCCGATCACCGAGGCGAAACGGTCCGGGACGAGGCCCACGGCGAGCGCGGCGTCGAGCACCTGGTCGTAGAGGGAGAACGACTCGGGTGCGGCGGCCGCGGCGGAGAGGCCGAGCTCGGCGAGGCGGGCACGGGTGGCGCGGCGCAGCTCGCGGGTGCGGCGGGCGAACTCGGCATGGTCGATGCGACCGGCCCAGTAGGCCTCCTCGGCCTTCTTCAGCTCACGGCCCGGGCCGATCCGGGGGTAGCCGACGGGGGTCGCGGCGGGAAGCGGGGTGGTCTGGGCGGTCATCGGGTCTCTCCTTGGGTGGTGGACCAGCGGTCCAGGTCGAGGTGGTCGAGCACGTCGAGCGCGTCGCCGTGGGAGTTGAAGGTGAACAGGTGCAGTCCGGGGGCGCCGGCGTCGAGCACCCGACGGGCGAGGTCGACGGTGAAGCGCACGCCGATGCGGCGTCGCTCGACGTCGTCGGAGGCGATCTCCAGCTGGTGGAGGAGGTCGCGCGGCGCCTCGACGCCGCTCATCTCGGCCAGGCGCTCGAGACGTCGAGGATTGGTGGCGGGGACGAAGCCGGGCACGAGGGGCAGACGGATGCCGGCGGTCTGCGCCCGCTCCAGCAGCCGGCAGTAGGCGGAGGCGTCGAAGAACACCTGGGTGATCGCGAAGTCCGCGCCGGCCCGCTCCTTGGCCACCAGCACTTCGGTGTCGTGGCTGGTGGTGGCCGATTCGGGGTGGCGGTGAGGGTAGGCGGCGACCCCGATGCTCACGCGACCGCCGGCCAGGGTGGCGGTGCGCTCGCGCTCGATCTCGCGGATCAGCTCGACCAGCGGGCGGGCGAAGGGGATCTCGTCGTCCTCGAGCCGGTGCCCCTCGGGCTGGTCTCCGCGCAGGGCGAGGATGCCGCGCACCCCACGGTCCAGCAGGGCGTGGATGATCGTGGTCAGCTGGGCCCGGGTGGAGCCGATCGAGGTGAGATGCACGAGCGGTCGCAGCGCGGTCTCGGCGAGGACGTGCTCGGTGACCTCGAGGACGCGTGCGAGATTGCCGTGGCCGGCCCGGCTGGTCACGGAGACGTAGTCCGGCGCGGTGGCCTCGAGGTGGCGGATGGTCTCGCGGAGCCGCTCGAAGGATACGTCCGACCGCGCCGGGAACAGCTCGTAGCTGAGCGCAGGACGGTGGCGCACCGGGGCGGTGCGTTCGAGCTCGGGCAGCGTGGTGGTCGCGGACATGCCCGGAAAGCTACGGTCGCGCCCGGCACGAAGGGAAGGAAGATGTTCCCGTGTGAACCCCCGCGAAGCAGGACTCGGCCGGCCGATGCGCGGGGGTCATCCGGGATCATGCACGGCGGCCCGGCACGGCAGCCCGGCACGGCGGCCCGGCACGGCAACCCGGCACAGCGGCCCGAGGCGGCTCAGACGCGCGGACGCAGGGTCCGATGGGCGAGGACGGCGGCGATCACCATGAGGACCGCACCGATGGTGCTGGTCAGCACGACGCCGGAGTCGAAGGCGGTGCGTGCGGACTCCAGCAGCGGCCCGGCGATGTGCTCGGGCAGGTCCCGGGCGACGGCGGTGGCCCCGCCGAGGGTCTCGGAGGCGGCCTCCCGCTGGGTGCCGGTGAGACCGGCGGGCAGCGCGATGTGGTGACCGTAGGCCGCATTGAGCAGGCTGCCCAGCACCGCGGTGCCGAGCACGGCGCCGGTCTCGTAGGCGGTCTCCGAGATCGCCGAGGCGGCTCCGGCCTTCGTCGGCGGCACCGCGGCGAGGATCAGGTCGTTGCTGAGGGTCTCGGCCGCGCCGATCCCTGCGCCGAGCAGGCAGAAGGCCCCCAGCAGCACCAGGTCGCTCCCCCAGGTGCCGGTGAGGGCCACCAGGGTGAAGGCGACCGCGTTCAGCGCGAGGCCGCAGGTGATCACGACATGGACGGGCACGCGGCGCACGATCCGCACCACGAGGAGTCCGGCGACGATCGTCACCAGCAGCCCGGGCACGAGCACCAGCCCGGCGTCCATCGGTGAGCGCCCGCTGACCAGCTGCAGGTGCTGGGAGATGTAGTACAGGAAGCCGACCAGGGAGAACACGCTGAGCAGGTTCGCGAGCACGGCTCCGGTGAACACCGGCCGTGTGAACAGGGAGACGTCGAGCATCGGCGAGGGCCGAGACAGTTGCCGGCGCACGAAGGCGACACCCGCTGCGACGGCCACCGCCAGGCAGGCCACCACGGGCAGGCTCGGACCGCTGGCCGCGAGGGTCTTGATCGCGAACACCAGCGGGGTCATGGCGCCCAGCACCAGCAGCACGCTCAGCGGATCCACCGGACCCGGGGCAGGATCCCTCGATTCCGGGATGAGGGCGGGGCCCAGGATCAGCAGCGGCAGCATCACGGGCACGGCCAGCAGGAACACCGCACCCCAGGCGAAGTGCTCCAACAGGAGGCCGCCGACGACCGGGCCGAGCGCCGCACCGCCGGAGAAGGCCGCCGCCCAGATCGCGATGGCGGTGCGGCGCTGGGTGGGGTCGGCGAAGAGGTTCCGGATCAGCGAGAGCGTGGCGGGCATCAGCACGGCCCCGAACAGTCCCATCAGCGCGCGCGCTGCGATCAGGGTGCCGGCATCCGGGGAGAGGGCGGCCAGTGCGGAGACCACCGCGAAGCCGGCGCTGCCCACGAGCAGGAGGCGGCGACGACCGAAGCGGTCCCCCAGGGAGCCCATGGGGACCAGCAGCCCGGCGAGCACGAGCGAATAGATGTCCACCACCCACAGCAGCTGCTGGCCGCTGGGGGCGAGCGCCTCGCTGATCGCCGGCAGCGCGAAAGACAGCACCGTGTTGTCCACGGAGATCAGCAGCACGGGGAGCATCAGCACCACGAGCGCCGCCCAGGTGGATCGCGTGGCGCGGGCGGGCGCGGAGCTCTCGAGATCGGGCAGCACAGGCACCTCCGGGCGCGGGCGGGGAGTTCGATCAGCGGGTCTGTCAGGGTGTCGGTCAGGAGGTCGAGAGGGCGCTGGCGGCCTCGCGACCCGACCTAAGCTAAACCGTCCGGACGGTACAGTTCAAGGGGTGGCGGAGCGGTTCACCAGTAAGGTCGGTCTCATGTCAGCTCGCGATGCACTGCTCGACGCCTATCAGTCGCTCCTCCTCACCGAGGGTCAGCGCGCCACCACCCTCACCGCCGTCGCCGCCGAGGCCGGGGTCTCCAAGGGCGGCCTGCTCTACCACTTCGCCTCGAAGGAGGCGCTCGCGGAAGGCCTCCTGGAGCGGCTCGACGAGCTGCTGGGAGAGGACCTTGCCGAGATGGCCTCCGCGGCGGACGGACCCTCCCGCTACTACGTGCGCACCTCGGTATGGACCGGCGGCGCCCTCGACCGGGCCTTCGTCGCGGTCTCGCAGCTGGCTCAGGAGGCTCACGCGGGGGCCCGCGAGGCGATGAACCGCGCCCGCCGGCGCTGGCTGGACCTGATCCGGGAGGAGGTGGGCGAGGAGGTCACCGCCCAGGCGATCCTGCTGCTCGGCGACGGCCTCTACTTCGACGCCGCACTCAGCGGCGGCACGGACCCGGAGCGCGAGGACGTGTTCTCCGCCATGGACCTGCTGCCGATCGTGGACCGGCTGCTGGCCGCCGCCCGCGCCTGAGGATTCGTCAGCACGCCCCGCCGCACCAAGGCGTCGAGCACTGCGCCACGATCACGGCGTTGAGCCAGAAACCCTCATCGAATCCTCGTGAGCGGCCGACTCTCATCTTCCTGGCGACCCTCGTTGCAGCATGGTGGCCGTTTCATGGGTTTCGCTCGTCAAACGCCTTCAAGCACTTTGCGGCGCGCTTACCTATCCGCGTGGACCGGACCGAAGAGCCGGTGCGTGCCACGTCGTACGCACCGGCTCTGTGACGAATCGGTCGTCAGTTCGCGTTGAGGTACTGCTGGAGCGCCTTGACGGTGGCGTAGTTGGTGCGGAAGTCCCAGACCCCGTTGCTCTTCTGGCCGATCGCCGCGCGCAGCTTGGCAGTGGTCTCGGACCCGATCTTGCCGTCGGCCTTCGCCCCGACCTTGGACTGCAGGGCCTTGATGTCGGAGGTCGACAGGGAGCCGTCGGCCGTCACCCCGATCCACGACTGCAGGGAGCGCGTGGTGGCGGGACCGAATTTCCCGTCGACGACGAGCTTCCCGGCCGACGAGGAGCCGCCGGTCGAGCCGCCGGTGGAGGGAGCGGGGGTGCTCGCGGCGGGCGCGCCGCTGTTCAGGAACCGCTGGAGCGCCGTAACGCTCGAGGAGTCGGAGCGGAAGTCCCAGGCTCCGTTGCTCTTCTGACCGATGGCGGCACGCAGCTTGGCGGTGGTCTCGGACCCGATCTTGCCGTCGGCCTTCGCCCCGACCTTGGACTGCAGGGCCTTGATGTCACCGGTGGACAGCGAGCCGTTCTGGCTCACCCCGATCCACTTCTCCAGCGCGCGGGTGGTCGCGGGGCCGAACTTGCCGTCGACCACGAGATCACCCGAGGTCGAGGGGGCGCTGGACCCGCCCGAGGAGGAGCCGCCGGGCTGGGCGTTCGCGTCCGCGCCGCCGTTGGCCTTGGTCAGGCCCGCGCGCTGGCCGCAGGTGGGCCAGGCGCCGGGGCCCTGCTGGGCGAGGGTGCGCTGGGCGACGGCGATCTGCTCGGCCTTGGAGGCCGTGTTCGCCGTCGCGGCGTAGGCGGTGCCACCGAACGCCTTCCAGGTGGAGCTCGAGAACTGCAGACCGCCGTAGTAGCCGTTGCCGGTGTTGATCGACCAGTTCCCACCGGACTCGCACTGGGCGACCTTGTCCCAGACGGACTGCTCGGCGCTCGCGACGCCGGCTCCGGCCACGCTGAGGCCGGCGGCGACGACGGCACCGCCGGTCGCGGCGGCGACCTTCGGGGCCACGCGCACGCCGCGGAAGTACACGGGCGAGCCGTCGGCGCGATGAGTGGGAGTGCGGTGCAGTGCGGACATCGGGGAACTCCTGGGGAGGGGAACGGGAAGGCGCGGAACGGGAGGCGTCCGATCGGGACGATGTCGCCGATCATTCGCTGCGTCGCAGGTGAAGAACCTGCGCGCCCGCGGTTCGCTGTCTGTAGCGTGCCCCGGACTCACCCCGGGAAAGAGATGTCAGACCAACTCGGGCCGCATTCTTTGTCATGGTTTTGCCGAAAGTACGATTTTCGAGAACAACACCGGTGGATTTACCGAGTACAAGTCCGCACCCGTCCGCGTCCGACCGCTCGCACCACTCTCACCGCTCTCACCGGCTCAGATGACGGAGCGGCCCCCATCGATGCGCACGTTCTCCCCGGTGATCATCGCGGAGTCCTTCCCGGCCAGGAAGAGGGCCAGCGAGGCGATCTCCTCGGGCGTCACGAAACGTCCGGCAGGAATCTGCGCGCGGGCGTTCTCGCCCTTCTCCCCCACCCAGATCTCCCGTGCGAGCGCGGTATCGGCGATGGTCGGCGAGATGGCGTTGATGGTGACCCCGCGGTCTGCCCATTCCACGGCGAGCACGCGGGTGAATCCGAGGACTCCGGCCTTGCTCGCGGAATAGGCGGCATGCTCGGGCAGCCCGATCTCCGCGGCCTGGGAGACGATGTTGACGATGCGTCCGTAGCCGGCCTCGAGCATGGCGCGGCCGGCAGCCTGGGCCATGAAGAAGCTGCCGGAGAGGTTCACGGCGAGGGTCGAGCTCCAGTCCTTCTCGGAGAGGTCCTCACCGGGAGCGAAGCGGCCGATGCCGGCGGAGTTCACGAGGATGGTCGGGGCGCCGATCTCGGCGACGACACGATCCACCGCGCCGGCGGCCTCCGAGGCGTCGGCGATGTTCGCGCTCACGGCGAGATGGCCCTCCCCGGGAAGGCCGCCGATGGCGTCGGCGAGCGCGGGCGCGATGTCGACCCCCACGATCCGGGCGCCCTGCTCGGCGAGCCGGGCGGCGACGGTGTGGCCGATCCCGGCCGCTGCGCCCGTGACGATGGCGATCTGTCCGGTGAAGTCGGTGCTCATGGGAGCGTCTCCTGTCCTGCGGCGGCGGGCCCGGTGCGCGCATCCCGGTGGTCAGGATCCGCGGCGGCCGATGACTGCGTGCTCGCGATGTGATTGCCTTGTGCTTCCATTGTCCCTCTTCCCTCTCGTCCCTCTCTTCCCTCTCTTCCGTCTCCCGGTCAGCCCTGCCCGTCCGCCGCTAGCCCGACGTCCCGCCTCCCGATGGAGCTGCCGATGCCTCTGCCCGCCTCCGACGATCTGCTGTTCCCCGCCGCGCTGTGGCAGCCCCGCCCTCGCTCCGGCGGCCCGGAGGAGCCGCTGCCGATCACACGGCGCGACGAGCTGGGGATCGAGACTGCCGCGGCCTCGGCCGACGGCCCGCCCCCTGGTCCCGGCCCGGCGTTCGGGGAGGGCCCCCGGGTCATCTCGCGGGGCGGCGACACGGCGCTGGTGCACTTCCGGCACGCTGCACGCGCGGCGACGGCGGTGGCGCTGCAGGCCAACGGCTGGTGGCGGCCGGAGCCGCGGGAGGCCTGCGATCTGCGGCCGACGGGGAACGGCTGGTGGGAGGGCACCTTCGAGGTCCCCGCGGACTGGCGCGCCACCTACGGGTATGTCGAGCACGAGGAGGACGGCGACCCGCCCTGGTGGGAGTCGGGGCTCAAGGATCCCGGCGCCCCCGTGGTCTCGGACCTGTCCAATCCGCGGCGCCATCGGGCGGCGCGCGGAGGCGCGCAGCGCGCGGTGATCTGCGTGCCGGACGACGGACCGTTCACCCCGGGCCTGGTGAGGGACGGCGAGCCCTCCCCTCTCCTGCACACCCTGGCGACGCGCGAGGGTGAGCCGGTCACCCGGTGGTGGGCCTCACGGCCCGGCGATCCGGGCTGCGAGGACTTGGATCCCTCCGCGCCCCTCCCCCTGCTGATCGTCACGGACGGCCTGCAGCACGTCGACCAGCTGGGCACACCCTCCCGGCTGCGCCGCGGAGTGGCGGCCGGGATCCTGCCGCCGCTGGCCGCGGTGTTCGTCGAGTCCGGGCCGTCCCGCAGCGAGGTGCTGGGGGTGCCCGGCGGTCACGCGCGCTGGATCGCCGAGCAGCTGGCGCCGCGGCTGCGGGAGGAGGGCCTCCGCGACAGCACCGGAGACGTGCCGCTGACCGATCAGGCCTCGCGGACGATCGTGACCGGCTCCAGCTTCGGCGGGCTCACCGCACTGTTCGCCGTCGCACGGGCACCGCAGTTGATCGGTACCGCGATCGCGCAGTCGGTGTCCCTGTGGCGCTACGAGGAGGGAGCGCTCGTGGAGCCGCTGCGTCGGGCGGCCCGGCAGCATCCGCTGCGACTGCGCCTGCATGCTGGGCGTTTCGAGGGCACCATGCCCGCGCGGGCCGCGGCCCTGCTGGACGGGCTCACCGCAGGCGCGGGCACCGATGACCGGCTCGATGCCACCCTCGCCGTGCACAGCGGCGGCCATGACTGGGCGTGGTGGCAGCCGATGATGCTGCAGGAGCTCGCCGCACTGCTGCGCTGAGCACGAGCCCGTGAGCCGACCAGCCGACGGTGCCCCGGAACGTTCTAGGATCGTGCGGGTGACCGTCCCCCGTGCCCTGACCCCGCTGGGAGCCGCCTGGCGTGTGCTCGCACTGCTGGCCTGTCTGGCAGTGCTGGTCACCGGCCAGTTCCTCCGCTCGAACGACCTCTTCCCCTTCGGTGTGCTGGATCAGTTCTCCAGCGGCACCGATCCCGACGGCGAAGTGGTCAACACCTGCCTGCAGGGTCAGCGGGAGGGCGGCGCACCGTTCGACATCGACTTCGGCCCGCGCAGCGTCGGGATCGCGCGAGCCGATGTGGAGAACACCCTGCCCACGATCGAGGAGGACCCCGATCTGCTGGCCCCGCTCGCCGCGGAGTACGACCGTCGCCACCGCGACGAGGAGCCGCTGAGCGTGCTCGTGCTGTGCCAGCGCATCACGACGCTGCAGGACGGCTCGGCTCATGGCGAGGCCGAGTTCGTGGAGGTCACGAGGTGGACGGCTCCATGAGATCGATCCTGCTCCCCACGCTGCCCACCGCGCGGATCCACGTGCTCCGGGTCATCGTGTACGCCTTCGTCATCCTGGACATCCTCACCCTCTCCGGGGACGTCGTCGCCCATGCCGGCAACGCCGAGTACTACACGCCGCTGCTGCTGGCCCGCATCCTGCACCTTCCGGCGGTAACCTCGCTGGTCGCGCAGCTCCTGCGGGCGCTGATCATCGTGGCCTGCGTGGCCGCCGTCGCCGGCGTGACACCCCGCGTCACCGGTGCCGCGGTCGCGATCGGCTACTGGGTGTGGATGCTCTACAGCCAGGGATACGGCTACGTCGCCCACGACCACATGGCCCTGATGGTCGCGGTCGCGGTGCTGCCGACGGTCGCGACGCCCCCGCTCTTCGGCGACGGCGGGCCGGCGGGCTCCGCAGCCGACGGGTCGTCGGTCGGCGGGGGCACGGTCGGCGAGGAGCCGCGCAGCGAGGCGGCCGGCTGGGCGCTGCGCTGCATCCAGATCGCAGTGGTGGCCACCTACTTCTTCTCGATCGTGCCCAAGATCCTCTACACGGGCTCCCTCGCGGCCTGGGCGAACAGCGCGATCCTCACCTGGGCATCGCTGCGCCGCGGCAGCGTGCTGGCGCACTGGCTGGTGGAGAACGTGCCCTGGATCTTCGTCCCCGCGCAGTGGGGCGGTGTCGCGCTGGAGGCCCTCTCCCCCGTCGTGCTCTTCCTGCGCGGACGCGCGCTGTACGTCGCGATCGCGCTGTACATAAGCTTCCACCTCGCCACCCTCGTGCTGCTGGGCATCCACTTCCTGCCCACCGTGATCTGCTGGGCGGCGTTCCTGCCGCTGGAGCGCTGGCGCGAGCTGGGCCGTGGCAGACGGCCCCGACGGCAGGCGGCCGAGTCCGGCGTTTAAACGCTGGCCCCCTGCGCCCGGCCCACCTAGTCTGCTCCGGTGCCTATCGACCCCCGCGCAGCAGACGTCATCGACCCGCGCAGCCGCAGCGTCATCATCCTGCTGCTGATCAGCGCGTTCGTCGTGATCCTCAACGAGACGATCCTGTCGGTGGCGCTGCCGCCGATCATGGACGACCTGGACCTCGCCGAGACCACCGCGCAGTGGCTGACCACCGGGTTCATGCTCACGATGGCCGTGGTCATCCCCACGACCGGCTTCCTGATGGGGCGGTTCTCGACCCGCCAGGTGTTCGGGATCGCGATGACCACATTCACGGTCGGCACGCTGATCTGCGCCGTCTCGCCGGCGTTCCTGCCGCTGCTGGCCGGCCGCATCGTGCAGGCCTCGGGCACCGCGATCATGATGCCGCTGCTGATGACCACGGTGATGAACCTGGTGCCGCCCTCGAAGCACGGCATGGTCATGGGCAACATCTCGATCGTCATCTCCGTCGCCCCGGCGCTCGGGCCCACGATCTCCGGCCTCATCCTGTCCTTCGCGCCGTGGCGCGCCCTGTTCCTCCTGGTGCTGCCCTTCGCGCTGATCGCGCTCGCCTTCGGGCTGCGCCGCATCGAGAACGTCAACGAGGCGACCTCGCAGAAGGTGGACGTGCTGTCCGTGCTGCTGTCCGGCGTCGGCTTCGGCACCCTCGTCTACGGCCTCACCGGCATCTCCGGCGGCGGCCACGGCGGCTCCGATGCCGCCGACGCCGCCTCCGGCGGAGCGCCCGCCGCGGCGATCGTCTGCCTGGTGATCGGCGTGATCTCGCTGGCGCTGTTCGGGTGGCGCCAGGTGCTGCTGCAGAGAGCGGAGCGGGCCCTGCTGGATCTGCGCACCTTCGCGACCCGCAACTTCAGCGTCGCCGTGGCGCTGATGGTCGTGATGATGGGCTCGATGTTCGGGGTCGTGGTGCTGCTGCCGATCTTCCTGCAGCGCGTGCTGGAGCTGTCCACCCTCCAGGTGGGCCTGATGATGCTTCCCGGCGGGCTCGCGATGGGCCTGCTCGCGCCGTTCGTCGGCCGCCTCTTCGACAAGGTCGGGCCGCGCCCCCTGCTTGTCCCGGGCCTGGTGTCCGTCGTGATCGGCATCGGGATCATGTCCCGCGTGCCCGATCAGGCCTGGCTGATCGTGGTGGGCCACGTGATCATGTCCCTCGGGCTCGCCTTCGTGTTCACCCCGCTGATGACCACGGCGATGGGGTCGCTGCCGCGGCGCCTGTACCCGCACGGCTCGGCGATCGTGGGCACCGTGCAGCAGGTGGCCGGGGCTGCGGGCGCCGCCCTGATGGTCTCGATCATGGCGCGCATCTCCAGCGGCACCGTCGCCGCGGGCGGCGACCACCTCGAGGGGATCGCCGACGGCACCTCGGCGGCGTTCACGATCTCCGCCGTGCTGGGCCTCGTGACCGTGGTGATCGCCCTGTTCATCCGGCGGAATCCGGCCGACGCGGGGGACGCCCCGGTGGTGACGGGTGACGCCCCGGTCGTGGTCGGCGAGGCCCCTGCTTCTGCGGATGACGTCGCTCCCGAGGGAGGGGCGGGACCGACGAGGGAGATGTCGGGGCCGACGGATCACGACGACTCGGGCCGAACCGTCGTCGACTGAGGGTCAGGCTCCACGAGTCGCCCACCCCGCCCGACGGAAGCGTGGACGACCTGCTGACGGCAGTGAGGGAGCCCTGCTGACGGCAGGGGAGAAAGCATGTCCGCGCTGTTCAGCGGACGCCTCTCCGTGCACGGCGCCAGGGCCCCTCTCCGGCATCACACCCCGGCGATGGTGCCCGGCGCGCAGATCTCCTCGATGTCGCGCGAGGTGACCGTCCCGCCCAGGAGCTCGATCCCGACGATGTCCCCGGACTCCGGATCGTCACAGTAGGTGAAGGAGAATCCGTTCGGGGAGTCCGGCTCCAGGCGCAGCTCCCCAGAGGGCCGGGAGTACGCCATGCCATCGAAATGGACGGGCACCCGGAGCCGAGACGCGTCACCATCGGTGTCCCCGAGGCCGCCATCAGGGGAGAACTCCGCCGTCCCGGTCGCGGTCACCGACCACAGGAAGCTGCCAGAGCCGCTGATGTCGATCTGCATCGGCGCGTCCACCACCCAGGTCCCAGGGACGTCCGGATCCGTGTCGTCAGGTCCCGAGGCATCGAGCCCCGAAGCATCCGCATCCGATCCGTCCGACAGGGCGAACGGGCAGTCCTCGGAGAAGCTGGATGCTGTTCCCGGACATTCCTGGGGCAACGCATCGACCCGTTTCCGCACCTCCTGGTGCCCCGCCTCGTTGAGGACGGGCTGCAGCGCGTCGATCGGCTTGCGCCAGGTCCCCAGCACGGGCGGCGCCTCGAGGGTCACCGACGAGTCGTCCTGCCAGGGCCCCGGCGCGGCGACCGTGACCTCGTAGGTGCCGGGCAGCAGCTGCACGGCGATCTGCGGGGAATAGAGGTTCATATCGAGAATCAGGCCCTCGACCGGCAATGCCACGCCATTGATCCGGATCTCCTCCACGCCCAGCGGGATGTCGATCAGGAACTCCGGCAGGTGCACCGGCGCCAGCTCCCAGCCGACGGGCGCGAAGGCGCTGTCCGCGTGCGAGGTGAGCGCGAGCCGTGCGGTGGTGCGGTCGGAACCGTTCGACAGCGTCGCGGTGACGATCGCGGTCCCGGCGCCGACGTCCACGTCGTCGATGGTGAAGGAGTCCAGGCGGCTCGTCGCGGCGCCGAGGATCTCCGCGGTGAGGGCCGCGCCGCTCGCGTCGGGCGCATGCTCGACATGCTCGCGCACCTCCTCGACGTCTCCGTCGACGATCGCCTGCAGGAAGTCCGTCGCCACGGCCTCCGGGCCGACGGTCGCGGTGAGCAGCCGAGGCAGGCCGAGGACCAGCGCTGCGACCAGCAGCACGACGGATGCTCCAGCGATCAGACCGCGCGTGCGCCGGGACAGCCGGCTCCAGCCGGAACCCGGCCCCGGGCGGCCGTCCGGCCGACCAGGAGCTCCGCCCCGCCCGTCGGCCGATGGTGTCGAGGGGGTCCGCGCCGGGGTCGGCGCGGTGGACGGATCGGTGTCCTCACCCCAGCCGAGCTCGAGCGCCTGGCTCTGCCCCCGGGCCCGTCGGCTCGCGCCGGGCCCCTTCCCGTGGTCGCGTCGTCGCGGCCCCATAGTGCTCTCCCCCGTCGGGTCCCTGGTACTGCGCGGCCGGCAGCACTCCTGGCTGACAGCGTCCCGGGATCTCATCGTCCCGGGTCACAGCGCCCCGGGATTCGCCTTCTCGCGCGCCCGGTCGGCGAAGCTGACCGCCATCGCGGCCAGCGTGAGCGCCATGATGATCGCGATCGCGATGATGAACGCCTCGAACCAGTCGTGCCCGCCCTCGGTGAGGGAGAAGATGATGCCCGGGATCATCGCGGTGCCGATGGCGGCACCGATGCGCTGACCCAGCTGCAGGATACCGCCGGCGACCCCGCCGAACCTCGGGTCCACGGAGTTCAGGGTGAGGGTCTGGTTCGGGGAGATGGTCATGCCCTGGCTGAGGCCCATGAGCGTCAGCGGTGCGGCGAGCCACCAGAAGGGCACGACCCCGTTCTCCACGAAACCGGCCAGCAGACCGGTGCCCAGCAGGCCGCAGAAGGCGACGCCGAAGCCCACGATGACCATCCGTCGGCCGAAGGTGAGCACATAGCGCCCGGCGATCTGCGAGGAGATCGCCGCCGCGATCGAGGAGGGCAGGCCCATCAGCGAGGCTTCGAAGGCGGTGTGCCCGAGGTGCATCTGCAGGTAGAGCGGCACGATGATCCATACGCTGGTGGCACCGAGGAAGTACACCGAGACCACGAGGATGCCGTTGCGGAACGCCTGGTTGGAGAAGATCGCGGTGTCCACCATCGGAGGCTTGCCCGCGCGTTTGTAGCGCTGCTCCCAGAACCACCACAGGCCCAGCATCAGCAGTCCCACGGGGAACGACAGCCACACCAGGGCGCCCGCACCACGCTCGAGGAAGGGCAGCATCACGCCCAGGATCGCCAGGCACAGCAGGACCGTGCCGATGGGGTCGAGGTCCGGCCTGGACTTCCCCCGGGCCTTGTCGTCAGGGATGTACCTGAAGGCGCCGAGGATCGCGATCAGACCGATCGGGATGTTCATGAGGAACATCCAGCGCCAGCCCTGCTCGGGGCCGAGGACCTGGATCAGCAGACCGCCGATCACAGGACCGATGGCTGTGGCCACGGCGACGGTGGTGGCCAGCAGCGCGAAGGCGCGGGCACGATCCTGACCGCGGAAGTGCTGCTGGATCAGGGCGACGGTCTGCGGGTTCAGCAGGCCCGAGCCGATGCCCTGCAGGATGCGGGCGACATTGAGCATCTCGACGTTCGGGGCGAGACCGCTGAGCAGGGAGCCGAGCGTGAAGATCCCGACGCCGATGATGAACATCCGGCGTCGGCCGGTGGCGTCTCCCGCGCGGCCGGCGGGCACCAGCAGCATGCCGAAGGCGAGCGCGTAGCCGGAGATCACCCACTGCAGTCCGCCGGAATCCGCGTCGAGACCCTCGCCGATGGCGGTGAGCGCGACGTTGATGACGCTCACGGCGATCAGCGCCATGAACAGAGGAGCGAGGAGGACGGCGAGCAGGGGCTTGCGGCGCACCGGAGGAGTCGGCGCACTGGGGTCAGGGATCACCCGACCACCTTATGCATCCGCTGCAGATTTGAGGAGGGCGAGGTGAGCAGAGGGACAGCCCACCGCTTCTGGTCGACGGCCGGTCGGGTTCAGTCCGGGACGACGACGGCGCGGGAGCGACCCGTGTGCGCCCACGCCTCGTCGATCCGGCGGAAGGGGTACGCGGTGTACGGAGCCCGCAGCGAGCCGTCGGCGAGGAGCTCCAGGAGGCGGGGCAGCTCGGTGCGCAGACGCTCCATGGAGAAGGTGCCCGATCCGCTGCCGCTGAGTCGCAGGCGCCGACTGCGCAGCAGGGAGGCCGGGACCGACGCCTCCGCTCCGGCGAGCGACCCGATCTGCACATAAGAGATATCTGCGCTGTCCTCCCCCAGACCTCGACGGCCCAGTGCGGCGAAGGCGGTCTCGGCGACCGGGCCCCAGACGTAGTCGAGCACGAGATCCGGAACCCCTGCGGCGAGGGCCTGCTCGAGCGCGGCGGGGTCGGCGAGGTCGACGGTCTCCACGCCGGCGGCACCCAGCGACTCCAGGGACCCCTCATCGCGTCCCGCACCGATGACCCGCTGCGCGCCGAGCGCGAGCGCCGCCTGGGCGGCCATGGTCCCCGCCATCCCCGTGGCGCCGAGCACGAGGACCGTGCCCAGCGCGCCGCGCTCGTTACGGTGGCCCGTGAGCGGGATCCACCCGGACATCCCGGGGTTCATCCCGGCGGCGACCACCAGGGGGTCCGCACCCGTCGGCAGATCGAGGGTGAACGCGGGAGCGAGTCGTTGCGCCATGGTGCCCCAGGGCGCCCGCGTGCCCCCGGCGTAGACGAGCTGACCACCGCTGGTGCGTGCGACCGCGTCGATTCCCGGCACGAGGGGGTACGCGTGGTCGCTGCCGTAGTGCCCGCCGGTCGCGAGCGCCCGGACCACCTGGTGCAGGCCGGCCCCGACGAGCTCGAGGGTCTCGTGGTCGGGGCGGGGCTCGGGGTCCGGGAAGTCGGTGCTGGCGGGCAGGGAATCGGCCGACGCGACGGTGATGGCACGCATGAATGGCTCCTTAACTAAGTTCAATAGAGCGCCAGTGTGCGCTTAACTTTGTTAAGGTGTCAAGCATGGCCAAGGGAATCACTCGTGGACGACTGGTGGCGGCGGCGCTCGACGTCCTCGACGACGGCGGCATCGACGCGGTGACCGTGCGCGCCGTCGCGCAGCGCCTCGACGTCAAGGCGCCCGCCCTGTACTGGCACGTGCGCAACAAACAGGCGCTGCTCGACGAGATGGGCACCGAGATCCAGCGCCGCGTGCAGACGTCACTGCGAGGACTCATCCCCTCCGGGAGCTGGCTCGACGATCTGGACCGCTACGCCCGCGTGCTGCGCGCCGAGTACCTCGCTCATCGCGATGGGGCCCGCAGCTTCAGCGGCACGCGCCTCACCGATCCCAACCTGCTGCGCGAGCAGGAGCCCTGGCTGGAGGAATGGACGAGCAGCGGCCTCGCCCTCAAGGATGCCTTCGACGCGGTCCAGACGGTCACAGCCTTCGTCGTCGGCTTCACCATCGAGGAGCAGGAGCGATCGCAGTCCGACGCCGCCGACCCGACCCGCTACGACCTCGAGCGCCGGAATGACGCCGTCGGCGGGGACGCACCCCTCGTCCAGGCCGGGGGCCACGTGCGGGGAACTCCGGATGAGCAGTTCGACCGCCAGCTGGCGATCGTGCGGGCCGGGCTGGTCACGGCTATCGGCGCCTCGGGTCCTACGGACCCGACGGAGACGACGTCGGTGCAGCCGGAGTCCTCGAAGCTGACGTCGTCGCAGACAGCGCCGTCGGGCCCCTCCGAAGGATGACGACAGGGGCGGGGCTCTCGGCCCCGCCCCTGTCGCCTCAGCGCATGCGCCCGATCAGCAGCACGCGTATCGGATCAGTCCTGCGGCGGCTGCCCGCCCATCCAGTCCTGGGAATCCGACGCTGCCGGATGCGGCACCGCACGGGCATCGTCGCGGTACGGCCCGGCCGGGATCACGTAACCGGTGCGACCGGAGAGCTGGGGCGCGGCCAGCTGGAGGTCACGGGTGGCGGGGCGGGCCGAGTAGTCGGCTCCCGGGAAGCGGCCGAACTGGCCGGCGCTGCCGGCGGGGCGAGTGCGATCGGCGTCGTCCAGCATCGCGAGAGCATCACTCGGGGTCGGGAAGCGCGAGGACCACACGTGCCCCGGGGGCAGCGGGGACTGGAACGCGGTGCCGGAGGGACGGATCCACATCGAGCCGGGCTTGGAGCGGTCGCGCAGGGAGTGGGCGCGCCAGGTGGTCACGGGGTGGGAGGACAGCAGGTTCACCCAGTGCACGAAGAAGCTGGGGTCGGTGGCCGCGCGATCGGCCAGCTCGTGGACGTTGACCTCGGCGTTCAAGTACTTGCCACCGGAGAGCACGGCGACCACGCCGGGCGAACCGGCCGGGGCGTAGGAGTAGCCGAAGTTGTCCGCCGTGTATTCCTGGGAGCGGGAGAGCGCGGGGCCCAGGATCGGGATCATGTTGATGATCGTGGTGAACACCAGGCGGAAGTAGGAGACGTGGCCGGCCGCGAGATGGCCCACCTCGTGGCCGATCACGAAGCGCAGCGCTTCGGGGTCGCGCACCTTCCCCCCGATCTCGAACAGGTCGGAGTAGACCACGACGAAGCGGCGGAAGCCGTGACCGGCGGCGAAGGCGTTGATCGTGCCGTTGCCCAGCTGCACGTAGGCGTCGGGAACGCGGCGCATCCCGTACTGCTGGGCGGCCTCGACCACCATGCGGTAGCCCTCGGGGAACTGGGTGGGGCTCATCCGCACCGCGTTCGTGCGCAGCTGCGCGTACATCGTGGCGCGCACCCACCAGAAGATCAGCGGAGCGAGGGGAAGGATCAGCACGAGCTGCGCGATGAACGGCACGATGTTGACGTACTTCCAGAGCTCGTTGACCGTCCGCTGACCCTCGGCGACGTACAGGTAGCCGGTGGTGACCAGCAGTGCGGTCCACAGGAGATACCCGAGGATCGTCAGCACCACGCCGAGCACCAGCAGACGCATCTCCCAGGGGTGGCGGATCGCTCTCTGTCCGCGGAACCCGTGGATGGTGGAGCCGTTGACGAGGGTGGGATCGCCCGGGTGGAACGGGTCGGGCGCCTCGCTGCGGGGCGCACCGTGCTCCTCGGCACCGGGGTGCTGCGGAGCTCCTGGGGGCGGGATCGTCATGGTGGGGTCCTTCCGTCGGCCGGCCCGTGGTGGGTCGCTGCGACCGACGGTAGAACTCGAGCCTGGGCGGCGCCAGCTCGTGGCCCCCGGTCGGGCTGATCATGGCCGCAGGGCCGAGCAGATCGAGCCGAAGGGCGGGGGTGGGTCCACCGCAGGGCGGACCCTGCTCCACCGTGCGGCGGATCCCTGCGCCCTGAATCCCCTGAGCCGAGTGGAACAGGCCGCTTCGCGACCCCGTCGGCTCAGCGGAACAGCCGGCCCAGCAGGGCCTTCTTCGCGCCCTTGTACGGCGGGTAGACGAGCTTCAGGGTGTCCGGGGTGAGCGGCTTGCGGGCGACCGGCTTGGCGTGGGTGAACGTCTCCAGCCCCGCTCGCCCGTGGTAGGCACCCATGCCGGACTCCCCCACGCCGCCGAAGGGCAGGCTCGGGGTGCCGATGTGGGCGAGGGTCAGGCCGATCGCGAGGGATCCCGAGGACGTCTGGGTCGCGAAGCGCTCCTCGATCGTCCGATGGGAGGTGAAGACGTAGGCGGTCAGCGGCTTCTCGCGCTCGCGGATCCGGGCGATCGCCTCGTCGGCCCCGGAGACGGCGAGGATCGGCAGCACGGGGCCGAAGATCTCCTCGTCCATCACCGGATCGTCCCAGTCCACGCCGGTGAGGATCGTGGGCGGCAGGTAGCGGTTGCGGCGGTCCGCCGTGCCGGTGCCGCCGATGATCGCCCGGTCGTCGTCGATGAGGGCGCGCACGCGGTCGAAGTGCTTGCGGTTGACCATGCGGCCGTAGTCGCGGGCCCGCTCCGGACGGGTTCCGTACATCGCCCGCACCGCCTTGCGCAGCTGCGGCACGAGGCGCTCGATGGTGCGCGGGGTGGCCATCAGATAGTCCGGGGCGATGCAGGTCTGGCCGGCGTTGGTGAACTTGCCCCACACGATGCGTCGCGCCGCGACGGCGAGGTCCGCCCCGTCGTCCACGAACACCGGGGACTTCCCGCCCAGCTCGAGCACGGTGGGCGTGAGATGCTCGGCGGCGGCGCGGGCCACGATGCGGCCCACGGTGGCGTTGCCGGTGTAGAAGATCAGGTCGAAGCGCTGCTCGAGGAGGAGCGTGGTCTCCTCCACGCCGCCCTCGACCACCCGCACCCACTCGGGGTCGAGATGGGTCGCGACCAGGTACGCGATCGCGGAGGAGGTCGCCGGGGCCACCTCGCTGGGCTTCAGCAGCACCGTGTTCCCGCCAGCGATCGCCGCGACGACGGGCGCGAGGGTGAGGTTCACCGGGTAGTTCCACGGGGCGATGATCAAGGTGGTGCCCAGCGGTTCGCGCTGCAGCTCACCGGTCGCGGGCGCGAGCAGCAGGCCCATCGAGAACTTCTCGGGTCGCAGCCAGCTCTTGAGGTGCTTGGAGACGTACGAGATCTCCTCGCTGACCACGCCGAGCTCCGTGATCGCGCTCTCGAGGCGGGACTTGCCCAGATCCTGCGCGAGCGCCTTGGTCAGCCGACCGCGCTCGGCGCGCAAGCCCTTCTGCAGCGCCGCGAGCTGGGCGAGGCGCGCCGGGATGCTGCGCGTGGTGCCGGCGTCGAAGGAGGCTCGCAGGGCGGCGACATCCTCGAGGATCCGTTCGCGCCGGACAGCGGCTGCGGGATCAGCGGAGTCAGCAGAGCCTGTGGAGTCTGTGGAATCCGTGGCGGCGGTCGAGGGGTGCGCGTCGGTCGACATGGCTCCAGCGTACGACTCTCACCTGCGACCGACGTGGGGATGAACACCTGGTCCATGATCTGGCGACGCACCGTCGTTGCCAGTTAGTATTCTTGCGCGTGTCCGTTTTCCATCGCCTGTCGGACTCTCACTGGAGGCTCTCGTGCACACCCCGCCCCTCGGCCGCCGCGCGCTGGCGAAGGGCGCTCTCTGGACTGCACCCATGGTGCTGTTGAGTGTCGCTGCCCCCGCGATCGCCGCGAGCGCCATGCCCGCGACGATGCTGTGGACGGACTTCCCGAGAGGCAGCGGAAACCGCATCGCCACGACGGCCTCTCAGACCGTCGGAGGTGCCAAGATCACGACCTCGTTGACTCGAAGCGGACTCGCCCATGTCGGCAGCAACTGGACACCAACTGCAGACGGCCGGCTCGAGATGAGCAGCAATCGCCTCACCCTCGGCGACTCCGCCCAGACCGTCGCTCTCAGCTTTTCCAAGCCGGTCACCGACGTCTCCCTCACCATCCAGGACCTGGACCGCGACCGCGATCGCGGGCTACTCGACCCTCGCGATTTCCAGGACGAGATCTACATCCCCCCGGGAGCAGTGATGTTCTCGCAGCATGCCCCTGGTTCGAAGGTCGTGGGCCGGGGGACGCCGGGGGATCCCTTCCGCGCAGCGGACACCGTCTTCGGGGACCTCAGCGGTCCTGACTACGCGGTGACCTTGACCTGGAAGGGCCCGGTATCTGCCATCGCCGTCGCGTACCGGCAAGGCGTCCAGGCGAAGCTCACGACCACGCCCACGGTCTGGTTCTCTCCCGTGTCCTTCATTCCACCGGCAGGCTCCTGACGTCCACGGTCATCGGCGACAATAGCGTGGTCGAAAGAGAGAACTCATGACCACCCTGCTGATCGCTGCACCGATCCTGCTCTCCCTGACACTGCTGACCTCCGGGTTGGCTAAGCTCGGGGCACGTCAGGGCACCGAGGACGCGATGACGTCGCTGCGGATCCCGCTGCGCCCGTTCCACCGGTCCGTCGCGTCGGTGCTGCCGGTCGTGGAGATCGTGCTGGCTCTGGTTCTCTGGGTGCCGTCGGTCCCGCTGCAGATCATGACCTCCCTCCTGGTCGCCGCGTTGATGCTCACCTATCTGGTGATCATCGCTCGCGCGCTGACCTGGGACGAGACCGTGGAATGCTCCTGCTTCGGCACGCTCGCCTCGCCGACGGTCTCCCGCGTCACGCTGGGCCGCAACGTGCTGCTCACGGTGCTCGCGCTGCTGGCGGTCCTCACCGCGGCCTCCGGGGCGATGACGGCGGTGCTCGTGCAGCAGCCGCTCTCACTGGTGAGCCTCGGCGTCGTCCTGCTGCTGGCCGTGGTGCTGACCGTGCTGTCCCTCGGGGGCGTGACGCCCGGGGGCGATGAGGGCTCCCCCACCACCGACGCCCGGCAGCCGACCGGAAGGCAGGCCCCCGCCGCCGGCGCGGACGCAGGTTCAGGCGCGAGCACAGGTGCCGGTGCCGATGCCGGTGCCGGCGGTACCTCCCAGGACGAGGCGGAAATCGATGACGAGGGAGAGCTGCTCGACTACGAGCGCGATGCCGTGCCCGCAGGCGTGCTGCAACGGCCCGACGGCTCACTGGTCACCCTGCGCGTGCTGAGCGCCCAGCAGGCGGCCCTGCTGGTGTTCGTGAGCGAGGGCTGCGGCCCCTGCGAGCGGGTGCTCGACGAGGTCCCGGGATGGATCACGACGCTCTCCCCGTTCATGCAGGTGAAGACGGTGTTCTCCAAGCCCCTGGAGAAGCTGCGCGAGCGCACGCTCACCCGGGTGGGCGACCACGCCCTGCACGATCCGGTGTTCAGCGCCCGTGAGGCGCTCGGGAGCCGCGGCGCCCCCAGCGCCGTCCTGCTCGGGGCCGACGGCATGCTCGCCGGCGGCCCCGTGACCGGCGGCAGCGATGTCATCGCCTTCGTCCAGGAGATCCAGGAGCAGCTGCAGGCGGCGCAGGCGGACGGCGAGCTGCCGGTGGCGGAGGACTGACCACGCCGTGGCACCGCGGGTCGCCCCGTCCGCCGACCAAGCCCAGCCCAGCCCGGGGCTGCCTCGGATCAGGCCTGCAGGTGTTCGCGCAGCGCTGCGATCTGCTCGCGGGGCATGAATCCGGTGGCCGTGATCTTCGCGAGGTCGAGGGCGGAGTGGGCGGGGCGGGGTGCGATGCCGTCCTTGCCGGCGTAGTAGGCCGCTGTGCTCACCGGCGTGATACGCGCAGGATCGTGACCGGTCAGGGCGAACACCTCGGCGGCGATCTGCGCCCAGCTCCGCGGCTCCCCGGCACTGGTGACGTTGTAGATGCCGGGGACGGGACGGGTCGCGAGCAGATGGTCGATCGCTTCGGCGAGATCCTGGGTGAAGGTGAGCCGGCCGATCTGATCGTCTACCACGGACGGGTCGATACCGCGCTCGGCGAGGCTCGCCATGGTGCCCACGAAGTTCACGCCCTCGCCGGTCACCCAGCTGGTGCGCACGATGTAGTGGTCCGGCAGCGTCGCGACCACCTGATCGCCCGCGGCCTTGGTCTGCCCGTAGACCCCGAGCGGGCTCGGCGGCTCCTCTTCGGAGTGCATCGGGACCGACCCGTCGAAGACGTAGTCGCTGGAGACGTGCACGAGCGTGGCACGCTGCGCGCGGGCCGCCCCGACCAGGCGTCCCACACCGGTCGTGTTCACGGCCCAAGCCTCCCGCCTCCCCTCGTCCGTCTCGGCGGCATCGACGGCGGTGTGCGCCGCGGCGTTCACGATCGCGCCGTACGGGGCGAAGTCGAAGGCGTCGACGCTCTGCGGATCGGCGATGTCGAGCTGAGCGCGGGTCACGACGTCCACCTCCGCCCGGCTCTCCCAGAGCTCAGCGAGGGCCCGGCCCAGCTGGCCTCCCCCGCCGACGACGAGGGTGCGGCGCGGCGGCACCGGGGTGACGTCGACCAGGCGCGGATGCGCCGTGTCCTTCGCGGAGAGCTCCGCGTCGGCGAGCGGGATGGGCCACGGGATCGCAGCAGTCTCGTCGGCGAGGTTCAGGAAGGTGTACCGAGCCTGGGCCGCGGCGGACCAGTGGTCGTTGACCAGGTAGGTGTAGGCGGCCGGTGCCTCGAGGGTCTGGAACGCGTTGCCCACGCCGCGCGGCACGAAGACGGCCACGCCGGGCGTGATCTCGTGCCAGTAGGTCGCTCCGAAGCTGTCGCCCTCACGCAGGTCCACCCAGGCGCCGAACACCCGCCCGGTGGCCACCGAGATGTACTTGTCCCACGGTTCGGCGTGGATCCCGCGGGTCACGCCGACGGCCTGGTTGTAGGAGATGTTGTTCTGCACCGGGCCGAAGTCCGGCAGGCCCGCGGCGACCATCTTCTGGCGCTGCCAGTTCTCCTTGAACCAGCCGCGACTATCTCCGGGCAGCGGCAGGTCGAGGACCAGCAGTCCGGGGATCGCGGTGGTGTGCACGGTCAGATCGGTCATCGACGGCTCCTCGGGGACGGTGTGGTGCAGCTCCTGCGGCGGGCCGTGGCAAGGAGGCGCGAGGTCACTGGCCGCTCTTGGCGTACTTGGCCTCGGTGGCGGCCTTCTGCGGGCGCCACCAGGCCTCGTGGGCGCGATACCAGTCGATCGTCGCGGCGAGGCCCGCCTCGAAGTCGTCGTAGGACGGCTCCCATCCGAGCTCCGTGCGCAAGCGGCTGGGGTCGATCGCGTACCGGAGGTCGTGGCCGGGGCGGTCGGCGACGTGCTCGTAGTCGTCCTCGGCGTGGCCCATCAGCCGCAGCAGCAGCTCGACGACCTCCTTGTTGTTCTTCTCCCCGTCGGCCCCGATCAGGTAGGTCTCCCCGATGGTGCCCCGATCCAGGATGGTGAGCACGGCGCTGGAATGGTCGTCGGCATGGATCCAGTCGCGCACGTTCAGCCCTGCGCCGTAGAGACGGGGCCGGATCCCGTCGATCAGGTTCGTGATCTGGCGGGGGATGAACTTCTCCACGTGCTGGCGCGGCCCGTAGTTGTTCGAGCAGTTCGAGATCGTGGCCTGCACGTCGAAGGACCGCACCCATGCCCGCACCAGCAGATCGCTGCCGGCCTTGGTGGCGGAGTACGGGCTGGAGGGGTTGTACGGAGTGGCCTCCGTGAAGCGGTCCGGCACATCGAGCTCGAGGTCGCCGTAGACCTCGTCGGTCGAGATGTGGTGGAAGCGGGTGCCGTGACGGCGCGCAGCTTCCAGCAGGGTGAACGTGCCGATCAAGTTGGTCTGCAGGAACGGGCTGGGGTCCTCGAGCGAGTTGTCGTTGTGCGATTCGGCGGCGTAGTGCACGACGGCGTCGGCCTCAGCCACCAGCGGGTCGACCGTCGCGGCATCGGCGATGTCGCCCTTCACGATGCGCAGTCGGTTCGCCGGGAGGCCGTCCAGGGAGGACGTGTTGCCGGCGTAGGTGAAGCTGTCCAGCACCGTCACGGTGTCGTCCGTCTGCGCGAGGACATGGTGGACGAAGTTCGAGCCGATGAAGCCGGCTCCGCCGGTGACGAGCAGGTGACGTGGCATGGAAGCCCTCCAAGAGGTCGCAGGGGTCAGGTCAGACGGGACGGTCCGCGCGTTCGCGCTCCAGCATGTCGAGGAGGTTGCGGCCGTAGCCGGACTTCACCAGGGGCTCGGCGCGCTCGCGCAGCTCTTCGTCGTCGAGATAGCCCCTGCGCCAGGCCGCCTCCTCCGGGGAACCGATCAGCAGGCCCTGGCGCTGCTGCACGGTGCGGATGAACTCCCCGGCGGCGGCGAGGTCGTCGAATGTGCCGGTGTCCAGCCAGGCCGTTCCGCGGGTGAGCACCTCGACCTGCAGAGCATCGTCCTCGAGATACGTGCGGTTGAGGTCGGTGATCTCGAGTTCGCCTCGCGGTGAGGGGCGCAGGGCCTTCGCGCGCTCCACCACCGTGTCGTCGTAGAAGTACAGGCCGGGCACGGCGAGGTTGGAGCGGGGCTGGGCCGGCTTCTCCTCGAGGGAGACCGCTTTGCCGTCCGCCCCCATCTCGACGACGCCGTAGGCGCTGGGATCCTTCACCCAGTAGCCGAACACCGCTGCTCCCTCGAGGTCGCGGAAGCGCGTGAGCTGAGCACCCATGCCGTGGCCGTAGAACAGGTTGTCGCCGAGCACCAGCGCGGCGGGCTCACCGGCCAGGAACTCCTCTGCGAGCACGAACGCCTGTGCGAGGCCATCGGGCGAGGGCTGGACCGTGTAGCTGAGGTTCACCCCGAAGCGGGATCCGTCGCCGAGCACACGCTGGAAGGCGGACTGGTCCTCGGCGGTGGTGATGATCAGGATGTCCCGGATCCCCGCGAGCATGAGGGTACTCAGCGGGTAGTAGATCATCGGCTTGTCGTAGACAGGCATGAGCTGCTTCGAGACGCCGATGGTCAGGGGATGCAAGCGGGAGCCTGTGCCGCCCGCCAGGATGATTCCTCGCATGGTGGTCATGATGTCAGCGCGCGCTGGTCAGTCGCGTCGCTTGGACGAGAAGTTGGCGTCACGAACATAGTGCTCGAACCTCGCGAGGTCGGTCGTCGAAACAGATACTCAAGAGGCCCCGGTACGCGCCCGAGGGCGCGAACCGGGGCCCTGTACACCCGATCAGGCTCGGAAATCGTTCTGGCCGACGGACCCGCGAGCCACCGCGAGGTTCAGCAGGTTGAGCATGCCCAGCACCTCCAGGTGCAGGGCGGATACGTCGTAACGACGCTCCGGGGTGATGGCCGCGTAGTAGTTCGGCATCGAGCCCGATGCATTGTTCTGCGCGTTCACGGTGAGGGCGAGCACCCCGCTGAGCACGTCGAACAGGACGGAGAGAAGTCCGTTGATGCCTGTCAGTGCCGTTTGCAGGACTCCGGAGTCCTGCAGAAGTGTGCGTAGAGTCGTCTCGACGAGTGCACCGATGCTTCCGAGGAGACCATTCAGAATCCCGCCGATTCCCGGGATTGGGGCGCCAAGCAGTCGGAACGTTGCCGTCGCCGTACCATCCAGGAAGTTTCGCAGCGATCCCTCGATTAGGAGCCCCGTTGCGCCCAGACCGCTCACGCTGCCAGCACGGACCGTCACAGTGACGAGGTCCTTGAGACGTTCGATCAGATCATCGACCAGCGTGTCCACCAGGGACGCAGCGGCATTGGTCGGCAGGGGGGGCATCGACGAATAGGCGCGTGTTCGGCGAGAGTTCGTTGAGGAACGGTGAGATAGCCCCGGTGTATGCACCGCCGAGCAGCGACGCCACATCAATCGTGATCGTGCCGGCTGCGAGGTCTGCCTGCAGCGCAGCATTGTCGGAGTTCGGAATCGGCAGAGCAGTCAACTGGCTGACATCGACCGTCGCAGTGACCTCAAGCGCACCCTTCCCGAGCGCGGAAAGCAAGCCCCCGAGAAGCGGAACGCCCTGGAGGAGATCCCACACGGCATCGGTCGAGATGGTGAGGTCCGGCAGCACTTCGTTGAGGGCCGACACGAGGTCGCCCACGAGATTCGACTCGATGATGAGGTTCAGGTACGCGAGCAGGTAGTCGCGATCCACCGTCTCTTCGGTGACTCCTCGCGACGTGTCGCACACATAGTCCAGGTGTGCACGGCCGGCGACGGCGCCGATGTCGAGGTCCAGGCCGGCGATGAGATCGACGAGCTCTGCAACGCCGGGGCCGGTCGCCTGCTCAAGGATCGAGTACAGATTGATCGTGCCGAGAGCGGGCGGGTTCGGATCGTCGACGGACAGGGCGATCGTGCCATCGTTGCCTACTGCCCCGGCCCCGCCCACCTCAGGCGCGTCCGGGTTGTTCGCGGACTGGGCATTCTCGTTGGCATACGCGTACTCGTTCAGCACACCCGCATCCTGCGCGGTGGCGAAGTCGAGGATCGTCGTCAGCGCGCCGCTGAGGCCGCCCAGGTTGAGGTTGATGGCGCTCAGCGCCTCGACCGTCAACGGATTCGTCTTGAGGTCCTGGGAGATGCTGTCTGCGCCGTCGGCGATCGGGTCGAATGCCTGGGCATGAACCCCATTGACCTCAGCGATCACGTCGAGATCGGCGCCACCGATCTGACCGCTCAGCATGCGAGCCCGCGCCTGCGAATCAAGCAGCGCGTCATCCGTGCACGACGGCGAGAACGCCAGAGCCGGCGCACCGACGGAGAAGGCGGCCACCGGGGCTGCCCAGGCAGCACCCTTCACCACTGCTCGACGGGAGGGATGGATACGACGCTGCGGGGCGGACTCAACACTGGCAGAACTGCTCACAAGACCTCTTTCAACAGCCCCACCGTGGAAGCCGATGAGGAGCTCGGCCTCGACGAGCAGGGAAAAAACCCAGCAGGAACTGCGTGTCCGGTGCCCAGAGCTGACTCGGGTGTGTGCACGCACGCGGCTAGAAACGCGCATGCTCCTGGCGCGTCGTAGCCACGCTCATCCTTACACGGTAGAAGGCCTCAAGGTCACAAGAAGGGGTGAGCGTCATCGATCCGTCACCGGCCCGTGACGTTACCGATGGGTATGAGATCGCATGGCGCCCGTCCCGGAGAGCAGTGGCCAGAGACCGGTGGTCAGCACGACGCTTCTGGGCCCTTCACGACGTAGCCTGCCCGGGTGGTCACCTCGAAACTTCCCGCGGAGCAGTCGTCCCGCCCCGTTCTCTCGGTGCTGTTCGTCTGCACCGGCAATGTCTGTCGGTCTCCTTTCGCGGAACGTCTTCTCGCGCGCCGTTCCCCCGAGCTGAAGGTGTCAAGCAGGGGAATCTTCGCGCTCGAGGGGAATCCCATCGACGCCCCGATGGCCGCGGAGCTCGAGGCACGTCACGGCGACCCGTCGAACTTCCATGCCCAGCAGGTATCCCCGGCTGACCTGCAGGCAGATCTGGTGCTCACCATGTCTCGGCGCCAACGCATCCATCTCCTGGAGGACTATCCGCATGCGGTGCGGAAGATCGGGCTGCTCGGCGGCGTCCCTGAGCTCGCAGCCATCCGTCACCGCCACCCGGAGTCGCCGCTTCGCGACGTGATCTCCGACTGGAGTCGGACCACTGTCCCGGGTGATCGCGATGTTCCGGATCCGTACCGGCAGGGAGCCCCTGCTGCGGCGACGAGCGCGGCATTGATCTCCGACCTCATCGACCAGCTGGTCCCCGTACTCCGCTCCGCTCGGGTCAGGCCCGGATGACCCACCCTCCGCTGATAAGCCTGTCCGCCGCTGAGCGAACATGGCGAGCGGCATCCGGGTGAGGACCGATCTCTTCGGCAACCAGATCTTGCAGGAGATCCAGGGACAGGCCCCCGTGGACTCGCAGCAGTTCCCAGATGACTCCCAGCAGCCCTTCGAGAAGTCCGGCTTCACGTCGTGCCAGCACAAGCACTCCCGTCTCCAGCGCGAGAGCCTGGTCGAAGGGGGCGAGCATCAGGTCTCGGGGCTGGACGTCATGGCTTGGCCGGCACGCCTCGACCTCTGCCCACCACTCGGAGATCGGGGCAGGGGCGTGATCGAGAAGGTCCGCCAGTTCGGAGGCTTCGTGATAACGGGCGCGGAGCGCGCCGCCCGCAGAGTCGATGACGCGCGCGAGCGCGGCGAGGCCACCGGGAACACGGTTGAGCGACGACGTCTGACCGATCAAGCGCAGCAGTGCGCTTGCGAGTGGCATGCGCTCGAGACCTGGCGGGCCATTCTCGGATCCGTTCCCACGATCACGATGGAGAAGGACGATCAGGTCTGGCGAGCCGCCAGCGCAAGCGGGCATCAAGTGAAGCGACGGCAAGGACACGTCACGCTTGGCCCTCGAGCCTGGTATCGATCGAGAGACGGGCTTCGGGTACCCGGTGACCTCGAAGGTGTCAGGGTCGATGATCGTGAGCTCATCGCTCAGGTATGCGCCCTCAGCGCCGAGCCGAGCTGTCGCAGTCGACTTCCCGGCTCCCGAGGGCCCCACCAGGACGACGACGCCGAGTCGTGGGGTATCGATCGTGCCGGCGTGCAGGAGGATCCGCCGACCGATGAGCGATGTCAGAACTGCGCGGGTGATGGCTCCCGAGAGGGCGTACGTCTCGGTCGGCGAGGGTGCCACGACCGTGGCTCCCGGTGGGACGGGCCCCTCTCCGGTCACGAACGTGAGCTCGACGTCCGGCACGGCAGGAGGGTCCGGAGCGATGAGATGGCGCCAGAGCTCGAAGGCCTCCGCAGCCAGGCCCTCCCTCCCGGGCCCGAAAGACATAGCGATCGACAAACCCGCCACCCGCACGGACAGCGATCGCGTCGCCGGAGCACCGAGGCCTGGCCCTGTCATGAGCCTCCGTCTTCCACGCGTTCGACGATGCCGCTCGCACGCAGGCCGTCGAAGAAGCCCGCCAGAACATCCTCGGCGTCGTCCGGCATCCGGGGGATCTCTTCACGCAGTGCCATCACGATCTCGTGAAGCGTACGACCCTGGACGCCCGCCGGGTCCTCTGCAGTCTGCGACTCGGTGATGCACGGGGGGCTGTCCACCATCAACATGTCCAGGGCGATGGCCCCCACTCCCCCGATCCAGGTGATGGGCCCGTCCGGCAGGGCGGCTGCCCACATCTCACCGCCGTCCCATTCGCTGACCGCCGGTCGCAGTCTGTAGCGGGTCACGGGACGCTCGCCTGCACGAATCGTCCCGCGCCGCCCGCCCGCAGCGAGCCGGCGGACGCTGGCACGAACAGGGACTTCCCGGCGGTGAGCACATGGCGGCCAGCGTCCGTCTGCACGAGCATCTCCCCGTCGAGGCCGAGCAGAGTGCGGGGCCCGGTGCCGGGGATCAGGTGCTGCCCTCGGAAGGTCCCGGGTGGGTCCGCCAGGTGCGTCAGCGACAGCTCGAAGTCATCCACCGGGGCGTAGTAGGCGACGGTCGTCTCGTTCTGGTGCTCGGGGGCGACACGCAGCGGAGGTGCGGCGGCGACACTGACGCACTGCAGCATCTCGTCCGCGTCGACCTTCTTCGGCGTGAGGCCGGCGCGCAGCACGTTGTCGCTCGCCGCCATGATCTCCAGGCCCACGCCCTGAAGGTACGCATGGAGGGTGCCGGCGGGCACGAACATCGCTTCGCCGGGCTGGAGGGTGACGGGGTTCAGCAGCAGTGCGGCGACCACGCCAGGATCGCCCGGGTGGTGCTCGGCCAGCAGGAGGACGGTGTGGTCGATGCGGGGAGACGGGGAGTTGCCGGCCTCGTAGCGCACGCGACAGGCCTCGACCACTTCGGCGACAGCCTCCGTGCCGGGGCGCATCGACGCGGAGACGAGGGTCCGGAACGCGGCGCGCATGCCGTGGGCGGTGGGGCTGGTGAGCAGCAGGTGGTGGAGTCGGTCGGTGAGGTCGGTGCCGAGGCCCTCCAGGATCGCGGCGGCTCGGCGCGGGGTGCGGAATCCGCACAGCGCCGTGAAGAGCGTGAGCGCGACCAGCATCTCGGGCTTGTGGTTGTCGTCGCGGTAGTTGCGCAGCGGCGAGTCCAGCGGGAGGCCGGCGGCGGTCTCCGCCGCGAAGGATTCGGCAGCGTGCTCCCGATCGGGATGCACCTGGAGCGAGAGCGGCCGTTCTGGCGCGATGACCTTCAGCAGGTAGGGCAGGCGGTCACCGAAGGCACGGCTCACTCCATCGCCGAGCATGCGGCGCGGGTCCGCCGAGATCGCGGCGTCGAGGGGCTGACCGGTCGCGAGGATCGAGGGCGCCAGCGGATGCGCGCCGAACCAGGCCTCGGCCCACGGTTCACCATCGGAGCTGCGGCCCAGGAAGTCAGGGATCGCTGTCTCGGATCCCCAGGCATAGTGCTGGAGGTGGCTCTCAAGCTCCCACATGCCGCGTCCCCCTCCCTCGATCCGCTCTCATCCGCGCCGGCCGCGCGGAACTTCTACACTCGATCTCATGAATGCTCCCGTGCAGGTTCCCGCACAGACGCGGCTTCGCCTCGCACACGGCTGCCTCGACCATCTTGCCCGAGAAGCAGGGGTCAGGATCCTGCATCTCAAGGGAGTGAGCCTGCATCCGTCGCTCGCCGAGGGCCGCTCCCCCTCCACGGACTGCGACGTGCTGGTCGAGCCGGCCCAGGTGGGCCTCTACTGCCAGGTGCTCGCTGCGCACGACTGGCAGCAGATCACCACGTTCGAGCACGGCAGCGTGTTCACCCATGCCGCGACCTTCCACCATCAGGTGTGGGGCACGGTGGACGTGCACCGCACCTTCCCGGGCCTCGAGCACGATCCGGCCGTGACGTTCGAGCGGCTCTGGGACGCTCATGAACAGGTCGACCTGGGTGGCATCGCCTGTGCGGCCCCGGATCTCACCGCGCAGCGCCTGCTGCTGCTGGTGCATGCCGCCCGTGATGCGATGGGCAGGGCCCGGCACGACGTGCGGGTGTCTTGGACGGAGGTCGACGCCGACGGCCGCGCCCGTATCGACGCCCTCGCGATGGAGCTCGGCGCAGTCGTGCCGCTCGCGCTGGTGACGGATAGACCGGAACTCGCGGTCGGACAGCCCGACGAGCACCTGTGGCGCGCGGTGCATCGCCGGGCGAATCCCACCGAGGTATGGATGGCCCGGCTGCGCGACGCCCGCGGACCACGCCGTCGGGCGCGGATCCTCGTGGAGGCAGTGCGGGTCAACCGCGATCATCTGGGCCTCCGACTGGGCCGGGTGCCGACTCGGCAGGAGGTGCGCCGGGAGTGGTGGGCCCGTTGGGGGCGCTTCCTGCGCCGTTGAGCGCACGACGGCGTACACCGAGGCCTATCGCCACGCCGATCGCCGCTCCGAGCGTGTTGGTGACGATGTCCCACGGGTCCTGGATGCGGGAGCCGATCGATCCTTGGTAGAGCTCCACGCAGGTAGACAGCGCGGTCCCCAGCAGCACCCACCACCAGGAGGGGCGCAGCACCGCGAGCGCCGTGAAGAAGGGTACGAACAGCCCCACGTTCGCGATCATGGCGAAGCCCTCCGGGGAGATCTGCTCGCGCAGACCCACCATGCCCGTCACGACGTACCAGACCTGCACATTCGCACGGTTCACGGCCCATCCGTCGCTGGTCAGCAGCAGAACACCGGCGGCGAGCGGGTACAGCAGGAGCACGCAGATCGCAACGATCCGGAACGCTCTGGGAAGCCGAGCTCTCGGAGGGTGCCCGGTGTCGGGTGCGGCAGCGGCCATCGTCAGTATGCGCCGGAGGAGGCGAGCACTGCGCGCACGGTGCGCAGGAGAATCTGCAGGTCCTGGATGAAGGACCAGTTGTCCACGTAGTAGAGGTCCAGCCGCACGGTGTCCTCCCAGGCGAGGTCGCTCCGGCCGGAGACCTGCCACAGCCCGGTGATGCCCGGGCGCACGCTGAGCCGGCGGCGGGCATCCTCGTCGTACGCGGAGGCTTCGCGGGGCAGGGCGGGTCGCGGGCCCACCAGGCTCATGTCGCCGCGCAGCACGTTCCACAGCTGCGGCAGCTCATCGAGCGAATAGCGACGCAGGAAGCGGCCGGGCCTCGTGATCCGCGGATCCTCGCGCATCTTGAACATCACGGCGTTGCCTCGGTCCTGCACCGCGCGCTCGGTCATCTCCACCAGCACGGCTTCGGCGTCGGTGACCATCGTGCGGAACTTGAGGAACTCGAAGTGGTGACCCTCGCGGCCCACGCGGTCCTGGCGGAACACCACGGGCCCTCCGTCGTGCAGCCGGATCCGCACCGCGATCATGGCGAGCACCGGGGAGAGCACGGCGAGCAGCACGGCAGAGGCCACGATGTCGAAGAGACGTTTGGTCCATTTCAGCGCCGCACGGGCCCGCGGGAGGTCCATGTGCACCAACGGGAGCCCGGCCACCGGTCGCATGCGCAGGCGGTCGGCGGAGATCTCGGTGAGGCCGGGCACCACGATCACGCTGACGTCCTCGTGCTCGAGCTTCCAAGCGGTGCGACGGAACTCCTCGGCGCTCGCGGTCGCACCTGCGGTGAACAGGAGGATGCCCGGGCGCAGGTCCTCGGCGATGCGCAGCAGGTCCTGTTCCGGTCCGAGCACGGGGATCCCGAGCTCGGAGGTGGACGCGCTGCCCGTGGGTGTCACGGCGCCCACGATGTCGTAGCCGAGCCAGCGCTCGCGGTGGATGGTGCGGGCGATGCCGTCCACGTGGGCGAGGGAGCCCACGGCGATCACTCCCTGACGGAACCTGCCGCGTGTGCGCGCGGAGTTCAGGGTGCGCCGGATCAGCACTCGGTCCAGCAGGAGCAGGGGCGGGCCCAGCAGGAAGAAGGCGAGGAAGAACGCGCGGGAGAGTTCGATGTCGGCGAGGTAGACGACGGTGCCGATGATGCCGGCGGCGGCGAGGGTGGCGTGCAGCAGGTTCCTGAACAGCTCGGTGCCTGATGGCACCAGACGCGGGTCGTAGCCGTTGAACAAGGTGATCGCGAGCAGCCAGCCGAGCGCGATCACGGCGGCGCTGTCGAAGATGTGCTCGGAGAGATCGCCGGCCGCGCCGAGCGCCGCTTGTCGCACCAGATAGGCGCCGCCCATCGCGAGGATGATCGCGAAGACGTCCAGCACCACCATGAGGAGGATCGACTGACGTCGCAGTCGGGTCAGGCTGCCGATGCCTTCGAGAGTCCGGCGAACATCAGCACGCGCTGCGCCGGCGCTGCGACGAACTCGCAACGCATCATCTGACAACGACATGATCCCCCGACCGCATCTCATGCCGGAGGCCGCTCGTGCGCCGAGCCCCGCCGGTCCTGCTCAGTTTTCGGCCACACGTCCAGGGCCCTATCGCCACTGTAGTGCGCGTTCCACGAGTTTCCGGCGAGTAAGGTGCCGGGCTTCATAGCCCCGTCGGGCCGCACGCCGAACCCGCAGGCCACCGGCGATCAACGCTCAGTACCATCTCTGTAACGGCGGCACTCCGGCCAGTGTCGTCCACAGCTTCGAGGGAAGGCATCCTGCCATGGCACCCGCACCAGATTCCGGCGCCGACGTAACTGTGCTGGTGGTCGCGTACCGACATGCCGAGTACGTCGTCGAGTGCCTGGAGAGCATCCGGCAGCAGACTGCCGTGCCCGGGCGGGTGATCATCGCGGACGACAACTCACCGGACGACACCTCCGCCGTCATCACCGCCTATCTCGATGCTCATCCCGGCTTCGGGGAGTTTCGACGGAACGACGAGAACATCGGTCTCAACAGAACGCTGAACAAGAATCTCGCGACCGTCAGCAGCAGGTATTTCACCTATATCTCGGCGGACGACGTGATGAGGCCTCAGCGCATCGAGCGGCATCTCGCTCTGATGGAGAAGGCTCCGGACGCCGCACTCGCCTACAGCGACGCCGTGGTCATCGACGGGGAGTCCGCCGTCCTGCACGAGACGTCGCAGACAGAGTTCCCCTGGCCTGCAGGCCCCGAGGACCGCGAGAGGCCTTTCGCTGCGCTTCTGCACACCAACTGGGTGCCTGCGGCGTCGCTGTTCCTGCGCACCGAGGTGCTGCAGGGTGCCGGTGGCTATCGGGCGGACCTCTTCTACGAGGACTTCGAGCTCCTCGTCCGGCTGTCCAAGCATCATCGGTTCGTCTGGACGGACGAAGCACTCGTCGGCGTGCGCCGGCTGGAGACCTCCTTGGGCGCGACCGGCTTCGCCTCGACGAACCCGCCCTTCCTGGTAGCGCTGGATGCCGCGCTGCGGCACTATGCCGATGCCGAGGAACCGCTGCGGGGGCAGGCGGCCTCGACGCGGTGGGAACTGGCGAAGCGTGCGTACCGTTCGACGATGCGGCCCCGAGAGTCGTTGTCGCTGCTCTGGAACGCACGCAAGGGCGCATCCCGTCGAGCGGCCGTCCTGCGGCACTTGGTGGCCTGGGCGCTTGAGGCCGGCCGCTCGTTCGCAGCACCTCACGTCATCTCGAGGGCACGCTCATGATCACTGGGACCGCACGGCGCTTGCTGGAGGTCGCCCGAGCGCGCCCAGGAGCTCCGACGGTGCAGTTCACGCCCGATGCCGTGCGGGGTGGGAACATCCTCTACTACTGGCAGTGGGCCTACCTCGGACAGCTCGCCGGGGATCGCCGCTCGGTGCTGCGCACGGACCACATGGATGCGTGGCTCGAGGAGTTCCCCGTCCTGGAGAGCCTCACCGTGTCGCGCGCGGACGTCTCCCCTCTCGACCAGCGAGCGTTCGCGACGCGGCATCACTTCGGATCCAGCTTCACGGCAGAGGAGAATCGGCTGTTCAGCCGGTGGCTTCTCGACGGGTCGCCGTCCTTCGAGTCCCGCGTCGAAGCGGCGCGCCGCGTCATCACGGATCGGACATGCGTGATCAACGTGCGCCGCGGCGACTACTACAGCATCCCGGAGTTCCGTGCCGAGTTCGGCCTGGACATCCGCGCCCACGTGTCGCAAGCAGTCGAGATCCTCGTACGATCCGGCCGAGCCCCGGAGGGCGTGCTGATCGTCTCCGACGACCTGGGGTGGTGCCGCGACAATCTCCAGGACACGCTCCCGGGTGGATTCCGCTCCCTCCCGCACCGGACGAGCCTGTTCGACGACCTCGCCGCACTTGTCGCGTCCCGCACGCTGGTGCTCGCCAATTCGACGTTCTCCTACTGGGGGAGCCATCTCGCTGCCGCGCTGCGCGACGACCACGTGGCGGTGGCTCCGCCCTACCATCAACGCGTCGCGGCCGGGCCGCCGGTGGATGATCTGTTCGACCCACGGTGGGAGCGCACGTCGCTCCCCGCCGATTCGGAGGGGCCCGCGTGATGTCCTCCGCTCCTGAGATCAGCGTGATCATCCCGTGCCACCAGGCCGCGGGGACTCTTCCGCTCCAGCTGCGCGCACTCGCCTCTCAGCTGGATGCTCCGCCGTTCGAGCTGCTCATCGTCGACAATCGCTCGACCGACGGACTGGCCGCAGTGGTCGAAGAGCATCGATCCGCGCTTCTGGCTGCGGGTGCCACGGCGGTCCGTCTTCTCGACGCCCATGTCGAGTCCGGCGCGTCCTATGCGCGCAACGTGGGTGCCTCCCATGCGTCCACCGACTTCCTGGTGTTCTGCGACGCGGACGATTGTGTGTCGGCGAGGTGGCTCGCCGATGCCTTGGCTCTCTTCGAACAGGCCGACGCCTTCTCGGGCAGCGCGCTGCCGATCCCTGACCCGGAGTTCGGGACGGACATCAGCGCGCTCCGTGATCGGATCGCGCCGGCGGCCCTCCCGGCACCGGAGGTGCGGCATCAGCAGGAGCTCGCGATCCCGATCCTCATGGGTGGTGATTTCGGGATGCGTCGGTCCCTCTATCTGCAGCTCGGCGGGTTCGACCAGGCGTTGCCGTCCGCCGGCGAGGACAACGATCTCGCCATCCGCCTCCGCGCTGCGGGGCACCCCGTGCTGGACTCGTACGCCATGCGCATCGCCTACCGGACTCGGGAGACAGGACGAGCCCGTCGCCTCATCGCCCGCCGTGCGGCCTCGACCCATGTGCTGCTCTGCCAGCGGTACGGCGTCTATCGTTCCTCTGCGTTCGTGGGCCGCGGACGCCTGCTGATCGCGACCGTCAAGCTTCCGGCGGCCGCTCTGACGATGCTGCTGAAGCCCGGGCCGCGCGACCTCGACGGGTTCCTCGCCCGGGCTGCAGGCGTCCAGGGCTTCTGGACGGGAGTGCTGCGCTACCGCGTGTTCCGTCGCGTCCCCCGCGCCCGCCTCGGGGTCGGGCTCGAGGTGAGCGTCCGGTGAGCCCTCAGACCTGCGCCACGTCCCGGAGGTGGGCGACCCGGGCGGCGAACTCGTCCTCCGACGCGTGGCAGCGCATGAAGTCGAGCGCTTTCGTGCCCGCCGCTGTGAGCATCTGAGGAGTCGCGCCCAGCTCCTGCACGGTATCGGCGAGGGCCGCCGTGTCGCCGACCGGGACCTCCCAGCCGGCTCCGTGATCGCGAGCGAACGGGGAGAACGCCTCGTGCGCGAATCCGAGCACGGGAACGCCCAGCGCGAAAGACTCCAGGTAGGTGCCGGCCGGATCCGCCTGGGGATAGGGCAGCACCATCAGGTCGACGTTCTCCCGCACCGAGGGGATCCATTCCTCCGCGAAAGGCAGGGCTCCGGCGAAGGTGACGCCGGGTCCCGCGGCGCGCTCGATCTCCGGCCGGAGGGCGCCGTCGCCGTACATCGTCATCGTGGCGTCGAGGCCGCGAGCACGCAGTTCCGCGACCAGCCGTACGGCGTGATGCGGCCCCTTGATCGGGATGTGTCGTCCGGAGAACCCCAGACGGATCGGCGCCTCCGTGGAGGGCTCGACGGCCCGTGAAGCAGCGATCACCTCCCCGGGGACACGGTGATCGAAGAAGAGCATCGGGGAGCCGCTGAGGTGCCGGTGCGCCGACCAGGAGGCGTAGCCGTTGCACTGGACCCCTGCCGCTCGACGGATGGACCGGTGGAAGGCCGGGGCTCGGCGCACGATGCCCGCCGTGATCCGGGCGCGGGACAGGGCCGAGCGTGCCTGGAGCAGTTCGACGCGCAACCGCTGACGCAATCCGTTCTCGAGCGTGAAGACCGTTCTGGTCGGGTCCCAGGCGCTCAACGCGTAGTTCGCCGGAGCGTGCAGCGCCAGGACGACGGCCGGGTCCACCAGGGCCGCGGCGTCCGAGGGCGCACGGTCCAGGAGCAGGTCGAACTCCAACTCGTCGCTCGGGACCGCTTCGCCCAGGGCCGTTCCACCGCCGGAGGACGACGGAGCGGAGACGACGATCCGCCCGGGCCACCCCAGCGCGAACATCCTCAGGCCGCTGATCGTCTTGCGGTCGAACCAGCGCGTGCGGCCGTCCACGCCGACGGGATCGGATTGGACGAGCAGCAGGACCGGCTCGTCACTCATCAGGGTCCCCGTCGAGCCCGTGCCCGAGGGGCTCCTCGCGGATCGTGTCGTCGGTGGCTACCGGTCGCCCACCGAGGTCCCCCAATCGCACCAGGTGCGCGAAGTCCTCGTTGGTGCGCTGCAGCTCGGCGAAGGTGCCTCGGCCGGCGACCGTCCCGTCCTGCAGATAGACGATCTCGTCGACGTTCTTCACGGTGGAGAGCCTGTGCGCGACGACGATCACGGTCACATCACCGCTGAGGGCGCTGATGGTCTCCGTGATCTTCCGTTCGGTCTCGTTGTCCAGAGCGGAGGTCGCCTCGTCGAGGACCAGCAGCTTGGGCTCCCGGTACAGCGCCCGGGCGATACCCACCCGCTGCCGCTGACCACCGGAGAGCCTGGCGCCCCACTCGCCCGCGCTCGTTCCCAGCCCTTCAGGCATCTCCGAGATGACGTCGGTGAGCTGCGCCTGTTCGATCGCTCTTCCCAGGCGCTCCTGGTCCGCCTGGTCCGGCGAGAGGTCCATGAGGATGTTCTGGACGATGGAGTCCTCGGTGAGGAAGACGTCCTGGGCGACCATCGAGACATTCGCCTGCCAGGCGCGCTCTTTCCCCGTCATCTCCGTGCCATCGATCAGCACGCGCCCGGCAGACGGCGAAAGCAGGCCGAGCACGACGTCCACGAGCGTCGTCTTGCCGGCACCGGAGCCGCCCACCAGGGCGATCGACCGGCCGAACGGGATGTCGAGGTCGATCCCGCGCAGCACCTCCTCCTCCGCCCCCGGGTACCGGAAGTGCAGTCCCTCCAGTCGGACATTGTGCCTGAAGGGCAGAGCCTCTGCCTCGGGTTCGGTCGCGGTGCCGGTATCCGAATCCAGCAGTTCCGCGTGCACGATCTCGAGCGACTTCCGGCCCATCCGGAATCCGTTGACGGCCCCGACGAGCATGGAGATGTTGGGCAGCAGCCGGAACCCGGCGGCCACGAACAGGGCCAGCGATCCCACGGCCGACTGCGCCGATCCGGTCGAGAAGCTGACTGCGAGCAACGCTCCGATACCGAGGATGAACAGGATCTCGAGAAGATACTTGGTGATCCCGCTGTAGAAGTTCCCCTCGCGAGCCGCCTGCTCCGTGTCGGTGATGCCGGCTTCGAAGCGACGCACGAAATGCTCCGCGGAATGCCGGATCTTCGTCTCCTTGAAACCATTGAGCCCCTGGAGCCCAGCGATCGTCGACTCGACGGAACCGGACATCATCAGGTCGCCGGCACGAGCGATGCGGGGCCGCACGATCCGCAGATAGGCGAGGGATGCTGCCACGAAGTACAACAGCGCCAGGAGAGCCTGGACGGGCGTGGCGACCAGCAGCGCGATCACGATCGCGATCACCGTGAGCCCACCGCTGATCATGGTGATGAGACCGCTGACCATCGCGTTGAACGTCTGACCCACGGCAGCGGTCATGGTCCGGAAGGTCTCCCCGGTCGAGCGCCGTCGGAACTCGACGTACGGCGATTGCATGACGTTGCGGAAGATGCGCACGGACAGCCGCACGCGCTCCCGCGCCACGAAACCCGTCTGCCACCAGGTGAACGCCATCGTGCAGACGTCCTTGACGATGAACAGCAGGACGACCGCGAGCACGAGGGCGAGGCCGAACGTCGAGCGATCTAGTGATCCGGTCGCTCGCCAGACGGTGCCGAGCGCGCCCTCATCGAGCGGGGCTCCGGTCGCGATGCTGACGAGCGGCAGCACGGTGATGATCGCAGCCGTTTCGAGCAGCGCGAGGATGCCGGAGACCACAGCAGCCATCAGCAGCTTCACCTTGGTGCGCCGGTCGAGGACGTCCCGGAGCAGCTGCCACGTGGTGAGAGCGCCCTCCGACGTGCGTGCGCTCACCGGGACCCCGCGATGCGGCCGACGATCTGGTGCAGGTCCGCGATGAATATCTCCTCGGAGAACTGCCCGGCTCGGTGCGTGACCGACGTCGTGTCCCACGGCCCGTGATCGTCCATCACGCCCACCCCTGCCCGGATCGATTCCGCGGTCGCCTCCTCGAAGAACGCCCCGTTGGTCTGGTCCTCGATCGTATCCATATAGCCTCCGGCCCGGAGCGCGAGCGTCGGCACCCCGTGCGCCCCTGCTTCGAGGGGCGTGAGGCCGAAGTCTTCATGGCTGGCGGCGATCAATGCCGCGGCGTTGGCGTAGGCCCAGCGCATCTGGGCATCGGTCAGCCCCTCGACGAGCCGTACATTGCTCGGTGCGCTCGCGAGCAGGCGCTCCCTCTCCGGTCCCTTGCCGATGACCAGCAGGCGACGGTCCGGCAGCTCACGGAAGGCCTCGATCACCCGGTCCACGTGCTTGTACGGCTGCAGACGCGAGACCACGAGGTAGTGGCCACCCTCGGAACCGTCTGCCCCCGCCCAGCCGGCGAGTTCGGGGATCGACTCCTGAGGGCCCTCTGCAACATCCGGGCTGAACGGCGGGAACAACGTCGGGGCGTCGATCCCGTACACCCGGCGGATCCGCTTGCTCACCACCGTGGAGTTGCCCAGGTAGTGGTGCGCGGTCATTGCCGCGCGGCGATCCCAGTGCTTGAGGAACGGAGTGAGACCGGCGAGCGCGAGTCGCTTCGGGTCCAAGCGTCCGGCCTCGCCCAGGTAGTCCTCCGGGAGGTACAACCACCGCGCCGGGGAGTGGCAGTAGACGATTTTCTTCCCTTGCGTGGGGAAAGCGTGCGCCCATCCGGACGAGCTGGCGATCACGACGTCCGCATCGATCCGCTGCCGGGAGGCGGCGGCCGCGAGCAGCGGCAGCGCCTTGCGCGGATCCCTCCGAAAGGCCCCGATGCGGTTCAGGCCGCTGGTGTGGATCACCTTGTCCCGGTATTCGGGGTAGGTCTGGTCGGGCTCGTAGAAGAGGGTGTGGATCTCGGCGTCCGGGAAGGCGCGGCAGATCGATAGGACGAGCCTCTCGGCTCCGCCGCGCTGAGTCAGGTAGTCATGAGCGATCGCGATGCGGGGTGCCATCAGAACCTTTCTATCGCAAGATGCGGGTACCGATACCCGGCCACCGCGGCACTCTCGACGACCAGAGCGACGATCTTCTTCGCCAACGGCCTGGGCAGTGCCGGAATGACACGATCTGCCAGATGTCCAGCACGGGCCGGATTACGCCGGAGCGTGATCGCCATGCCCCTCACAAGAGCATTCCACGCCGACCAGGGTGGAACTGCTGGCGGGAGCGGATGGTCGTCGAACTTTGCCTCGAACAGTCGTCGTGCTGCGGCAGAATGCGCCGCGCGCTTCGCCCGGATGTGCGTCGTGACGGCTGCGACCCGGTGCGGGGTCTCGAGCTCAGCCAGGAGCACCACCGGGATGCCCGCGAGAAACAGTCGATAGCCGAAGTCGATGTCTTCCCACCCGTACAGCTGGTACCGAGGGTCGTATCCGCCGATTCGTTGCCAGGTCTCCCGCGTAACGGAACAGTTCCCCGCCCAGTAGCGCCACCCGAGTGTCGGGTTGCCGGCATAGGCGTCCCGACGAAATCGTTCGTCCGCGTCATACCCATACACCTCGGAATAGCGAGAGCTCTCATAGACGTTCAGATAGAGACCGACAACACCGCAGAGTGCGCCCTCATGACGTGTCACATGACCCGCGACGTAGTCCGGACGTGGCACCAGGTCGTCGTCGCACCGGATCAGCACCTGCCCCCAGGCCGCCTCGAAGCCAGCATTGAGCGCGGCCACCCGCCCCCGGTTCTCGGGAAACTGGATGGTTCGGAGAGTGAGGCGACGCTCTCGTGCGAGCAGCGCGACAGACCCGTCGTCCACACCGTCGATCACGACGATCACCTCGAACTCCGGCGTCCCCTGCTGCTGGTCCGCCAGGGCGTCAAGCAGCAGAGGCAGGCGCTCAGCTCCACGGAACGACGGAATCACGATGCTGGCGACAGGTCGCTGTGAAGGCTCACTCACGGGCGCTTCTCCTTCTCCGAGACTTACGCACTCGCGCTTGGACGACCAGCGGTCTCACATACGGCTTGAGCCGTCCGATGAGTTCCTGTCGAAACGCACGGATGCCCTGCTCCAGGTGGCTCATCGGACTGCGCACTCGCACGCTGTACTTGTCGAGGAGCTCCTCAGGGACCAATTCGTGGCCGACGCCGAAGCGATCCGCGAAACGTGCGACTCCCAGCGGCTTGTCACGGTGCCCGCAGAAGTGCATCACGGCGGCATCCGACAGCGAGTCGTCATAGAAATGGCCGCGCGAGTTGAGCTCCCGGTGGTCGACGATTCGGGCCTCGTTCACGAGTTCCGAGTACTGCAGCGCCCACCACATCTGGTCCTGATCTCCCCCGGTGAAGAGCCCGTCGCGCGAGTCATCCCACCACTCCCGCACGTCGTCGAGCGAGGCACGGTGCATCAGATCCAGCAGCTGCCTGCTCCGCACATCATTCCTGAGCAGGACGACTCCTGTATTGATCCGGGACCAGAATCCGTTCGGCTCCTCAGGGCCGTTGGCGACGACCAGAAAGAGTCCGTCCCCCTCCGCTGCGGCCACCAAGCTCCCGATAGTGTCGCGCTCAAAATTCGTGAAGTACGCATCATCATCGATCCACGCAATCCAGTCGTATCGCCCTAACACCCGTCGGATAATCGACGTCTTATAGAAGAACTTGTTCATGATCCCCGTGTCGACACCACACTCCAGACGGTAGTCCAGCCCATGCTCTCGCGCATATATCGCATGATTCACGTAGGACCTCAGTCGAATCTCGTCTCCTCCGGACACCACGCATATATCGAGTGCATTCATGCTGATTTCACGCCCTTCCGGCGATTCTCCGGCGTTTCATGGGCCATGCCGGACAGGAGCGAGACCAGAGCCACCTTTCCGGCCCGAGGCGAAAACTCCCGTTCCCACCTACTCCGAGACGCGGCGACCACCTTCTCGGAGCTCGACAAATCATCCACCGCCGCACTGAGCACCCGAGCCAAGTCCTCGCTGTCGCCACGTTCTGCGATCCATGGATGACGAGACCCTGCCACTTCAGGAAGTGCGCCGGAGTCGGAGATGATGAACGGGACGCCTGCCGCCATCGCTTCTGCGGCGACGAGCCCGAAAGGCTCTTCCCAGACTGAGGGGAAGACGGCCAGGTCGATGTCGTCAAAGAACATGTCCCGCGCGACCCAGCCACGTTCGATCACACGGTCGGCTATAGGGGCCAGCGCCGCTACGATCTCGCGATCGTCCGCGTCGCTCCCGAACCTGTTCTCACCCGCCAGGATGAGCTGGACGTCTCGGTCCGTTTCTCGAATGATACTGCGGACGGCTCGGGCCAGAACATCAACGCCCTTGTCGCGCGTCAGGCGCCCGAGGAACCCTATGCGCAACGGCTGATCGACACTGATGCTTCGAGGTCGGAAGGGGATCTCCTCGGTCCAGTTCACGAGCACCTTGGACCCTGGAATCCGATCAGCCATGAATTGTGAGGGTACGAGCACTCGACGTGCCGCCAGTTTGCCGACCCGTGCGGCAACTGCGTTCAGACCCACCGGCAGAATGTGGAAATGAACGATTCGGGGGCCTATCCCGGCCGTCGCAAAGGAAGGGACGAGACCGTTGCACCATAGCGGGATGCGTCGGTGTCGAAGCCTCCAGAGGCAGAGCGAGACGATGTACTCACGACGATTCGTGGCACGAAGCGTGGTCGTCTGAAAACCGCTCTTCTGCGCTAGACGGACGAGCTCTCCCGGGCTGGCTGGTCCGATGACCATCACTTCATGGCCAAGGTCCCGGAGTGCTCCAGCGATGTTGAGCAGCATGACCTCGCCGCCACCGATGTCGCCGTTGTTGGTGGCGATCGCACTCGTCGGGGCGCTCATGCAGGACTTCTCGCACTGCGTGTGCCAGTAGATTCAGTGTCGTCGTCGGAAGAAGCAGCTCGACTCGCCCGCAAGTAGATGGCGAAGGCGATCACCACCCCCCACTGAATCGTGAAGAGCACCTCGCCGAGGCGCCACGCACAGACCAGGAGTGCGATCGTGGCGGCTTGGACCGCGATCTCCTGGCGGTTGAGGTCTCGCGTGAAGGGTCGCAGCGCGAACACGACCGTGATACCGAGGACCAGCAAGAGCCAGGGCCACCCGCCCTCGACCAAAGCACTCCAGTAGGAGTTGTGGAAGAACCACACCTTCATCGGGGCATCCGGGAAAACGATGTAGGCCTCACCGAGGCCGGAGCCGAAGAACCCCGCACCGTCCACCTTGATCTCCGAGGCCGCATCGATCCGACTGCGCAGAGCATCTGAGCCATCACGATCGGAGAACATGCCGATCTGGGAGAAATCCTCGGCGAGCAGTCTGACGCCGAGATAGACCGCCAGGCCGAGAGCCCAGCGCCCGACGACGGCCAGCCGCGGCGCGAGCACGACCCAGAGCACTCCGGCACTGAGCGCCGAGATCGAGGTACGTGATCCGGTCTTCCAGACGAGGACTGCGAACGCGAGGAGCAGGACGACCTTCAGCCATCGTTTGTCGATCACGGCCAGCATCAGGACGCCGAACACCGCATAGGCCATGCCGGCCACGTTCTTGTCCATGAAGTAGCCGGAGAGGGCGCCACCATAGTTGTCCGGTGCCAGGCCCACGTAGAAGGCAACGGCGTTGAAGAGCATACCGATGCCGAGGCCGGCGATCGCCGAACGGAAGTCGATGCGGCCGGTGGCCAGGATCAGGACCAGTACGGCGGTCAGGGTGAGCCTGATCAGACGGCGTTTCCAATCCGAGGCCAGGTCGGTCGGGTCCGCGAACATCGAGATCATCGCGATGTAGAACAGAGCGATCGCGAAGATCGGCACGATGAGCTGGAGGCGGCCGAGGTCGGCCTGCGGGCGGCGCGTCAGACCGAGCCCGATGATCGCCATCATCACCAGCTGGTTGAACGGCAGAGGCAGACCGAACAGCGCTCCCTCGAAGATCAGACCGAAGAAGAGGATCAGCTCGGGGATCCGCCAGCGCCCGATCGCAGAGAACACGTCTGCGGTCTCCGTGCGCACACGCGCACCCATCGCCGTCGCGACGGCGGCAGGATCCGCGGTCCGGTCCGTGGTGCGTGCGCTCACGCCGTCACCTCCCCGTAGACGTTCGCGATGGCGCTGCACATGCCGGCGACGTCCATGCGCCCTGAGGCAGGGGGACGTGCGGCCACCTCGGTGCCCTGCGCAGTGATCGCGCGGGCCACGGCAGGCAGGTCCTCCGCCGGCACCAGGCACTGCTGCGGGACGATCTCGCGGTTCCCGCCCACGTCCGTCGCGACGACGCCCACCCGGTGGGCCACGGCGTCGAGGAGGGTGTACGAGAGGTTCTCCCACACCGACAGCTGCACCACCACGTCGTGACCGCGCAGCGCGCTCCCCGCGTCGATGTGGCCGGGGAAGTCCACACGGCCGGTCAGGTCGAGGCTCGCCACCAGCCGGCGCAGCGAGTGGCCCTCCGGCCCGGTGCCGGCGATCGTCAGGCTGGCCGCGGGATGCTCGGCGGCGACCAGAGCGAACGCCCGCACCAGCTGGTCGATCCTCTTCTCCGGTGCGAGGCGGGACAGGGACAGCACGCGCAGCCCTGTCGTCGGGCGCTGCGCCGGGTCCACGTCATCGACCCCATTGCGGATCACGGTGACCTTCCTCCCGCTCCCCCATTGCGCCGCGACCTGCTGCGCGGTGGAGGCGCTGACGGCGATCACGCGGTCGGTGCGCAGCAGTCGAGTGCGGTGGGCAGCCGCTTTGACCTGAGCTCGGAGAGCGTCGGCCTGGTAGTACCCGCGCACCCCGGAGATCCCGTGCTCGGTGGAGACCACACGGATGCGACGCCCTGCCCCGGAGCGCAGTCCGGTCACCGCTGCGATCCCGGCGAGGTCTGCGAAGGCGAGGTGGGTGTGCAGCACGTCCGGTCGCAGGCGCTTGAGCGTGCGCCGTATCGCCCGCGTCGCCGCTGCCGCACCGTCGGTCGGGGAGACCGGGCCCGTGAGTACTGGTGCACCCTGCGCTCGCAACTGCTCGGCGAGCGCCCCCTCCGGGCAGAGCACGACGATGCGCCACCCGGTTATTCCGTGACGCAGCGCGTCGAGAACGTGGCGTGCCACGCCGCCGAGGTCGGCGACGGGGACGCACCACAGCACGAGCCGCGGCAGCGCCCGCTCCGCCGCGTCGGCCCCTGTCAGAACCATTCCCGCAGCCGATCCAGGGCCGTGAAGAACCCTTCGCCGTTGTTGACGTGGCCCATCCAGATCTCGGGGATGAACGGAGCGGTCGGTGCGAGGCGGTCCATGCGCTCGGCGAGGTCCTTGAAGTCGACCTCTCCCTCCCCCACCTGCACGCCCTCGCCGTCCACACCCACGGAGTCCACGATGTGCAGGTGCTCGGTGTGCGAGCCCATCGCCTCGAGATACTCGCTGAAGGGGCGCTGGTAGAAGTTCGCGGCGAGCTTGGAGTGGGAGACGTCGAGGGTGAGCCGGCGGTCGTAGGTCTCGCAGAACCACACCGTGTCCTCGGGCTCCACGAACAGGTTGTGGAACTGCTGGCCGCCCATCAGCCACGGGAACGGCGGCAGGGTCTGCGCGGTCAGGCGCACGCCCTCCTCGTCCACGCGCTCCAAGCCCTGCTGCACCCGCTCGTACAGCGGGTAGCGCTCCTCGGGCCGCAGGTGCCGGTCCGGCAGGAAGCCGCCCATGGTGATGATGACGATCGGGTCCTCGTCGCAGGTGAAGTGCTTGCGCAGGTCGCGGGTAAGGTCCACCACGCGCTGCACCTCACGGATCGAGCGCTCCCAGATCTCCTCGTCCGGGGAGGCGAGGTCGATGAGGAAATCCCCGGGATAGAGGTCCGGGGCGTGCACGGTGAAGAACTGGTCGAGCTTCTCACCGGAGTCGAAGAACTGGCCCAGATCGAGCTCCATGTCCTTCGCGCTCTGATGGAACTCGAGGAAGTCCGGCTCGGAGACCTCCAGCAGCGCCCGGAAGTCATGGAACCGCACCGGCAGCCCCCAGGGGCGATGGAAGCTGTAGTCGCTGCGGGCCTGGGGGCGTCCGGCGAGGTCCCCGGCGTAGAAGAAGTCTCCGCTGGGCACGTCGCGATGCAGGGTGACCCCGAGAAGGGCATCGCGCTGGTGGGGCTGCAGGCCGCGGCCCGGGCTCTTGACCTCGACGTCCGCCGCGGTCACCGTCTCCCCGGAACGCAGATCGCGAGTGGCCACGAGGGACTTCGCGAGATTGACGCGGTTCATGAGCTCCCCGGTGGACAGCTCGCGCGGACGATCGCTCCCGAGGGCCTCCTCGACCTCACGGATCTGCCGCACCATGGCGCTGAGCTCCTCGGGCAGCAGCGACACCTTGTGGTCGTTCCCCTCGAGGGTCTTGTCGAGCGTCACGTGCTTCTCGATGATGCGCGCGCCGCGGGCCACCGCCGCGACCGGCACGTGCCAGCCGCGCTCGTGGCCGGAGTAGCCCACCAGGCAGTCGCCGAGCTCGGCGAGCCGGTCCATGTACCGCAGGTTCACGTCCTTGTAGGGCGCGGGATAGGTGGACTGCGTCTGCAGCAGCGCGAAGGGAGCACCCTGGCTGCGCAGCACGTCCACGGCGCCGGTGATCTCCTGCTCGGTGCTCATGCCGGTGGAGACGATCATCGGCGCGCCGAACCCGGCCACCCGGGTCAGCAGGTCGTGATGGGTGAGATCCGCCGAGGCGATCTTGTAGCCGGGCATCCCGTAGCTGTTCAGCGCATCGGCCGAGGGAAGGTCCCACGGCGTGCAGATCACGTTCACCTCGCGCGCCGCGCAGTGATCGAACACGCGGTACATGTCCTCGACCGACAGCGAGTACTTGGCCAGGAGGTTCATCGTGTACTGGGCGCCGAGGTCCTCCCCCGCGCTCGCGGAGCTGCCGGAGCGGTACAGCGCGGCCATGTCCCGCAGCTGGAACTTCACGGTGTCCACCCCGGCGCTCACGCACTCGTCCACGAGGCGCTTGGCGAGGTCCACATCGCCCTGATGGTTGTTGCCGATCTCGCCGATGATCAGTGACGGGCTGCCCTCGCCCACGGTGCGCGACCCGATCGTGAGGGTGCGGGCGCCGGGGGTCGCCACGGCCACCAGGCGGCCGCGGTCGTCCACCACCGGGATCCGGTCGATGCCGCGACCGAACAGCTCGGCGATCTCCGCGACCGGGGTCCCCTCGGCGACCGAGACGAAGTCCGTGTTCGCGGCGTCGAGCGCGAGCGCGCCGAGATCCGGGGAGGGCTGGGCGACCAGCCAACGGCGCACGTCGCCGTCGCTCAAGGTGCCGCGCACGGTGCCGTGCTCGTCCACGAGGAAGGCCACGCGGGCCTGGTTCTCGCTGATGCGGCGCAGCGCTTCCAGCACGGTGGCCTGCACGTCGACCGCGAACGGTGCGGTGTGGCGATCCAGGATCACGAGGTCCTCCAACCAAGTCGGGTCAGCATGCTCTCGGCGGCGGCGACGTCGGTGAGCGTGTCGATGTCCACGCCCTCCACCTCGTCGAGCACGAACAGGTCCGTGCGGCCGCCGATGCGGTTGTGCCGTGTGCGATAGATGTGCGGAGCCGTCACGTACAGGCTCCCGTTCTCGAAGTAGTGCATCTGCTGGGCGGTGAGCTCCTGGCGGCGCGGCCGAGCGGTCACGTCGTACGCCGCCTGTGCGTTCTGCCCGGGGGCGGTGGGGAGCCTCCAGAAGAACGGCGACTCAGGCACCACGCCCACCAGCGAATCCACCCCGGTGCTGCGGAACTGGGCGATCGCCCGACGGATCGTGTCCGGGCGGCGCACCGGAGAGGTGGCCTGCAGCAGCACCACCGCATCGAGCTCCGTCCCGTCGGCCTCGACCACGTCCATGGCGTGCAGGACCGTCGGCTCGGTGGGCGCGGTGTCGGTGGCGAGCTCGGCAGGACGCTCGATCACGCTGGCCCCGTGCTCACGGGCCACGGCGGCGATCTCCGCGTCCTCCGTGGAGACGGCGACGATCACGTCCCCGTCGCCGCGCGCTTCGAGGGCCTGTGCGATCGTCCAGGCGATCAGCGGCTTCCCGCCGACGGGAAGCAGGTTCTTGCGAGGGATGCCCTTGGAGCCGCCTCTCGCAGGGATCACGGCGAGCGCGGTCATCCCGCGCCCTCGAGGATCTGGGCGATCAGCCGTGAGGGCTCGTCGGCCGGCTGCACGGGAGCGGGTGTCGGATCCCCTCCCCAGGTGCGCATCCCGTAGCGGTCCCAGAACTCGTGCACCCAGGTGGGGGTGCGTGGGCCGTACACCCAGGCGGGCAGGCCGCGCACGGCCGCCTCCAGCACACCGGTGGAGAAGACGCCGACGACCGGGCCGCGCAGCTCGTGCAGCGGGATCGCGGAGTCCTGGAACTCGATGCCGCGCCGCGCCATCACGGAGTGGGCGACGCGGGAGAGCGCGTCGGTCTCCGCGGGATGCGGGCGGTACAGGGCGTTCTCCGCGCGGCAGAAGGTGGTCGCGGCGCCCGCGGTGATCCGCCGTGACAGCTCCGCGCCGTGCATCTGGCCGAGGAACACCGGTCGCTCCTCGAGATCCGCAGGGGTGTCCTCCGACTCGTGGGCGGCCTGCCACAGCAGCTGAGAGCCGACCGCGCGGGTCTCGATGTCCTGCCGGCCGGAGCGGTAGAACTCCGCGTCGGCGTCGCTCCACGCGAGCAGGGTGATCCGCGGCGGCAGCGGCGGCGCGAAGGGGGTGAGAGCGCCGTGCTGCACGACGGCGCCGCTGATCTCCTCGGCGAGCGCCCACTCGTGCACGATCCGGCCCACCTCGAGATGCCATCCCAGCGTGATCACGGAGCCGATGCCCAGGCCTCGGAGCACCGCCTGCGGAATCGCGACGTTCTGATGGGTCCAGTCCGACCCGGACAGCTCGGGAAGGTCCACGCCGGCGGGGGCGAGCACGTCGACGCCCCTGCGCACGTACGGCAGTGCGGTGAGCAGGCTCGCGCGGGAGGTCGGCGAGGTGGAGTCCAGGCCGATCAGCAGGCGAGGGCCCGCGTCCCCCTCGCGCGAGTGCAGCACGAAACCGGGCGCCGAGGACGCGGCCTCATCACCGCGGCGCCGGAATACGCCCGTGACGGTGTGCTTGATCTGCCGGGCCCGGTGACGCGAGTTCTGCCATTCCTGCCAGCGCTCCAGACTGCGCGGGTGGATCAGTGCCATAGCGAGTCGACCTCCTCGAGGCGATGATCGAAGGTGTGCTCGGCCAGGGTGCGACGGCGACCTGCCGCACGCAGTCCCTCGGCCCAGACGGGATCGGAGAGGGCACGACGGGAGAGCTCCTCAAGCTCGTCGAGGTCGTGCCAGACGGCGACTTCGGTGCCCACGTCGTAGAACTGGTCCACGTCGTCGCGATCCACGAGCTGCACGCCGCCCATGCCGGGGATCTCGAAGGTGCGCATCGCGTGACCGTTCTGCAGACCATGGATCGCGACCGCAGCGGCGCCCTCCGCATGGATCTGGTAGGCACGCTCGAGCGGCACCTCGCGGGACGCGGCGATCGGCGGGCGGCGCCAGGAGAAGGTGCGGGCACGATCCATCGGATGGCGGGAGAAGTCCCGGCCCCAGGCGTGCACCGGAAGGCCCCGTCCGCCGAGCTCGGCGAGGGTCTCGTACCGGTTCTGGTACCCGGAGCCGATGAACACGATCTCGCCTGTGCGCGTCGAGGTGGGCTCCACGCGATGGGGGTCGAACGCATTGGGCACGAAGTGGGCGTCCACACCGCGCTCGCGCAGCATGTCGGTCTCCGAGCGGGCGTAGTCCACCACGGGGCCGATCTCGCGCAGGAAGGCGTCGGTGTAGTCATGGCGGTGGAGGTCGTCGTAGAGCCAGAGGATGCGCGGGATGTCCCCGAGGGCGTCCCAGAAGCGGGCATCCAGGCCGTCGCCCTTGATGATGATCACCCGGTGCGGTCGCACCTCGCGCAGCATCGCGATCACGCGGTCGGTGAGCCGTGCCGTCTCCGCGGTGCGTCGGTCCCCGCGCACGCGCAGACGCTCGGGCAGCTCCACCGTGGCTTTCAGCCGCAGCTTCTCGCCAGCGGTGTCGTAGGCGTCGTAGCGGGCGGTGTGCACCTCGTAGCCGCGGCGGGCCAGGGCGTCCCCGATGCTCTTCCAATAGCCGTGGAAGGAGGGGGAGATCAGCAGCAGGCGCTCAGGGGAGCCACTCATCGCGGCAGCTCCCTCCCGGACCGGTGGATCAGGTGCAGCTCCTCGCGGGCCACGGCAAGGGGATGCACGTCCCGCCCGGCTGCCCGGCGGCCGGCATTCCACACCAGGTTCACGCCCGTGGCCAGGGACATCCCCGCCCGCAGCAGATGCACGCTGCTGTGCTTGCGGGCGTAGCGCATCCTGGCGCCCACCAGCCAGCCGCGGCGGCGGGCCTCGCCGCCGGAGGAGGCGCCACCCACGTGGCGCACCTCCAGATCGGCGTCGAGCAGCGACGGGATCCCCTCCCGGCGCAGACGCAGCTGGAGGTCGACCTCCTCGGTGTACATGAAGTAGCCCTCGTCGAAGCCACCGGCGCCCCGCACCTCGGCGAGCGGAAGCAGCAGCACCGCGCCGGAGACCCAGTCCACGGGGATCATGCCGGTGCCACGCTCGGCGTCGAGGTCGTGCCCCACGGCGCGATGCAGCAGATCACGGTGTCGCTGGGAGGCCAAGGGCACGAGCCACTCGGTCACCTGATGCCCGATGGTCGGGAACCTGCGGGCCGCGTAGCCGGAGCCGCCGCTCTCGCCGACGTTCCGACAGCCCACCACGGCGGGCATCCAGGGCCGGGCGTGCTCGACGAGCCTGCGGCAGAAGCCGCGCGGGATCTCGAGGTCGGAGTTCAGCACGAGGGCGTGCTCGATGCGGCCCCTCTCGACTCCATGGGCGGGGGCCTCGTGGGCGAAGGGCTCGTCGGCGAGGACCGTCTCGGCGAGCGCCGCGAGCCCGGTGTTGACCGCGGCACCGAACCCGCCGTTGGTCTCTCGCCGGATCAGCTCGGTGCCAACGGGCAGATCATCAGCGGCCACCGGCACGGGCGTGGCGTCGTCGACGACGATCACTCGGGCGGGCCGGTCCGCGGCCGGGGCCTGGTCACCGCGCAGGGACTCGAGCAGCGGGAGCACGGGCCGGATGCTTCCGTGCACGGGGATCACGACCCCGAGCTGCCCGAGGCTCACTCCGCATCCCGGTTCGGGGCTGCGCGACGCCCTCGGGCGCTGCGCAGCTCGCCGGTGTCCTCGAGGTTCGCGTCGGAACCGGAATCGGTGACCACATGCGCCGCCCCGACGGAGGTGAGGGGCTCAGCAGGACCGCCTGCCTGTTCGACGTCCACCTCGTCGTCGCTGTCCGGCACCACTGTCGCCGTGTCATAGCCGGTGGCGGCTCCGTAGCCGTACTTGCCATAGGAGGCGTACCCGTACTCGGCGTCGCCATAGGCGAGGCGGGTGAAACGGCTGCTGGAGGCGCGGTTCATGACCACGCCGTACACCTTGGCACTGACCCCCCGGATCGCCTCGACCGATCGGGTCAGGCCGAAGGAGCGGGTCTGCCCGGGCACAGCGACCAGGATCGCGCCGTCGGCATGGCGGGCCAGCAGCTGAGCGTCGGTCACGGCGAGCACCGGCGGGGCATCGATGATCACGAAGTAGGACCGGGAGAGCTCCTCGATGAGCTCCTTCATGCGGCGCGAACCGAGCAGCTCGGACGGGTTCGGCGGCACCTGCCCGGCCGGGAGCAGCGACAGCAGCTGCGTGGAGGACGGCTGCACCGCGTCCTCGAGGCTCACCGAGGCGGCGAGCAGCTGGGACAGGCCCACCGCACCGTCCACCCCGAACTGGTCGGCCACCATCGGGCGGCGCAGGTCGGCATCGATCAGCAGGGTGGGCTGCCCGGCGCGAGCCATCACGCGGGCGAGGTTGCCGGCCACGATGGACTTGCCCTCGCCGGGGGCGCTCGAGGTGACCACGATCGAATGCGGAGGTGCGTCCACATCGACGTAGCGCAGGTTCGTGCGGAGCTTGCGGATGGCCTCGCGGGCCCCGAACGTCTTGGGGTCCGGCAGCGTGCCGTTCTTCGCTCGGCCCAGCTCCTTGACGTCCGGCAGGGTGCCCAGCAGCGGAAGATCCACTGCCTCGGCGATGTCGTCCGCCGTACGGATCCGCGAATCGTTGCGGTCACGCAGCCAGGCCACGGCGAGCGCGATCAGAAGACCGGCAGCGGCCCCTGCGGCCAGGAACCGGAGGCGATCCGGGGACTCCGGCGCACCCGGCAGCACCGCGTTCTGGTACGTGGCCAGCTGCACGCTGACCGCGGCGTCCTCGTTGCCACCGGTCTCCAACGTGCGAGCCTCGTCAGCGGTGGCTTCGACTGCGGCGTTCGCGATGTCGGAGGCCTCCTGGGCGGAGCCGGCAAAAGCGGTCACCGTGATGATCGGGGCATTCGGGTCCAGCTGCGTCTGCAGGGAACCGGCGACGGCATCCGGGCTTGCCTGCAGCCCGAGATCATCCACGATGGACTGCCCCACCGCACGGGTGTTGAACAGCGGCAGGTAGGACTGCGCCTTGCTGTACTGGAACTGCATGTTCCCGCTGGCCTGCTGGATCGGGTTGCCGGCCTCGTCGGTCTGCGAACTCGCGGAGACGTACCCGAGCGCGCTGGCGGAGTACACCTCAGGCTTGCTGAAGGAGAACCCGAAGCCCGCAGCTGCGCCGAGCGCGACGCCGAGAATGAGCAGGAACAGGTTGCGCAGGAGCAGCCTGAGGAAGTCTTCGATCGTCACCAGCACACACCGTTCACGACGCAGGAGGGGGTCCCTGTCATCGTAGGCGAGCGTCGCAGACGTTTGCCCGGATTGTCCTGCGCGCAGGGTCACGACTTGGGCATATGTTCAGGAGCTGAGCCGCTACTCACGGGTAAGCGGCGGCGGGTCCCCTCCCCGGCCACCGGCGACCCCGTGCTGCCTCCGGGCTCGGCCACCCGCGTCTCGACCATAGGATCACGGACATGGACAGCCCCCGGCTTTTCTCCGTCGTCATCCCGACGTTGCAGCGCTCGGACGACCTGCACTCCATCGTCGACCAGTGCACCCGTCACCCTCTCGTGCTCGAAGTGCTGGTGATCAACAATGCGGTCGAGCCGCTCTCCTGGGACTCTCCCAGAGTGCGCGTCCTGGACCAGGGCGGGAACATCTTCGTGAACCCGGCGTGGAACCTCGGCGCACGTGAGGCACAAGGGGAGTTTCTGGCGATCATCAACGATGACATCCGTTTCGAGGACGACGCCCTCACCCATGCACATCGTGCTCTTCGGTCAGGCGTGTTCGGGATCATCGGCCCCGCGCAAGACAGCTTCAACACCCCCCAGCACGGCCGCGGTCTCCGGGGGCAGCGGGGCGGCGTAGGGGGTGAGCACGTCGTCCTGGACGACCGCCGCCGGGACGCCTGCCTCCAGGGCCCATTCGTGGACCAGATGGCCCACGCCGAGGTGCCAGCCCAGCGTGATCACGGAGGTGATGCCGGCGCCCTCGAGCGCGACGGCCGGGTCCAGGACGGACTCATGCCGCCACTCGGGGCCGGCGACCTCGTCCAGATCGGTCCCGGCGCGCGTCAGCACCATCGCCGGTCCATGCATATAGGGCAGGGCGGCGACCAGGCCCTCCGGGGTGGCGCCCGCGGGGAGATCGACGCCGAGCAGCACACGACCGGTCGCGTCGGCCTCACCGTCACGGGTGTGCAGGACGTACCCGCTCTGAGCCGCCAGCGGGCGCAACAGGCGCAGAGCCCGACGACCCTCCTCATGGACCCCCGGGGCACGCCGCCGGGTGGACCTCCACTCCTGCCAGCGCTCCAGGCTGCGCGGATGGATCAACGCCATGGTGCGGCACCCTTTCGTGGACGAACGACCCCGAGCGTCCAGCATTCCACAGCATGAGCCCATAACCGGGGCAGCCTCACCGGGGCATGTTGCGGAGGTTCGTCGCCGCCATGTCCAGCATCTTGCCCACGCCGCCGCCGAGCACGATCTTCGTCGACGCCTGGGCGAAGCCGCGGATCTGCTGGGCGGTGATCTTCGGGGGCATCGAGAGCGCGTCGGGGTCGGTGACCACGTCGATCAGCATCGGGCCCGGGGTGGCGAGGGCGTCGGCCAGCTGCTTCCTGAGCTTCTTGGGGTCGGTGATGCGCACGGAGCCGATGCCCACGCCCTTCGCGATCGCCGCGAAGTCCACCTGCTCGTGGTCGGTGCCGTAGTCCGGCAGGCCCTCCACGAGCATCTCGAGCTTGACCATGCCGAGGCTGGAGTTGTTGAAGACGACGATCTTGGTATTCAGGTCGTGCAGCTTCACGGTCAGCAGCTCGCCCATCAGCATGCCGAGGCCGCCGTCGCCGCTCATCGAGATCACCTGGCGCTGCGGGAACGCCTTCGAGGCACCGATGGCCTGCGGGAGGGCGTTGGCCATGGTGCCGTGGTGCCAGGAGCCGAACAGGCGGCGCCTCCCGTTGGGGGTGATGTAGCGGGCGCCCCACACGTTGCACATGCCCGTGTCCACGGTGAACACGGCGTCGTCATCGGCCAGGGAATCCAGCGTCGCGGCCACGAACTCGGGATGGATGGGCTTCATGCGCTCCACGTTCTTCGTGTAGGCGGAGACCACGCCGGTGAGCGCCTTGTGGTGCGCCTTGAGCATCCTGTGCAGGAAGCGGTGGCTCTTGGTGCTGGTCAGCAGGGGCAGCACGGCCTGCAGGGTGAGCGCCACGTCGCCGTGGATCGCGAGGTCCAGCGGCACCCGCCGGCCCAGCCGGGACGCCTCGGCATCGATCTGCACGATCTTCGGGGGGTTCTTCCCGTCGGGCCCGGGCAGGAACTCGCTGTACGGGAAGTCGGTGCCCAGCAGGATCACCAGATCGGCCTCGTGCATCGCGTCGTAGCAGGCGCCGTAGCCGAGCAGGCCGCTCATGCCCACGTCGTACGGGTTGTCGTACTGCATGAACTCCTTGCCGCCGAAGGCGTGCCCGATCGGCGCCTTGGCCCGCTCGGCGAGCTCGAGCACCTCCTCGCGCGCATCGCGCACCCCGGCCCCCGTGAACAGGGTGACGCTCTCGGCCGCGTCGATCAGCTCGGCGAGCCGGCCGACGGGGGCCGCTGCGGGCTGGACGCGGCCGAGGTCGGTGGCGAGGTCCTTGGTGAGCGGGCCGTCGACCTCCTCGTCGGCGACGTCGCCCGGCAGCACGAGCACGGAGACGCCGCTCTTGGCGATCGCGGTCTGCACGGCGATGTGGAGCATGGTGGTGCCATGGGCTCCGGAGTTGACCATCTCGCAGAAGTGGGAGCACTCCTGGAACAGGATCTCGGGGTGGGTCTCCTGGAAGAAGCCGGTGCCGATCTTGGCCGAGGGGATGTGGGAGGCGATGGCGAGCACCGGAGCCCCATCGCGGTGCGCGTCGTACAGGCCCTGGATCATGTGGGTGTTGCCAGGGCCGCAGGAGCCCGCGCACACGGCGAGCTTCCCGGTGAGCCGAGCCTCGGCGCCGGCGGCGAAGGCCCCGGCCTCCTCATTGCGCACATGCACCCACTCGATGCCTTCGGTGGTGCGCACGGCGTCGACGACGGGGTTCAGGGAATCGCCGACCACCCCGTAGATCCGTTCGACACCGAGGTCACGGAGCTGGGTGACGAGGAGCTGGGCGAAGGACATGCGGGGCATCGGGGACCTCCTGGAGATGAGTCAGCCGGGCGGCACCCGGCACGGGCCAGTCCCCTCGAGCGTAGCCCTACAGGTGGGCGCGGCGACGGGCTTCGAGGCAGGAGCCTTCTCACCGCCGCCCGGGGCGCTCCACGGCTGCAGCCGCATTCAGGGCCGCGCGCAGCTCGTGAGCGGACGGATTGCGCAGCACGTCCTCGCCGAGCAGCACGGTGGGCGTGAGCTCGTCGCCGCCGTTCACGGCCCGCACCTGGGCGTTGGCCTGCTCGTCCCGCCACACGTTCACCCAGGTCACGCGAGGGTCCGAGCGGATCTGCAGCAGCAGCCGCTCACAGTAGACGCACCCCGGCTTCCACAGCACCACCGCGCATCCCGCGGCGAGGTCCTCCGCGGCCCGGGGCCATGGTGTGTGGCGGCCGCGCCGAGCGGACCAGAAGGTCAGTCCGAGGACCACGACCACCGCGACCACCCCGGTCAGCACGCCCGCCCGCAGGTCCTCGAGTCCGAGCACCACGGCGACCACGACGACGCCGCCCAGTCCCACAGCGAGGCTGCTGAGCGTGCGCCGGTCCATGGAGCCACCCTACGACGGGGCAGCGGGACAGCGGTCCGACGAAAAACGTTTAGCCTGATGTGCGGGAACCGGCCCCTCGTGACCCCGGAGCATGCATAGTGGTCAGCGGAAGCACCTGGAAACGCTCAGAGTCGATCACATCCCGGAGTCGTCCGAGCGGTCCGCCCCCGCCCGTTCCGCCCCCGAAAGGCTCCGATGACGCGCCGATCGTCCTCCGTCCCCGCGACCGATCCCCAGCAGGATCCCCCGTCCTTCTCCTCTCCGCCCTCCTCGCTCTCCTCGCGTCGGACCGCTCCCCCGCGCGGCCCCCGTCGGCCGGTGCGAACGCTCGTCCTCGGCGCCGCCGTCACGCTCCTCGCCCCGTTCTCCCTCGCCGCTCCGGCGGGCGCCGACCCCACCTATGTGCCGCTGCCGCAGAGTGCGATGTCGGTGATGGATGCGGATTCCGTCGAGGAGGGGAACCCCGCCTCGAACGTGCTGGACGGCGACGACTCCACGATGTGGCACACCGCGTGGAGCGAGAGCGTCGACGAGCTGCCCCACCACCTCTCGGTGCAGGTCTCCGAATCGCCGGTCGAGGTGGCGCGCGTGCGCCTGCAGCCCCGTCAGGACTCGAACGGCTCCGGCCGCATCGGCGACTACGAGATCCACACCTCCACCGATCCGGAGTGCGCGGACACCGCCTACACCAAGGCCGCCGAGGGCAGCTTCGACGGCGCCCTGGCCGACGCCACCACGGAGCGCACCATCACCCTGGACTCGCCCGTCGAGGCCAGCTGCGTGAAGGTGGTGTGGATCAGCTCCTGGGGCGGGAAGGCCGCTGATCCCGAGACGTCCCCGCCGGAGGAGGTCGCCTCCCTCGCCGAGCTCAACGTCGACGTGATCGGCGAGGCGGCCGATCCGGACCCGATCGTCGTGGACCCGCCGGAGGGCACCGTCGAGATCACGGACGCGGACCTCACGGTGCGCCTGCACCCCGACTTCCCGCAGGTCGTGGACTACACGCTCGGCGAGGGCAGCCTCGCCGGCCGCTACGGCGACGCCCGCACCTCCGTGGTGATCGACGACGTCCCCTACGACGTCGAGGTCACCGCTCCCGAGGTCTCCGAGGACGACCTCAGCGCCACCTACCACCTCACGGTCCCCGCGCTCGAGGGCACGAGCTTCGATGCGGTGATCTCCGTCGAGGACAGCACCATGACGTGGAAGCTCACGAACTTCGTCGATCCCGCCGGCGCGATCCACCGCCTCTCCATCCCGCGCCTGGACCTCGCCTCCGCCAACGGCACCGAGGCCGGCGCCCAGGTGGTGGGCGCGGATCTCTCCGCGGACCGTGACCGCAGCGGCGACCACATCTACGATCTCGCCTCCCTCGACGAGGGCACCGCGCTCGAGGACCCCTCGCACGTGGCGCTGATCGCCGGTGACCAGCTCGCCGCCGGGTTCGAGACCAACGCGGTCGAGGACAACACGGCCGGCGGCGCGACGGCGGGCCGCGTGCAGACCGACAACTCCCGCTACATCGTCGCGCTCGCCCAGGGCGACGGCGCCTCCTACGGCACCGTCTCGCCGGGCACCTTCGTGGTGCGCGGCTCCACCGCTGACCTCGGCCTCGGCGCCGACGCGGACCCGTTCGTGCGCGTGGCGCTGACCGCCGATGCGAACGATGACGCCGCGCTGGACTGGCAGGACGCCGCGATCGCCGCCCGCGGCGTGCAGGAGGGTGTCGTGGGCGGAGATGCCGTGAAGAACGAGGTCATCAAGCGGATCCCATTCAACATCGTCTCCCAGGCCACGCACCCGTTCCTGCGCACGCTGGACGACACCAAAAGGGTGGCGCTGGCCACCGAGGGCCTGGGCCAGTCGGTCATGCTCAAGGGCTACCAGGCCGAGGGCCACGACTCCGCGCATCCCGACTACGCCGGCCACTACAACGAGCGCGCCGGCGGCCTCGCGGACCTCGAGACCCTCGCCGCGGCGGGCGAGGACTGGAACGCGACCTTCGGCGTGCACGTCAACGCCACCGAGTCGTACTCCGAGGCCTACGCCTTCTCCGACGACCTGCTCCAGCAGCCGCTGAAGAAGGGCTGGGGCTGGATGAACCAGTCCTATGCGATCGACGGCCCGAAGGACCTCGGCACCGGGAACGTGCTGGACCGCTTCCAGGATCTCCGCGACGAGGCTCCCGAGAACCTGACCTTCCTGTACATGGACGTGTACTACCCCAACGGCTGGGAGGGCCAGCGCCTCGCGCAGGAGCTGCAGGCGCAGGGCTGGTCGGTCTCCACCGAGTGGGCCGACAAGATGCCGCGTGCCTCGACCTGGTCGCACTGGGCGAACGACGAGAACTACGGCGGCTCCACCAACAAGGGCATCAACTCCCAGGTGATCCGGTTCCTCGACAACGACCGCAAGGACATCTGGAACCCGGACCCGCTGCTGTCCAACGCGAACGTGCAGGAGTTCGAGGGCTGGACCGGGCATCACGATGCGAACGCCTTCTTCGACACGGTGTGGCAGCGGAACCTGCCCACCAAGTACATGCAGCAGGCACCGATCATGCAGTGGGGAGACGGCGAGGTGGTGCTCGCCAACGGCACCGTCGCCACGTCGGACGTCGACTCCGTCGGCGGCACCGAGATCCCCACCGACCGCACCATCACCCACGGCGGCGCGACCGTCTACGAGGGCGGGACGTACCTGCTGCCCTGGTCCGATGGGGCGGCCGCCGACGGCGGCAGCTCGCAGGACGGTGCCGCCGCAGCGGGCACCGGCGGAAGCGGGGACCGGCTCTACCACTACAACCCCGACGGCGGGAGGACCACCTGGACCCTCACGCCCGAGTGGGCCGACCAGGGCTCCCTGGTCATGTACCCGCTCACGGACACCGGCCGCGGCGGTCGCATCACCGTGCCGGTCCGGAAGGGCCAGGTCACCCTCGAGGCGGAGGCGGGCACCGCCTACGTGCTGCACCCGACCTCGGACATGCCCGAGAAGGCCGCCCCGCAATGGGGCCAGGGCACGCCCGTCTCCGACCCGGGCTTCTTCTCAGGCACCCTCGACGCCTGGTCGCCCGAGGGCGCTGTCGAGATCGAGACTGACGAGAACCGCAACCTCCAGGCCGTGCTCGGCTCGGGTGCGGCGGGAATCTCCCAGCAGCTCCACGATCCGGCCGATGCGACGCAGGATCTTCCCGCCGGGACCTACAGCGCGTGGGCATCGGTGCAGATCGACCCCACGGACACCCGCGACGTGACCGTCTCGGCCACCGGTGACGGGGTCGTCCCCACCGCCCACCAGGCCGGTGAGGACGGGTCGGCGACCACCGCCGTCGACTCCTCGATGGCGGTCAACGCCACGGCGTCCGACGACAAGCACGGGCAGTACTTCCAGCGCGTGCGCGTCACCTTCACCACCGACGGCTCCCCCGTGACGCTCGCGGTCACCGCCGGCGCGGGCGAGAACGCCGTGCGGGTGGACGACGCCCGCGTGGTGCCCTTCGTGGCCCCAGAGGATGCGGACGCCACGGAGGAGACCGTGCTGTTCGAGGACTTCGAGAACGTGGACACCGGCTACTGGCCGTTCGTGACCGGCACCGCGGAGCTGGGCGGCGACGCCCGCACCCAGCTCGCCGAGCTGCACGCCCCGTACTCGCAGGCCGGCTGGTACGGCCCGAACGCCGACGGGGACGTGGTCGAGGGCGGCAAGCTGCTGGACAACGTGCTGGACGGCGACTGGTCGCTGATGGCCCACGAGGAGAACGAGGGCCTGATCCTGCGCACCACCACGGGCTCGCTGCCGCTCGAGGCCGGTCACCGCTACCGGGTCTCCTTCGACCACCAGACCAGCTTCGACGGCTCCTACAACCTGATCGTGGGCGGGGACTCCCTCGCCGCGCCGGGCGAGGAGCCCGCCGTCACCACCCTGGAGCGCGCAGCGATCCCGCAGGCGCGCGGCGTCGACGCCCGCTTCGAGCACGAGTTCACCGCCGGGGCCTGCGATGCGACCTGGATCGGGATCGAGAACGTGGGCAGCGGCCCGCAGAACGACCTCGTGCTCGACAACCTGCGGGTCGAGGACCTCGGTGCGGCCGACGAGGCGGGTTCCGCCCCCGAGTGCGCCGAGGCGGAGGCGCCGACGGAGTGACGAGCAAGCCGGGATGGGGCGTCCACCGCCAGAACAGCGGTGGGCGCCCCGGTCGATCAGGCCGTCTCGGAAGGTGCCTCCGTCGCCGGGGCGTCGCGCACCAGGCGCACCCGCTGCACGCGGCGCTCGTCGACCTCCACCACGTCGAGGCGGCCGCCGTCGACCTGGACCACGTCTCCGGCCACGGGGATCCTGCCCAGGCTCGCCATGATGAATCCGCCGACGGTCTCGTAGCCGCCAGTGTCCGGCAGCTCGATCTCCGTCGCCGCCTCGAACTCCTGCAGGATCAGCCCGCCGTCGAGGGTGCCGTCGCCCTCGACGATCCGGTCGAGCCCGCCGGGTTCCGGCCAGGACTCGAGGTCGAACTCGTCGTAGATCTCGCCCACCAGCTCCTCCAGCAGGTCCTCGAGGGTGACGATGCCGTCGGTGCCGCCGTACTCGTCGACCACCACGGCGATCTGGTCGGCATGGGCGCGCATCCTGTTCAGCGCCTGGAGCACCTCGACGGTTCCGGGGATGTGCTCGATCGGACGCGCGAGATCCGCCATCCGGGTGGCCGTGAGGTCGTCGACCAGCAGCAGGTCGCGCACGTGGACGAAGCCGAGGATGTCGTCGACGTCCTCACCGGTGACGGGATAGCGGGAGTAGCCGGTGTCGCGGATCTCGGCGCGCACCTCGGCCACGGTGTCGGTGCCCGCGAGGAAGTGCACCTGATGCCGGGGGCGCATGACCTCCACGACCGTGCGCTCGGAGGCGTCGAAGACGTCGGCCAGCACGCGGGACTCCGCATGGTCGAGCGCCTCGGAGCTGCGCACCATCGACCGGATCTCCTCGGCGGAGACGGACTCGCGGTTCGCGTGCGGATCACCGCCCAGCAGGCGCACCACCACATTGGTGGAGGTGGACAGCAGCCAGATCACCGGGCGCATGGCCGTGCCGAACAGGCTCAGCGGCGGGCCCACGACCTTGGCCACGCCCATCGCGTTCTGCATGGCCAGACGCTTGGGGGCGAGCTCGCCCAGCACCAGCGAGAGGTACGCGATCACCAGGGTCATCCCGATCAGGGCAGCGGTGCTCGCCGTCGATTCCGGCAGGCCGAAGCCCACCAGGACCGGGGCCAGGGAGGGGGCGATCGTGGAGGCGCCGTAGGCGGAGGAGAAGAAGCCCGCGACCGTCACGCCGATCTGCACGGCCGAGAGGAACTGGTTGGGGTCGCGCACCAGCGTCGCGGTGCGCTCGCCGCGGGGCCCCTCCTCCTCCAGCTGCTTGATCTGCGATTCCCGCAGGTTGACGATCGCCATCTCGGTGCCCGCGAACACGCCGCCGATGAGCACGAAGAGCAGCACGAGGGCGACGTTCAGCAGAACGGAAGGATCCATGGCTCAAAACTACCGGTCGCGCCTGCGAGCATCCGGACGCCACCCGTCGCCCCGGCGATCCGCCAGCCCCGGCGATCCGCCAGCCCGGTGCTCCGGCGCTACAGTGCCTCGGTCATCCGCCGGCCCAGTGCTCCGGTGATCTACCGATCCGCCGATCCGAGTACGAACATTTGTCGCTGGGCGTGGGCTCACGTCCACATAGCCGCTGAGCCAACGCTGGGGACCGAAAGTTCGTACAGCTGGACGGCCCGCGGCGCGCAGCTGGCGACCCGCGGCGCGCAGCGTCGGCGGCTTCCCGTTGACGGCCACCGGCTCCCAGCGGGGCGACCGGCGGCTCAGAGCAGGGGCAGCAGGTCCTGCCAGACGGCGCGCATGATCTCTGCGGCGCCCCGACCCTCCAGGTGCGAGGTGATCGTGATGACGGCGTCCTGCTGCGGGAGCACCAGGATCAGCTGGCCGTAGGCGCCGTCGGCCCGCCAGGCGCCGTCGGGCGTGCACTGCCAGATCCCGTAGCCGTAGTGGACGCTCTCGGGCTCGGCGTCCCCGGTGGTGACCCAGGCGTCGTCGGCGTGCATCGCGTCGATCCACGCCGCCGGAACGAGCTGAGCACCGTCGTGCTCGCCGCGCTGCAGCAGCACTCGGCCGATCCGCGCCAGCTGCCAGCTCTTGAGGTGCAGGCCCGTCGCGCCCCAGCTGTGCCCGTCGCGAGTGGTGTGCCACTGCGGGTTGGGCAGGCCCAGCGGCTCGAACAGCCGCGGCATCAGCCAGTCGCGCATGCTCTGCCCCGTGCGTTCGCTGATGACGCGGGAGAGCAGGAAGATCGAACCGTTGGAGTACTCCCAGCGCTCCCCCGGTTCCGCGATCAGGTCGGTCCCGAGGAACAGGGCGGTGAGGTCCTCGTGGTCGCGGTGCTCGTCGAGGAAGCCGAGGATCGGGGAGCCGGAGGTCATCGTCAGCAGATGCCGAAGGCGCACCTGGTCCATGCCGCGGCCGTAGCCGCCTGCCGGGGCGGGGAGGTGGTCCACCACGAGGTCCTCGACGTCGAGCAGCCCCTCCCCGGCGGCGATGCCCACAGCGAGCGCGGTGACCGTCTTGGAGCAGGAGTAGATGTTCTCGACCGTGTCGTCCATGAAGCGGTGCGAGACGTCCTCGCGGCCGGCGCGGTGCACGTGGATCGCCCGCACGCCGAGGTCCCGCTCGATGATCCGCTGGCGCAGCGGGAGCAGCAGCATCTCGTCGCCGATCCCCGCGGGGTTCACCGCCTGCGCGGCGGGAGCTGCAGGAGCGGTCTTCGCAGGAGGGGTCACGGGGCTGGCGGCATCGGCGGGGCTCATGCGTCGACCCTATGGCGCGCTGGGCTCGCCGTCATCGGTGGTCCAGAATCCGCAGTACAGCGGCAGATCGATACCTGAGGCGGATACTGGGGCCACGAAATCAGGCAAGAATAGGAAAAGTCGTCGGCCCGCCGGCTCGGCCCGCAGACGACGCACCTTCCCCGAACCTCCTCTCGGCGCCGTCGCCGACCCGAACGAAAGGCGCCCATGGACGCCCTCCGTCGCTATGTCTTCCCCCTGATCTGGATGCTGATCCTCGCGGTCATCGCCCTGGCCCTCGCCCGCATGGCATTCTTCCCCGCCGATGCCTCCGGCGCAGCGGAGGATCCCGACGTCCCCACCGCCGAGTTCGACCAGTACGCGGTGGTGTCCGTCGAGACGTCGGACATCGCCTCGGAGCTGGCGCTCCCCGCCACGGTCCAGCCCGATGAGGGCACCGAGCTGAAGGCGACCGACGAGGGCGAGATCAACAAGATCTGGGCCCGTGAGGGCGACACCGTCGTGAAGGGGCAGCGCATCCTGCAGGTGCGTGTCCCCGAGGAGCCCGCACCGGTCGACGTCCCGCCCGAGATGCCCGCCGAGGGGACGACCGACGGGGCGACCGGCGGGGACGGGACCGACGAGGGAGGCCCGGAGCCCGTCGAGCAGCCGGCGCCGCAGCCGGAGCAGACCGAGCAGCAGTACCGGTACCTCACCCTGTACGCCAACGCCCCCGGGAAGATCACGGGCCTCACCCTCGAGGAGTGGGAGTCCATCGCCACCGGTGACGTCGTGGCCACGATCTCTCCCGGGACCTACTCGATCGTCGCCGAGCTGACCCCGGAGCAGCAGCTCTCCCTGCTCGACGTGGACATCGACGCCTCCGCGATCCTCCCCACCGCCGCCGATCCGGTGCACTGCAAGGCCCCCGGCATCACCGAGGACGCCGAGGTCGCCAAGCCCGAAGCCCCCCAGATCGATCCGATGACCGGCGAGGAGACCACCTCGAGCGTCTCCTCCGCCCAGCTGGAGTGCCCCGTCCCCGAGGGAACCCGGATCGTCCCCGGCCTGAGCGTCGAGGTGACCGTGAAGCTCGGCTCCGCGACCGATGTCCTCACCGTTCCCACCACCGCTGCCGAGGGCACGGGAGAGACCGGCACCGTGTACATGCTCGACGAGGCCACCGGCGAGCCGACCCCCGTCGAGGTCACCCTCGGCCTGCGCGGCGACGGGGTCGTCGAGATCACCGAGGGCCTCGAGGAGGGCCAGGAGATCCTCCAGTTCGTGCCCGGCGTGGACAACCCCGATGACGGCATGGGCGGCGGTGAGATGTGGTGAGCACGCCAGCTCCCCTGCTCGAGCTGCGCGAGCTGCGCCGCTCGGTGCGCCTGCCCAGCCGGGAGGACCTCCACATCCTGCGCGGCATCGACCTGACGGTGCATGCCGGTGACCACGTCGCCGTCGTCGGCCGCTCCGGATCGGGCAAGTCCACCCTGCTGAACCTGCTGGGCCTGATCGACCGTCAGACCAGCGGCGAGCTGCTGTTCGACGGCGCCGACGTGTCCCGCCTCGGCGACCGCCGACGGGCCCGCCTGCGGGGAGCCTCCATCGGCTTCGTGTTCCAGCAGTTCAACCTGCTGGATCGCCGCACCGCCCTGGAGAACGTGATGATGCCGCTGATGTACGGCAGCGCCGGGCAGTTCTGGCGTCGGGAGCGCCTCGCCCGGGAGATGCTCGACCGGGTGGGTCTGGCCGACCGCGCGGACCAGCAGCCCAGCCGCCTCTCCGGCGGTGAGCAGCAGCGGGTCGCCGTGGCCCGCGCCCTGGTGCGCAGGCCGCGGCTGATCCTCGCCGACGAGCCCACCGGGGCCCTCGACGTCACCACGGGCGAGGCCGTCATGGCGCTGCTGGACGAGATCGCGCGGGAGTCCGACGCCGCGCTCGTGACCATCACCCACGACCTCCAGGTCGCCGCCCTCTCGCGGCGCTCCTACCTGCTGGACGAGGGGGTGCTGAACGACGTCGGCAGCACCGGGGCGCAGGATGCGCTCTCGGCGACCGTCGGCATCCGCGCCGGGCGCGAGGCGGTCGCCGCTGCCGGCGCCTCCCACCAGGAGGTCCAGGCATGACCGGGTTCCTCGCCTCGATCGTCGAGGCCTATGGCGAACTGCGCGTGAACAAGGGCCGCATCCTGCTGTCCCTCATCGGTGTGGCCTTCTCCGTGTTCGCCCTGACGGCGGTCATGGGGGCCGGCGGCATGCTCGGCGGCGCCCTGCAGCAGTCGATGGAGAAGAGCGGCGGTCGCGATACCGTGCTCTCGATCCAGTCGATGGGCGACATGACCTACGAGATGGACGAGTTCGGCAACGAGAACATCACGTCCTCCGGCCAGCAGGACGAGGTCACCGGCCCGGAGCTCGATGAGTTCGTGTTCGAGCAGATCGATCGGCTCGGCATCGAGCATCGCACCCGCCGCGCCTATTCGGACGTGCGGATCCAGACCACGCAAGGAGTGCAGACGTCTGCACTCAACGGCGTGGATCCCTCCTACGCGACGATGTACCGGATGCAGGTCGAGCGGGGCCGGTGGATCTCCGATTCCGACCAGCACCGTCTGGCACCGGCGCTGGTGGTGAACCAGCCCCTGTACGAGACCCTCGGCAGCCCGGAGCTGGGCACCGAGCCCGTCACCCTGTACGGGCCCACGGGTGCACAGGAGGCCGCGCAGGCGATCATCATCGGCGTGCTCCCCCCGGACGCCTCGACCGACTATGCCCCGCAGGCGTACATCGCGACCGACGGCCTGGCCGCAGTGCCCGGCTATGACGAGAACGCTCCGGCCGCGTCGGAGTACCTCGTGTGGGTGCCCCCGGAGCAGGCCGATGTCGTGCGCAGTCAGCTCGCCCGCGCCCTCTCGGGCGGTGGTGCCGGCAGTTTCGACGTGTATCCGACCTCGTTCGGCGTCGAGGAGATGTCGATCTACAAGGTCTTCGGCTACGCGATCGCCGGGGTCGCCGTGGTGATCCTGCTGCTGGGCGCGATGGGGCTCGTGAACATCTCGCTGGTCACCGTGCGCTACCGGGTGCGGGAGATCGGCATCCGTCGGTCCTACGGCGCCACCGGCGGCCGCGTGTTCTTCGGGGTGCTCATGGAGTCCGTGGTCGCCACCGTGCTGGCCGGCGTCGTCGGCGTGGGAGCAGCGGTCGCCCTGGTCAAGGCACCCTTCGTGACCGACTTCTTCCGGGAGCAGGGTCTCGTGGACATCCCGCCGTTCCCGGTGGACGCCGTGGTCGTGGGTCTGCTGGCCGCGACCGCGGTGGGCGTGCTCGCCGGCGCCCTGCCCGCCCTCATCGCGACCCGCATCAAGGTGATCGACGCGATCCGCAGCTGAGCGCGGGGACGGGACGTCGTCGGAGGAGGTCGGCCTCGATGGCGACGACTCCTCGACGACGTCCCGTTCTCGGGCCATACGCGGCAGGTCAGTCCTCGGGAAGGGCTGCGAACGCCGCCTTCATGTCGTTGTACCAACCCAGCGACTGCTTGGGGTGCAGCCAGCGGAACTTCATCTCCTTGCGGGCCGCCTGATGGGTCTCGTCGCCGGCCTTGACGACCTCCTTGAGGTGCTTGTCCTGGGCGTTGATGACGTCGTCCGCGCTCTCGCCCCGGTGGGCGAGGTCGCAGGGGCCGCCGAGCTGCTGGCAGGTCATGGTCTTCATCGTGGTGTCCTTCTCTCCGAGGTCGGCAGGCGGTGGATGCCGCTGCCGGTGCTGCTCTCGTGGTGTTGACGTGCGCCGTGCCGGGAGTGTGACCGGTCGTGGCGATCTCCGTTGGAGGTCATCGCGGATCGGCGCCGTCGCGACGCACAACGCGCCCGATGATGTCGGGGTCCGCGCGGAAGTCGATGCGCGAGACCTGCCCGTCGACGATGGTGAAGTCGAACAGGACCATCGCCTGGCCCCGGTGGTACCAGGCCGAGCCCGCACGCCCGTCGATGCTGGTCGGCAGCGCGGCGTGGGCGGAGCCGTTGAAGAAGCTCGCCACGTCCTCCCGGCCGTCGATGGCAGCGGGGGTGCCCGTCTCGATCGCCTGCTGGTCGCCGCGCACCACGGCATCCGGCGCCAGGAGCTGCACGAGACGGGTGAAGTTGCCCTCGCGGGCGGCGGCCATGAAGGCATCGACCACCTCCCAGTCGGCGAGCGCGTCCTCGGCGCGGGGCTGCGTGACCTTCGCCCGGGCGCGCGAGGCGAGCTTGCGTGCCGCCTGGGGCGTCGTGTCCAGCGCCGCGGCGATCGTCGTGAACTCGAAGCCGAAGCTGTCGTGCATCACGAAGGCGACGCGCTCGTTCGGACTCAGCCGGTCCAGGACCAGCTGCAGCGCGACGCCCACGGTATCGGCGAGCGCCACGTCCTCGGCAGGATCCGGGGCGGGTTCGGGCAGCTCGTGATCCTCCTCGGGCACCGGGGTGCGGCGCCGCAGGCGGTCCAGGCACAGCCGAGTGGTGACGGTGGTCAGCCAGGCGGGCAGGTTGTCGATGTCCTGCTCGGTGCGATCCAGCCGCAGCCAGGCCTGCTGGACGATGTCCTGCGCTTCGTTCGGGTCCCCGAGCACCCTGCTCGCCAGGGAGACGAGACGCGAGCGCTCCCGCTCGAAGCGCTGTGCGAGCTCGTCAGCCCGGGTGCCGGCGACCGCTTCTGCTCCCGTGCCCGACGCCTCGGCAGCTGCACCGGAATCCGCGTCGTCGCCGCCATCGCCGCTGTGCCGGGCTGGCGTCGGCTCATTCCTGTTCGCGTCCATGGCCCCATCCTTCCCTGTGCGCCACCGGCCGTGCTGCCGACGGCTTCTGCTTCGTCGACGCGTCGAGGACGACGAGTGTGACAGGCACGGCCCGAGCCGGGAGGGACACGTGGTGACCGCGAGGGCCCGAGCAACAGGACAGCGGGACCGCAGGAGGGCACCGGGGGCTCGGCATCCGCCGACTCAGGGCCGGTAGTCGATCCTGGGACGCTGCGGGTTGCTGATCGAGGGACCGTCGATGCTCACGTCTCCGCCGTCGAAGCGCACCTTCGAGATCCAGATCTGGCGGCCGGGATCCTGGCCGATGTGGTCGGGATGCCAGGCGTGGTAGACGTACCAGATGCCGTCCGAGGTGCTCACCGGCATGCCGTGCCCCGGCCCCGCGGCCACGTCGTTGGCGGAGAGCACGGGCTGGTCGGAGAGCTTCATCCACGGCCCGTCGATCGCGTCGGCGACCGCCACACCCACCCCGTAGGTCTCGTTCCAGTACTCCCCGGCGGAGTAGAAGAGGTAGTAGCGGCCCTCGTGCGTGATGATCGCGGGCCCTTCGATCGTGTAGATCTCCCAGGCCAGGTCGCGCTCGAGGATGCGGCTGCGCTCGCCCTCGAGGGACAGCCCGTCGTCCGCGAGGCGCTGGGCGAAGAGGAACGAATCCTGGTCTGCGGCATTGCCGTCGTTCTTCCACAGCAGCCACAGCGAGCCGTCCTCGTCCCGGAACGGCGAGGCGTCGATGCACCCGCCCTCTTCAGGGGTGGACAGCAGCGGTGCGTCCGCCGAGTCGACGAAGGGGCCCTCGGGCCGTTGCGCGACGGCGACCCCGATCGACTGCCGGTCCGTGGCCCGCTCCCAGGCGGTGTAGTAGGCGTGGTACTTGCCGTCCACATCGATGACCTCCGGAGCCCAGTGTCGGCCGCTGTTCGCCCACGAGGCGATCACGGGCTGCCCGTCGCCCACCCGGCGCCAGTGCACGAGGTCCGGGGATCGCAGCACCGGCATGTTCCCGGCTGAGCCGGCCGTCGAGTACAGGTAATACCCCTGGTCGACGCGCAGGATGCCGGGGTCGGGCTGATTGGTGTCGATCACCGGGTTGGAGTATCCCGAGGCGGCGCTGGCGGCGGGGAGGCCGGCCCCGACTGCGGTCGCGGTGAGGGTTCCGGTGGCCAGGAGGGTGCGGCGGGAGAAGCGGGCGAGTGGCGTCATCGTCGTCGTCCTTTGTGGGATGGCGGACGGGCGGCGGTGCCCGACCACCAGTATTCCTACGTGAGAATTTCCAAGGTGTCCAGGTTTCGCGGACGATTCGATCCGGCCCACCCCACCCCATCGGCCCATGCAGACGGCCGGCTCGCGTCAGATCAGCACGGGATCCGGCACAGGTTCGTCGGCGGCGCGGCCGACGGGCTCGAGCAGGCGCAGGCCCTCTCGTCGGCTCACCACCACGACGATCACGGCGGCGAGGACCAGCAGGGCGACCGCCGCGGCGACACCGCCGGCCAGGGCGGCGTCAGCGTGGACCGGTCCGGTCCCTGTGCCGGCGAGTGCTGCGGCGGAGGTGCCGGGGGCCGCGACGGCTGCACCGAGCGCCGCCACCCCGGCGCCGGTGCCGCTCCCGGCGGCCAGGGCGGAGACGATCAGCGCGGTGCCCGTCGTGGTGGCGGTGAGCACGATCGGGAGCTCGAGACCCCCGGTCTTCCACGCGAGCACCGCCGCGGCGAGCGCTGCGGCCAGGGCGGGCACCATCACGGCAGCGGTCGCCTCGCGGCCGATGAAGGCCAGTGCGGCGACCACGAGGATCCCGATCACCGGGCTGCGCAGCCAGGTGCCGACGGCCTGCAGCACCATGCCGCGCAGAGCCAGCTCGAGACCGAGGGCCTGCAGCGGGACCAGGACCAGCACGAGCAGCACCACCAGGAGCATCTGGAGGACCGACGCTCCCCCGCCGGCCGCAGAAGATCCGGCCCCGGCCGACGCACCGTCGGCCCCGGCGCCCGCCAGGCCGCCGGCGAGCGCCGCAGCCGCGACCACCACGAGAGCGGCGAGCACGGCGAGCGCGCCTGTGAAGCGCAGGCGTTCGCGCCGCAGCCGAGCGGCGACGGACCAGGTCGGGCCGAGCGGACGCCAGCCGCCGATCCGCACACCGACCATGGCGGCGGGCCACCACAGAGCCCCCATCGCCAGGGCGATGCCGACGTCCAGAGGACTGGTGGGGTCGCCGCTGGTCACGCCGATCGCGACGTTCACGCCGGGGGCGAGGGCGAGCACGAGGATCGTGAGCACCAGCAGCACGGACGCCAGGACGACGTAGGCGATGACGGCGGCGACGACGGTCAGCAGCGGCCGGCCCCACGCGGACCACGCCGGGCGCAGAGTCGCCAGCCGGTGATAGGGCGTGGGCCGCGCGTCGAGGTCGGGCGTGCCGCCGACCGGAGAGACTGCGCTCATGCGGCGTGCTCCGCGGTGTCGTCGTGGTCAGCGCTGCTGGCGCGTTCCGAAGCAGTCGACCTTGCACCCGTCTCCGTGATCTGCCGGCGGCGGTCCTGCTGGGCGCGGACCTGCGCCGCATGCGCCTGGGAGGCTGCGGCCGACAGGCCGAGATCCTCGATGCTGAGCGCCCGGGCGAGCGGGCCGAAGGGATGCTCGCTGGTCAGTGCGCCGTCAGCGGTGAGGTGCACGAGTTCGCCGGAGTCCAGGAGGCGCCAGGCGGGGTCGTCGTCCAGGGGCTCGCTCGCGATGACGACGGAGCTCGCGCCGTGCGGGTCCTCGCTGCGAGCCCGCACGGCGAGCGAGTCCGAGGACTGCTCGAAGCCATCGCTCGGAGAGTCGACGGCGGCGGGGCGCTCGAGGATCCACAGCTCATTGGTCGCCGGCAGACGCACCGCGATGAGCTCCTCCCCCTTCATCACCAGGACGTTCACGGAGTAGACGGGGACATGGGCGGCGATCCAGCTCAGCGCGGCGGTCGCCCCGTCGTGCAGGTCTCCGCCGTGAGCTGCCACCTCGCCGGTGATCAGTGCGGCCATCCACTCGCTGTCGGTGGAGCCCAGGACGTGATCGGCGGCGCCGAGCTCGGCGACCCGCCGCCGCATCTCCTCGGTGACCTCCAGGACCCCGTTGTGGGCGCTGATGATGCCGTCCTGCAGGAACGGATGGGTGTTCTCGTCGCAGTGCCCGGAGCCGGAGGAGAGGCGCAGATGGGCGAGCATCGCCCGCGAGCGCAGAGTGGTCGCGAAGTCGGTGAACGCCTCGGATTCGTACGCGGCGACGGGACGCTTGCGGATCCGCGGCCGGCCCTCCCCGTCGATCCACCCCAGGCCCGTGCCGTCGGCGTTGAAACGCGACTGGTTCAGCAGGGAGTACGGCGCATCGAGCAGCCAGAGATCGGCGGTGGCGGGGCGGTCGGAATGAAGAGCGAAGAGTCGGCACATGGCCTGTCCACTGTAGAACTTCCTGGCTGGGGACGCAGTGAGTGACGCCACCGTTCACCGCCACGGAATTGATCCACCGCTCACCATGAGGTGGGGCCTCGCCCCGGGTCCCGAGCACCGGCACCGGCACTGGCACTGGCACTGGCACTGGCACTGGCACTGGCACCTCACCTTTCCGCACCATCCTCGTCCGACAACGTCGTTTGCGTCGTCTTGCACTCCTCCGAGGCGACGCGAACGACGCTATCGGACGACGCCACGGCAGATCAGGGCGGACGCCACGGGGCCAGGGCCAACGCCACGGCGGGTCATGGCTGACGGGACAGCGACGACTCACTGTCTGGCAGGAATGGCACCCATCGGCAGGAGTGGTCACACCGTGGAGGAAGCATCGTCAGCGCACGGGACCAGCGCATTGGGGATGAACCATGAGCAGCCAGGGAGCCGGGCCCATGCTGTGGAGATGCCCGTCTCGCCAGCTGCCCTGCCACCGGCACTCCCCTCCGTCTTCACCACCTCGGAGGCGCTCGCGGCTGGGGTGGGGCGCGAGCGGCTGCGGCGAGGCGATCTGGTGCAGATCGTCCGCGGGCTGTACCGGAGGGAGGAGGTGATGGCTAGCGAGAGCGAAATCGTCGCGGCCTACCAACGGCAGGTGCCGGGGGCCTTCGCCATGGGCACGACAGCTGCACGGCTCTGGGGATTCCCGCTTCCGGGAGTCTTGGACATACCAGTCGTCGAGGCGTCCAGGCAGCTCCGGCGGCGCCAGGCGCGAACCGCCTATCCGGTTCAACGCTCAGGACCGGATCGCCGGATCCATCTCGGTGCGCCGGATGGCTCGCATCGGTCCACGTCACTGGTGCGATGGAGCTGCCCTCGACTCGACGCCATGCCCCTGGCTACCGCTGACGACCTCGTGCGGACCAGCCGCCTGCACACCTATCTGCAGCTCGGCACAAGTGTCGGACTCGATTCGCTCGTCGCGATCGGGGACCACCTCGTACGCATCCCCCGACCGAGGTACGAGGGCCGGAACAGACCGTTCGCCACTATCGACGAGCTGAAGGACGCGGCAGGACACTTCACCGGGCGCGGCGCGGCCCGGCTCCGTGAGGCGGTCGAGCTCGTGAGGAGGAGTGCTGATTCCCCTCCCGAGACCTCGCTCCGCCTGGCGTTCGTGCGTGCGGGCCTCCCTGAGCCGCTGGCCAATGGGCGGGCGGCACATGCTGGATCCGATCTCGGGGAGCCGGATCTGCAGTGGCCGCAGTGGCGGGTCATCGTCGAATACGAGGGCCCCAGACATCGCAGCCCGGAGCAGCGACAGAAGGACGCCGCGCGCGATGAGCGCCGGAAGCTGGCGGGCTGGATCGACCTGCCCATGGTCGCCGCCGATCTCGCCGCGGGCTGCGCGTCCGCTGTCAACCGGGTGCGAGCAGCGCTGCACTCTCAAGGATGGGCGGGCTGACGGCTGACGGCTAGATTCTCCCTGCTCCGGAAGGTCTGTGGCCGGCGCCCCACGCCCCACAACTCGCGAGCCGCACCCCGCACCGCACCGCCCCGCAACCCACGCCCTGAGCCACCCGAGAACGCCCTTCGCGTCGCCTTCGGGGGCGCCGAGGCACCGCAAAGGACGATCTCGATCGCATCGACACGGTGTCGCACTTCCGGTCGCCATCATCCGGTGCGCGCCTGTCCGCGGACGGCGGGCGCGGAACCGGTCACGTCCGGGAAGACGTCGCCGGCCCTCCGCGTTGCCTCCGGCATGAGCTCCTCCCTCCATCGCACCCTCGGGATCCTCGGCGCCGGCAAGGTCGGCACTGTGCTGGCCCGCCTCGCCGTCGCCGCCGGGCACGACGTGCTGATCTCGGGCTCCGGTGATCCCGAGAAGATCGAGCTGATCACCCAGGTCCTCGCCCCCGGGGCGCAGCCGGTGACCAGCCGGGAGGCCGCTGAGAGGGCCGACCTGGTGATCCTCGCGCTGCCGCTGGGCAAGCACGCTTCGATCCCGGCCGACGCTCTGGCCGGCAAGATCGTCGTCGATGCCATGAACTACTGGTGGGAGACCGACGGGCACCTCGAGCAGTTCTCCCACGCAGGGGCGTCGACCAGCGAGTTCGTGCAGCAGCAGCTGCCTGGCGTCACCGTCGTGAAGGCCTTCAACCACATGGGGTACCACGACCTCGAGGACCTCGCCCGCCGCGTCGCCCATAAAGATCCGAGTCCGCGCGCCGCCATCGCGATCGCCGGACCCGCCCCGGCGGCGGGCGTCGTCGCCGAGCTGGTCGACGAACTGGGCTTCGACCCGGTGGTGATCGGCTCCCTCGCCGAGGGGGTGCGTCTGCAGCCTTTCGCGGAGGCCTTCGGTGCGGGCGTCGATGCTGACGCGCTGCGGGAGATCGTGGACCGCTTCCCTCAGACCGACAGGGGACGCGAGGTGCTCGCGGCGCTCGGCGAGGGCGCCTCCACAGGCGCCGACGGGCCGTCCGACAAGCTGACCGATGAGAGGGTCTGAACCCGGCCGCGCTGCGGCTCCCACAGCCCCAGGCCCGCTCGCCTGGAGTACCACCACCAGATCCCGGCACTCAGCCCGAGCATCGGCACCAGCGCGAGGGCGAGGCCCAGGAAGCCCACCTCGCCCTGTTCGGTGAATCCGGGGATCAGCGGGGAGATCGCGAACAGGGTCCAGTTGTTGGCGGTGTGCAGCAGGATCGGGATCTCGAGGCCGCCTGTCTTCCAGGCCAGCAGGCCCATCACGATCGCGAAGAGGGCGATGTCGATCTGGCCCACCCAGTTGTAGCCGTGGCCCAGCACGAACAGCGGCACGGGCACGAGGATCCCGATCAGCGGCCAGCGCAGCCAGGTGCCGAAGACCTGCATCGGCAGCGCCCGGAAGGCGAACTCCTCACCCGCGCACTGCAGCGGGGCGAGCACGAGCACGACCAGCCAGGCCAGGATCACGCCCGGTCCGAACTCGGGCACCACGATCGCCTCGCGCTCCAGGACCAGGTTCAGCACCGTGTTGATCAGCAGATAGACGGGAACCACGATGAGCGCCGCGCGTCCCATCAGCGCCCAGCGGAAACGCCCCAGCACAGAGAGCGCGATCCCGGCACGGCCGTAGCCCGCCAGCGATCCCACCAGCACCGCGGGGACCAGCAGCGCGAGCATGCCCAGGCCCAGGAACTGATCGACGGGATTCAACGGGTCCATCAGGGAGGGACTGGTGGCGGCCGCCGGCCAGATCTCGCCGAGGATCATCAACGGTGTCATGACCTGCAGGTTCATGACGATCCACACGAATCCCGCCACGGCGACCGCGACCAGCGGGCGCCACCAGTAGCCGCGATGCGGGATCGCTCGGGCGGCGCGATGGTAGGGCTCTGTCGGCGACGGGGACACGGGCAGGGACGGGGATGACAGAGCCGTCGTCGGCGCCGACTCGGCATGGAGCGGAGGCTGGGGAAGGGGGTGGTGCGAGGTCATGACCCGATCCTCTCGTCCCTCCGGGCTGCGGGCATCCGCCGTCCGTCCCCGTCCACGCTCCGCAGGTCCCCCATTCGGACCTGTCGTTCGGCTGATGGAACGGCGCTGATCATCAGCCGCGTGGCCGATCCGTCGGCCGCAGATCGATCTCTACGCTGGTGCCATGACCGTCACCGCGCCCCCTGCTCCCGCCGCGCCGTCCGTGCGCAGCGTGCGCCAGTGGGCGATCGCGATCGCGCAGTCCCTGGCGTGCACGGCGCTGGGCTTCCTGTTCTTCCTCATCAACTTCGGCATGCTGCTCGAGGAATTCTCCGACAACCCTCCCGAGGGTCTGCTGGCGATGTACGGCGTCGACGCTCTGGTGGGCGTGGCGGCGACGCTCGCGATCGGTCCCTTGCGCTTCGTGCCTCCCGGCCCGTGGCACAGCGTGGTGCACCTGCTGGTGGCCGCCGCTGCCGGGATCAGCGGCTGGGCGTGGGTGGCCGCGGCGATCGGGCTGTACCGCCTGGGGGTCCGGCGCCGTCTGCTGCTCGACGGCGTGGCGGTGCTGCTGGTCGCCGGGATGTCGCTGACCGCGATGGTCCTCGACGCCCGGACCCGCGGGATCGAGCCGGGAATGCTCGAGCTCACCACCATGGGCATCATCGTGGTCCTCGTCCTGATCCCGCTGCTGATGGGTCACGTGGTCGGCACCCGCGCCGAGCTCCTGACCTCCCTGCGCGAGCACGCCGCCTCCGCGGACAGGGAGCGGGAGGCCGCGCAGCACGCACGCGAGGCCGCCGAGCGCGAGGCCGCCGCACTGGTGCGCGAGCGCGATGCGGACGACGCGCGGGTGCGCGCCGAGGAGCGCTCCGCCCTGGCCCGCGACATGCACGACAGCATCTCCCACCACCTGGCCACGATCGCGATGCACGCCGGGGCCATGTCCTACCGCGACGACCTCCCCGTCGCCGAGCTGCGCCGCAGCGCCGGCACGGTGCGCGACGCCGCCCAGCAGGCCAACCGCGAGCTGCGCACCGTGCTGATGACCCTGCGCACCAGCGGCGGCGACACTCCGCTCGCCACCGTCCCCACTCTCACCGACATCGTGGAGCGGTGCCGCGAGGAGGGCCAGGACGTGGAGCTGACCTGGGACGGGCTCACTCCGGAGGACCTCGAGGGGGCCGATCGCAGCACGGTGGTGACGCTCGCCCGGATCCTCGCCGAGATCACGACGAACGCCGCCAAGCACGCCCCGGGCGCTCCGCTGCGGGTCATGCTCTCGCGCACCGGCGACTCCGTGCAGCTGAACTCCCGCAACCCGTTGCCGGAGAACGCCTCCCGCGCGCCGACCTCCACCGGCCACGGGCTGCTCGGCGTCCAGGAACGGGCCCGTCTGCTGGGCGGCGACGCGGAGCACCACGTGCGGGAGGACTCCTTCGAGGTGGAAGCATGGACGCCATGGTGAACGAGACGGAATCAGAGACCACAGGGATGGGCTCGGTACGGGTGCTGCTGGTGGACGACGAGGCGCTGATGCGTGCCGGTCTGCGGCTGATGATCCACGGCACACACGGCATCGACGTGATCGGCGAGGCGGCCGACGGGAACACGGCGCTGGAGCAGATCGATGCCCTGGACCCGGACGTGGTGCTGATGGATATCCGCATGCCCCGCATGACGGGTCTCGAGGCCCTGCGCACCTTGCGCGCCCAGGGCAGCGCGACGCGCGTCGTCATGCTCACCGCGTTCGACACCGACGAGTTCCTGCTGGAGGCGCTGCGTGCCGGCGCGGTCTCGTTCCTGCTCAAGGACTCCCCGCCCGACGAGGTCGTGCAAGCGGTGCTCGATGCGGCCGGGGACCGCCCGCGCTTCTCACCCGATGTGCTCACCCGCCTGGTGCGACTCGCGTCCGACGTCCCGGTCGACACCGAGAGTGCCGACGCCGCCGGGGCATCCGGAGCAGCCGGAGCTGTGGGTACTGGCGGCGCTGGCGGTTCTGGCGCCGGTGGGGCGACCAGCGCTGCCGCGGCGGCCCCCTCCGGGATCACGGACCGCGAGTGGGAGGTGGGTCGGCTCGTCGCGCAGGGACTCGCGAACCCGGAGGTCGGCGAGGCGCTGTTCATGTCCGTCGCGACGGTGAAGACCCACCTGGGCAGGCTTTATCACAAGCTGCAGGTCACGAACCGGGTGCAGCTCGCGATCCGGGTGCTCGAGCTGGGCGGCTGAGGCTGGGCGGCTGAGCCTGGCCGAGTACGCCTGGCCGAGTGACCTCGAGGGCCAGATCGTCGAGGTGGCTGCCTGACGGACTGGACGTGCGGCTCGTCAGGACCGAGGCGTCACTTCTTGAGGGACCGCCGCACTGCTTTCACGACGGGCGTGAGCACGATAACCACGATGAACAGTCCAAAGACCAGGCCCATCGGGGTGAACGGCAGGGAGTCGAGCAGGCCTCCGCCGGAGTCATCCGTGGAGCCGGCGAAATCCGCACCGATCTCGGCACGCTGGCGGGAGATGAACAGCCAGGTACCGCCTATGAAGGCCACGACCACGAGGAAGAACACGGCCTTCCCGATGCTGCGCACGAGGTTGGCCCGATCACCCGTGGCCGTCTCGTGCTCGGACACGGTGGCGTCGAAGTCCGCGTTCCACTGCGTGTCCCCGTCACGGTCCTCGCGGAACGGCAGCGCGGAGTGCGAGCCCTGGTCGTGCCGTGCCGGGTCCTGGTCGAAGGGGCCCTGGGGCATCCCGTCCGGTCCGGTGCTGTTCGCCATCGCGGTCGCTCCTGTGTCGCGGCGCCGTAGCGCTCCCCCTGCGACGGCCACCCCCGCGGCCGCGCTCTGCTGCGTCAGAGGATACGGCACCCCTCGTGGCTCGGCGTCACGCGCCTGGACATGGCCTTGCCGCGTCGGGCCCTGGTGGTGCAGGTCGGGCCGGACATCTCAGAAGAAGGTGAGCACGGCGGCGGTCGCGACCACGAGACAAGCACCTCCGAGGGCGAAGATCCAGCGGGGGATGTCCTTGTTCCTGGCTGTCACGCAGGAGAGGTGGATGGAGATCACCGTGGCCAGGAACAGGATGCCCGCGAGGGCCGCGAGCAGAAGCGCGAGGGTGCTCATCGGGTCCCTCCGACAACGGAGGGTCGTGACGGCTCCATCTGTGCTCCTTCTCGGGTTCCTGGCGTCTGCGCTGGGGCGGCAATCGATCCGTCGGCGATCCAGGTGGCGGCGTGAGCGGCCAGGGCGTCGACCGGACTGACTCTGACGGCGAAGCCAGCAGAATACCCGCTGCCGAGGCCCTGAAGTCGGCCGACGGAGCACGGTGATCACCATGCCCCGGCATCATGGTCACCATGCGCCGCTCCGACCTCGACCTCCCCTCCCCTCCCCTGCCGTGCTCGTGCTGATCGCCGGTCCGATCGCCGCCGGGAAGAGTGCCGTGTCCCGGCGCCTGGCCGAGGACCTTCGCCGCGAGGGCCGACAGATCGCGCTGGTCGAGCTCGATGCCCTCGCTGACATGGCACGGCCGACGTTGCCCGACTGGGCGGATGCGCACCGGATCTTCGCCCTCGTCACCGGGCAGTGGCTGCGGGCGGGCCTGGACACGGTGATCGCCGAATCTGTCAGCAGTCGCCAGGAGCTGGATCAGGTGCTCCTGGACGTTCCCGCGGGAACGCCTGTGCTGACCGTCGTCGTCGAGTGCCCCGCGGACATCGCGCTCGAACGGGCGCTGGCGGACCCCACCCGCGGCATCTCCCGGGACCCCGAGTTCCTGCGCGAGGCCCACGCGCGATGGGCTCGCGAGAGCGAGATGATCAGCGCCGATGTCGAGCTGGAGACCGGGGCGACGAGCCTCGAGGAGAGCGTGTCGCGAATCCATGCAGCCCTCTCGGAGATCCTGGCGGAGGCCTCGACCCGGCCCCGCGCCGAGGGCTGAGCCACCGAGCTGCACTCCTGCTGGACAGCAGTGCCGCCGACCTGCTGGCTTGCTGACGTGCTGCGCCGGAGCGCCAGAGAGCCGGAGCGACAACCTGCGGTCAGAAGGTGGACAGCACCGCGGCGATCGAGACGACGAGGGCGACGCACCCCAGGACGACCACCCAGCGTGGGATCGCCCCGGGCCGAGCGGTCACGTTCGTGAGGTACACGGAGATGACCGCCGCGAACCACAGCAGGCCCGCGGCGATGGTCAGGGCGAGGGTGAGGCCGCTCACGCGGCGGCCCCGTCCGTCGTGGGTGTGAAGGGCACCTGCTGTCCTCTCCCTCGGCACTGCGTTGGCGGCGGCGTGATCGCTTCCCGGAGCGGGCTCGGTCACTATGTCTCGTGAAGTAGCATCATAGCCGGTCAGCGGCACAAAAGCGGTTCAGAGGCAGGCTCCTTCCAAGCAGCACGCGGCGACCTCGCGACGAGGTGTCGAGGAGCTGAGGGGCGCTCGCGAAGAGCGTCCTGGAGATCTGCTCGGCTCAGCGGATGCGGCCCGTGCGAACGCACCAGAGGTAGACGACCACGAGCGTGGTGACCCCCGGGACCACACCGTGGAAGGGATGGATCGCGAGCACCACCGCCCAGCCCAGCAGGGCGCTGACCGGCGCGACCCCCGTGAGCACGTCGGCCCAGCCGGGCGCCGAGAGGGCCAGCAGCACGGCGAGCAGGACGACCGGGACGAACACGCGCATGCGGCGCGCGAACCGCTCCGCCGCCAGCAGGATCACCGCCCAGAGCAGGATGGCGACCGCCCCGATCGCGCCGATCCCGGCCACGAAGGTCAGGAGCATGCCCACGAGCGCAGCGACGATGATCAGGATCGGGGCGAGGAGCTGGGCCCGGGCTCCGCGCGGGGTGCCGTAGCGAGCACGGAGCAGCTCCGCCCGCCGGGCCTCCCCCGCTGCGCGGTTCACGCCGTGGTTCTCCATACGGTTAATCTATCGACGCTTTCGGGACGACCCCGGCACCATGGTCCCTATGAGCACTGCCGAGACGCTGATCGCCCAGGCCATGCGGGCCGATGTGGACGGCTGGGGCTTCGCCCCGCTGGAGGGCCGGGCCACCGAGGAGCGCCCGGCCTGGGGTTATGCCGGCCTCCTCGCTGACGCCGTGGCCACGGTGGAGGTGGCGATCGATCTGGACACCGGCGGCGGTGAGGTGCTCGGCCAGTGCCCGCGCCTCGCCGCGCAGCAGCACGTGACCGAGAGCTGGCCACCGAATGCTGCGCAGGCCAGGGCTCTGCTGCTCCCCCGCGGGGTGGAGGTGCATGAGACCGCATCCGGTGCCCCGATCCCCCTGCCCGACGGTGCCGCGGACCTCGTCACGTCCCGGCACCCGGTCCGACCGGACTGGCCGGAGATCGCCCGCGTGCTGACCCCGGGCGGCCGCTACCTCGCCCAGCACGTCGGCCCGAGCTCGGCCTTCGAGCTGATCGAGTTCTTCGTGGGTCCCACCACCGCGCAGCAGCGCCGCGGCCGCCACCCCGACGACGAGGTGGGGGCCGCGGAGGCCGCCGGCCTCGAGGTCCTGGACCTGCGCACGGCCCGGCTGCGCATGGAGTTCTTCGACGTGGGTGCGGTGGTGTGGATCCTGCGCAAGTGCGTGTGGTGGGTGCCGGACTTCGACGTCGACCGCTACCGCGACCGGCTGCTCACGATGGACGAGATCATCCGGCGCGACGGCTCCTTCGTGGCCCACTCGACGCGGCACCTGATCCGGGCACGGCGCCGCTGACCCCAGCTCCCGTGCGCAGATCGTGCCCGGAGACGTTCCCGCGGGAACGTCTCTGCGCGCCACAGGTCTCTAGGCACCATGGGTCACTGGGCGCCGACGACCTCGTGGGGGACGTACGGGGCCTCGAGGGTCGCGATCTCGTCGCTGGTCAGATCCAGGTCCAGAGCACCGAGTGCACCGTCGAGGTGGCTGGTCTTCGTGGCGCCGATGATCGGCGAGACCACCGGACTCTTCGCGAGCAGCCAGGCCAGCGCGACATGGACCCGACCCACGCCGCGCTCGTCCGCGATCGTCGCGACCTGCTCCACGATCGCCCGGTCGGTCGCCTGCGTGGAGTCGTACTTCGTCTTCGCGGTGGCATCGGTGCGGGCGCGATCGGTATCCGCGTCCCAGTCACGGGTCAGGCGCCCGGCGGCGAGCGGGCTGTACGGCGTGGAGGCGACGCCGAGCTCGCGCAGCAGCGGCATCATCTCCCGCTCCTCCTCGCGGTACAGGAGGTTGTAGTGGTTCTGCATGGAGATGAACTTCGTCCACCCGTTCACCTCGGCGACGTGCTGGGCCTGCAGGAACTGCCACGCGAACATCGCGGAGGCCCCGATGTGGCGGACCTTCCCGGAGCGCACCACGTCGTCCAGCGCCCGCATCGTCTCCTCGATCGGGACCGTGTAGTCCCAGCGATGGATGATGTACAGATCGATGTAGTCCGTGCCCAGCCGCTCGAGGCTCTTGTCGACCTCGGAAAGGATCGCCTTCCGGGAGAGCCCTTGTCCGTTCGGTCCCTCATGCATGCGTCCGTTCACCTTCGTGGCCAGCACGATCTCGTCCCGGTTCGCAAAGTCGACCAGCGCCTTGCCGAGGATCTCCTCGCTGCGCCCGATCGAGTAGACGTTCGCGGTGTCGAAGAAGTTGATGCCGGCGTCCAGCGCGTGCTGGATGACGGGGCGGGCGGCGTCCTCCCCGAGGACCCAGGGGTGGATCCAGCGTTCGGGATCGCCAAAGCCCATCGTGCCCAGGCACAGGCGCGAGACATCCAGCCCGGTATTGCCCAGCTTCACGTAGTCCATGAGGTGCTCCTTCTGTGGTCGACTCCGGGCTGCGTCGCCCGTCGAGATCCATCATCCCCGCCGTACCAGAGGCGTGGGAGTGACTGCCGGTGCACCCCTCGGGACCTGCGCCGCTGCCCCATGGCATGCTGAGCGCGACGCCCGCCCTCTCGATGGAGACGATGACCACCATGCCTGCAGCCCGTGACCTCCAGACCCCGTTGGGCCGAGCCCGCATGCTCTTCTCGCTGCTCGCGACCCCGAAGCTGCGCGTCGGTCTGGGCGCGAGGCTCTCGGGCGCCGCGGCATCGGCCACCGTGGCATCCGAGGGCCCGAGCGTGAGCGGGCCGTTGTCCCGCATCGACTGGCTGGATGCGCAGGGCGAGGTCGATCTCGCCGCGGTCCGCGAGGTGGCCGACGCCCTCACCCTGATGCGGTCCGATCGGGCGATCCTCGAGGTCCCGCCTCTGGACGGCATCCCGGTGAAGACCGAGGAGAGCCGTGAGGTCAGCGGGCGGATCGCGCAACTGGTCTTCGAGCGCGTCGGCCGCGACCGCGTGCTGAGCGAGTCCGAGCTCAACGCCGCGATCGCGATGTTCGTGAGCGACGTCGCGCTGGTGCGGCGAGACGCAGTGGATTCCGGGGTGCTAACCCGCACGGCGGATGGTGCCAGCTACCGCCTCGCCGAGAGCACCTGACCGCTGGGTGACGTCAGTTCCGGTTATTCCTCCGCAGCAGCCGGGCCACGCGACTGATGAGCGGAATCCCGATGAACAGCACGGCCCACCAGATGTCCATGCCCATCCGGTAGGCGATGACGGCGAAGATCACCACGCCCACCAGGGAAGCCAGCCCTCCGAGCAGCATCGGCAGGAATGACTTCTGCGAGCCGGAGCCGCTGCGTCCGGACCCGTTCGCGCCCGTGAAGCTCGAGGCCCAGCCTGATCCGTCGCCCTCAGGCCTGCTCGAGCCGTCCTGGCCCGATCTATCCCCGAACTCGGGTCCCTGATAGGTGGGCGGCTCGGACCCCTGCCCGCCCTCGCCGAAGTCCGATGACCATCCATCCTCCGAGGATCCAGCGCCGTTCCGGGCTCCCGAACGGTTCTGACCCAGAGCATCCCCCTGCCCGCCGCGATCCCCACCGCCGAGCCAGGACTGGTCTTCGCCGGGCCCTTGATCGTTGTTCCCCCATGCAGTATTCATGCCTCCACCCTAGAGGGACCCGCCGGGCGTACGTGCCGGATCATCGCCGCGGCACCACGGCCCAGTGGCCTGCCCCGCCGCTGCGCTGCGACTACCGTGCAGGCATGCTCCATCTCAGCGATGACCAGGTCCGCGACCTCCTGCCCGATCCCGTCCGCGCCGTCGAGCTGATGCGGGAGACCCTCCTGGCGCTGGCCGACGGCGCCGCCTCGGTGACCCCGAAGAGCCAGGTCGTGCACGAGGAGGGCGGGTTCGCCAATGCCATGCCGGCGGCGTGGCCGGAGCGCGGCCTGCTGGGCATGAAGTGGGTGACCCTCACGCCCTCGAACCGCGATCACGGCCTGCCGATGATCGGCGGGCTCATGGTGCTCTCGGGGGCCGACGGCACGACGCGCGCCACGATGGACGCCGCCGAGCTCACCGCCCAGCGCACGGCCGCCGTCACCGGCGCATCGCTCGCCCTGGACGACCGCCCCGTGACGTTCTTCGGCACCGGGGTCCAGGCTCGGTCGCACGCCCGGGTGATCGAGGCGCTGGGCCGGGCCCGCTGACGGTATGGGGTAGGCGCCGCGACGCCCTCGACGAGCTCGCGGCCTGGTGCGCGCGGCACACCCCTGACCTGGAGCTGCACCTGACCACGGACCGCGCCGGGGCACTTGCCGGCACGGGGGTGGTGATCAGCGGACTGCCCATCGGCCTCACCGGCTCGGAGCTGCCTCGGCGCGAGATCCGTTCCGACGTGACGCTCCTCCCCCTGGACTACGCCTCGGTGGCCGGCGCTGAGCTCTCCCGCACCGGCACCGTGGTGGCCGATGATCCCGTGCAGTTCGAAGCGCTGCGCGTCCTCAAGCACGGCGCGGACTACCCGCTCGCGAGCGGCAGCACCGGTGACCTGCTGCGCACAGGCCGTCCGGAGGGCCTGCTCGTGGTGCAGAACATCGGTTCGGGCCTCGGCGACGTGGTGCTCGCCGACGTCGTCGCCCGGGCGGCCGGGGCCTGAGCAGGGCATCGGCCGACGGCTCAGACTCCGAGGCGCCGGCCCTGGCACGCCCGATCCGTCGGCCTCTTTCGCGGCCGCCGCTGCGGGCGTAGCCTGGATCACACAGCGTCGGGCGGAATGTCCGCTTCGCAGCCGTGCACGTCGGTGTCTTCACCCCTGACACGGGCGAACGACGACCCCGCACGCGCTCCCGTGCGATGGGCCGCGATCATGTGCAGGATCTTCTTCCTCATGATCGGCTTCGCCGGCTTCGTCCCAGCTATGACATGGAATCTGCACACCATCGAGATGGGCTACGGCTCCGAGGCGATGGTGCTGGGCATCTTCCAGGTGTCCGTGCTGCACAACATCATCCATCTGCTCGCCGGCCTGGCCGGTCTCTCCCTGTCGAGGTTCTCGGACTCGGCGCGCTGGTACCTGCGGGTCGGCGGTGGTGTCGCTGTGGTGCTGTGGATCTTCGGCCTGCTCGTCGACCGGGATTCGTACTCCAACTTCCTGCCGCTGAACACCGTCGACGACTGGGCGTACTTCGTCATCGCTCTCGTCATGGTCGGGCTGTCGTTCCTCTCTCGAGATGTCACTCCCGCGGCGACGACGGCCCACCGGCCCTCCTGAGCGTCGTTCGTGAGCCGTTGCGCGGACGCCGACGGCACCTCCGGCGACGCAGCGCGCGTCGCCGGGACATCGTGATATCGCCGTGCCCACAGAGGGGTGCGGCCCCCGATGACATCCCATATGATGATTTCATCATGCCGTTCAGCCAGTCGCAGCGCCCCCTCTACGAGGTGAAGGCCAACCTCTTCAAGGGCCTCGCCCACCCGTTCCGGATCCGCATCCTCGAGCTGCTCTCCGCCGCCGACGAGGTCAGCGTCACCGCGCTGCAGCAGGAGACGGGTCTCGAGGCGTCCCACCTCTCCCAGCACCTGTCCGTGCTGCGTCGCCACCACCTGGTGGTCTCCGAGCGACGGGCGAGCCACGTCTACTACCGCCTCGCCGACCCCAGCACCGCGGAGCTGCTCGCCGTGGCGCGCGCGCTGCTGCTGGGCATCCTCGCCGCGGACAGCGACCGGCTCAGCGACGCCGAGGGGCTCCCCGCCCTGCCCGGCGCGGGACGCTGACCGGCCGATGACCAGCTCTGCGCGGATCCCCGCTCCCCCACGCACTCAGGCCGAGAACGCCCCTGCCGCCCCGTCGGCCCGCTGGCGCACGTCGCTGCGACGTGCGACGTCGCTGCTGCCCGGCCCGTCGGACTACCGCGGCCTCCGTCGCACCTGGAAGGGCGACCTGCTGGCGGGCGTCACGGTGGGCATCGTGGCCCTCCCGCTCGCCCTCGGCTTCGGGGTCAGCTCCGGGCTCACCGCCGAGCAGGGCCTCATCACCGCGATCATCGCGGGCCTGCTGGCGGCCGTCTTCGGCGGGTCGAACGTGCAGGTCTCCGGCCCCACCGGGGCGATGGTCGTGGTGCTCGTGCCGATCGTCGCGAGCTACGGCGCAGCCGCCGTCGCGTCCGTGACCCTGCTGGCCGGCCTGCTCGTGCTGGCCGCCGGGGTGCTGCGCCTGGGCCGGGTCGTCGGGATCATCCCCTGGCCCGTCATCGAGGGGTTCACCCTCGGCATCGCCTGCATCATCTTCATGCAGCAGATCCCCCTGGTGACCTCGCCCGTGCAGGCGGCCCCCGGCGAGCACAGCTCGAACGCCCTGGTCGCCGCTGCCCAGGCCCTCTCCGCAGCCGATCCCGGATACCTGCTCCAGGCTCTCGGTGCGGTCGCCGTGGTCGTGGCCTGCATGCTGATCGCCCCGCGAATCCACCCCTCGGTCCCGGGCTCCCTGATCGGCATCGCCCTGGTGACCGTGCTGTGCGCCGTGCTGCCCGGTCCGCTGGCACGGATCGGGACGATCCCCGCGACGCTCCCCTCCCCGTCCCTGCCCGCCCTGGATCCGGCGCTGCTCCAGGTGCTGCTGCCTGCTGCGGCGACGGTCGCGGCGCTGGCCGCCATCGAATCGCTGCTCTCGGCGCGGGTGGCTGCCGGGCTCGCCGACACCGGCGTGTACGACCCGGATCGGGAGCTGGTGGGGCAGGGCGTCGCCTCGGTCGGCGCCTCCCTGTTCGGCGGCATGCCGGCCACCGGCGCGATCGCCCGCACCTCGGTGAACGTGCGGGCCGGTGCGCGGAGCCGCCTGGCTTCGGTGGTGCATGCGCTCGTGCTGCTCGCCGTGGTCTATGCGGCGTCCGGCCCGGTGGGGGCGATCCCGCTGGCGGCGCTCGCGGGCGTGCTGTTCATGACGGCGGTGCGCATGGTCCATCTGGCGACGGTGCGCACGATCCTGCGCTCGACCCGGGCGGATTCCCTCACCTTCGTCGTCACCGCTCTGATCACGGTCTCCTTCGACCTCATCGCGGCCGTGCTGATCGGTGTGACGCTCGCGGCGATCTTCGCCCTGCGCGGGATCTCCCGTTCCAGCGGGGTCACCCTCGAGCCGATCCGTTCCGCCCAGCCGCAGGAGGGCGACGAGGAGATCCTCGCAGTGCGCTTCGACGGGCAGCTGTTCTTCGTCTCCGCGGAGCGGGTGTTCGACACCGTGATGGCGGTGGGGCCCGTGAGCGTGGTGATCCTGCGGATGTCCGCCCTCGAGGCGGTGGACGCCTCCGGTGCGAAGATCCTCTCGGAGATCGTGCGCGGGCTCGAGCGGCGCGGGATCACCGTGCTCCTCAAGGGTGTGCAGGATGACCACTCCGCGCTGTTCCGCAAGGTCGGGGTGCTGCGGGCGCTGCGCCACCAGAAGCATCTGTTCGTGCAGTTCGACGCCGCTCTCGAGCACGCCCGCTCGCACGTGCGGCGCGATCGTGCGGCCCGGCAGCTGACGGAGCCGCAGGCGGCGCCCACCTCCGAGGAGCCGACGGCTCGGACCGAGCGCCGCTGACCCCGTCGGACCCGATGCGGAGCTCGGGTTCCGGAGCAGGGCCCCGGGGCCGACGGGATCAGCAGGGCGGTCGACGAGCGGAGCAGCCCGTCGACCGGCAGGCGATCAGTCGTCCGAGACGGAGACCGTGACCTCGATGTTGCCGCGGGTGGCGTTGGAGTACGGGCACACCTGGTGGGCGGTGTCGGCGAGCTCCTGCGCCTGCTCGTGGGGCAGGTTCGGGATGACGACCTCGAGCTCGACGGCGAGCTGGAAGCCGCCGTTCTCGTCGGGGCCGATGTGCACGCGGGCGCCGACGGTGGAGTCGGTGACGTCAGCCTTGGCCCTGCCGGCCACCAGGGTCAGCGCCGAGTGGAAGCAGGCGGCGTAGCCGGCGGCGAACAGCTGCTCGGGATTCGCGCCCTTGCCGGAGCCGCCCATCGCGGTCGGGGTCGCCATGTCGAGGTCGACGGCACCCTCGACGGTGCGCACATGGCCGTCGCGACCCGAGCCGGTGGACAGGGATTCTGCGGTGTAGAGAGTCTTCATGGTGCCTTCTCCTCTGGTGCCGATGCGGGTCGGCGGATGGTCCCGGCGGGTGCGCCGGGCAGCTGGGGCGGGACGACGTCGTGGATCGACCGGGTGAGGTCCTGCAGCGTGGAGATCAGCGCCTGCGCCTCCTGGAGGCTGCCGATCCCGGTGCCCTCGGCGATGCAGGCGGGGACGTGGGAGAGCTGATCGCGCAGGACCTCGCCGTGTTCGGTGAGGGACACGGTGACCACTCGCTCATCGGGGCCGCCGCGGCGGCGCGTGACCACCCCGGCCTTCTCCATGCGTCGCAGCATCGGCGAGAGGGTCCCGGAGTCCAGCTGGAGCGCCTCGCCGAGCGCCGAGACGCTCTGCTCGCCCTCGGACCACAGCACCACCAGCACGAGGTACTGGCCGTAGGTGAGGCCCCAGGGCTCGAGCAGTGCCCGATAGGCCTGGGTGGTGGCGCGCGAGGCCGCGTAGAGAGCGAAGCACACCATCTCGTCCGTCGTCGTCATGCGCCCATCGTGGCACCACATCAGGTTGTGCACAACTCAGTTGCGCACACATCACATGGGCCGAGCGTCACGAGAGTCGTCGCCCGGACGTGCCGGACCAGCGCTGTGCGCTGCCGGGCAAGCCAGCCGGGGCTGCTTCCTCAGGCCACGCGCACCTGCTCGCGGTGGCGACGATGCAGCTCGTCCCGGGTGCTCCAGCCGCTGAACAGCCCGGCTCCGGGCTCGAGGTGGCGCCCGGCGGCGAGGGCGCCGAGCGCGACCCCGTCGTAGCCCAGGCGGTTCAGCAGAGCGGCGACCACGTCGGCCGCGCGGGAGTCATCCGCGGCGACCGCGATCGCCCGGCGTCGCGGATGCCCGGATTCCCTGCCCTGATCCTCGACGTCGTGATAGCCGATGTGGTTCAGCGCCTTCACGACGCGGGAGCCGGTCAGGTGGGTGGCGAGCAGCTCGCTCGTCGAGAGCTCGTCGCGCAGGTCGCCGGCCCCGAGGCGAGCTGCGGCCACCGCGAGGGCGTCGGCCTCGCCCCAGGGGTTGGTGGCGTCGATGACGATCGCGCCGCGCAGCACCTCCGGATCGATCGCCAGGGCCACATGCAAAGGCACCGTGAGCGCCACGACGTCGCAGGTCATCGCGAGGGCTTCGGCGTCCACGGGGAGCGCGCCGGGGAGCTTCGCGGCGATCGCCGGGGCCGCGGCGCGGCCCGCGACCTGGACCTCGAGGCCGCCGCGCAGGGCGGTGCGGGCCAGGGCCGTGCCGATCTTGCCGGGACCGAGGATCCCCAGGCGCGGCGCCGTCAGGGCACGGGGCAGCGGGTCGCTCAGGGCAGGGTCGCTCAGCGCCGGGCCGCCCGGAGCGGCTCGCCCCGCGCGGCTCGGGGCAGCGGGCACCGCGCCGGGCCGCGCGGTCCGCCCGGACAGGGCGAGCGCCGCGTCCAGGATCTCCCGGGCCAGGGCATCGTTGCGGCGATGGCAGGGCGCGTTGGTGCGGGGGCGGGCAAAGGCGCCGATCGGCAGCTCGGAGGTCCAGGGGCCCACTGCCCAGAGCCCCTCGTGCGCGGTGCCGTCGGGCGCGATGACCCGGTATCGCGCGTCGACCTCGAGCTTGCCGGCCGCCGCGGCGGATTCGCGCCCCACAGCGCTCTCCCCCGCGACCAGATCCCGCAGCAGAGGGTTCGTGGACTCCACGAGCGACGGCTCGGGCAGGAATGCATCGACCAGGGCGGTGGCGGAGACCTGCACGCCGGCGCCGCCGCGTGCCACGAAGCGCCCGGTGACGTCGTCCGCGCAGACGCGGGTGCGCGGGCCGAGGAACCGGACGACGCCTGCGCGCTCGAGGGCGAGCAGCTGGCGGAGGCGGTGCGGGGGCGGGCCGGAGTCCACGAAGCTGAACAGCGAGTGCCACCAGTGCGGATAGACGCCGCGCGAGGACTCCCGCAATCGGCTGGCGGGCAGCTGGTCTACGAGCACTCCGTGCAGGCGCAGCAGCAGCTGGAACAGCGCCCGGGCGGAGCTCACGTCGCCCTGGGTGCGGGAGCGCAGGTCGTGCTCGATGTGGCGGACCACGGCGTCGCGGGCGGCCCGACCCGAGGCATCCGCACCGAGCCAGGCCAGCGGATCATCGAGCCAGGCCAGGGGCTCCTCCCTCGGCTGGGCGCGCGGGGCATCGGGCACCCATCGCGCCACCTCGGCGGCGATCAGGGGCACCACGTCGGCCCGGAAGTCGAGGCGCCCCTGGGCGTCCTCCCGCTCCCGGAGCTTCTCGGCGGTGACGTGCACGAGGTCGCCGGGCCCGGCAGGATCGCCCTCGCCGCGCACCTTCGAGTGATACGGCACGCCGCGACGCGAGCCGACCCAGAGCCGGGGCTCACCACCGGAGGGCCGGTACTCCACGCGATCCGGGTCCCCCGGCAGCGGGGAGGGCTCGAACCGGCCGCCGCGACCCTCGGTGAGCAGTGCCATGAGGTCGATGAAGCCCAGGCCCATGCCGCGCACGATCGTCTCCTGTCCGGCGGCGAGCTGGTCGAGATGGGCATCGCCGGCCTGCGAGGGTGCCAAATAGGCGCCGCCGTGGCGCCGGGCGAAGGCGGCCAGCTCATGGCGCGCGGCCGACGGGCGGGAGTCGGTGTGGCCGGCGGCGAGCACGAGCAGGTCGGCAGGCAGCGGATCGCGCTCCTCGAGCTCGACGCTCCAGCTCGCGGGCCCGCGTCGGCGCACGGCGGTCGCGGTGGTGCGGTGCACCGCGACCGTGACGGTCGCCGGCAGGGCCGAGAGCACCTGCCCGAAGAACCACTCGAGGTAAAGCGCCTGCACGCGGCGACTGGCGAAGCTGGTGGTCTCGAGCGCGTGGATCTCCGCGAGGCGATCCGTGCCGGCGGTGGGCGCGGCGATCGTGCCACGACGGATCCCGTCGGCCCACTGGGCCAACGAGGGCCCTGCGACGATCGGACCGTCGCAGTCCACGGTGTCGTCGGTGAAGATCGAGACATCGGCCGCGCGCGAGTTCATCAGCAGCAGCGGGCTCTCGGTGGCGCGCCAGATGCGCCCGGCGCCGGGCATGTGCGGATCGACGATGTCCACGTGCAGCCCGGTGCGCGCCAGCTGCGCGGCCTGCTCGGGCAGCGCAGCGCTCGCGCCGAGGCGTTCGAGCACGCCGATCGCTCGCGGTCCGCCGCCGACGATCACGAGCCGGGTGCTCGCCGCGCTGATCCGAGAGGTCATCTGGAGATCCCTTCCGAGGTGATTCTGTGTCGCACTGTGACGACCCATAGCCGCCGCCTTGCATGTCCATTAGGTTCGCTTATACCGTCGGGCAGTGCAAGCCATGTCCGCCCTCGCGTTCATGCATCGTCACGGAAGGCACACCATGACCTCCTCCGCCGTCTCCGAAGAGACCGCACGCCACGTCCCCCAGGCAGCGGCTCCCGCCGTCTCCGGGCACGCCTCGGCGACCGGAGCCGAGTCCATGCCGTGCCAGCCCTCGCCGGTCCCTGCCGAGGACCTCTCGCACCTGCGTGTGGTGCCGGCCCGCCATCCGGGCCGTGTGGTCCTCGCGGTCGTCGTCGGCCTCCTGGTCGCCCTCGTCGCGTACTCCTTCGTGACCAATCCGCGCTGGGAATGGGGTGTGGTCGCCCAGTGGTTCCTCGCCGAATCGATCCTCCGCGGCCTGCTGGAGACCCTGAAGCTCACGGTCCTCGCCGGCGCGGTCGGGTTCACCCTGGGACTCGTGCTCGCCCTCATGCGCCTGTCCCCCTCCGGTCTGATCTCCGGGGTGGCCTGGACGTTCTCGTGGATCTTCCGGTCCACGCCGCTGCTGGTTCAGCTGCTGCTCTGGTACAACCTCGGCTATCTCTACGAGCGCGTGACGCTGGGCATCCCGCTCACGGACATCACCCTCGTCGACGCCCGCACCAGCGACCTCATGACCCCGATGCTCGCCGCGATCCTGGGGCTGGGCCTGCACCAGGCCGCCTATGCGGCGGAGCTCATCCGCGGCGGGATCCTCTCCGTGGACCAGGGGCAGCTGGAGGCGGCGAGCGCGCTCGGCATCCCGGCCCGCGACCGCTCACTGCGGATCGTGCTGCCCCAGGCGATGCGGGCGATCCTGCCCACCGCGTTCAACGAGATCATCGGCCTGGTCAAGGGCACCTCGATCGTCTACGTGCTGGCCCACGCCGAGCTGTTCTTCACGATCCAGCTGATCTACGGACGCACCCAGGAGGTGCTGCCGATGCTGCTGGTCGCGACCCTCTGGTACGTGGTGATCACCTCGCTGCTCTCGATCGGGCAGTACTACATCGAGCGCCACTACGCGAAGGGCGCCGTGCGGAACCTGCCGCCGACGCCGCTGCAGAGCCTGCGCGCCCGGTTCGCCCGCCGTTCCACCCCGACGGGAGCTGTCGCATGAGCATCCTCGACCGCCTGCGGGGGCGCGGCATCTCACGCCCTCACCTCATCCCGGAGATCGGATCCGATTCCGAACCGGCCCTCCGATTCGCCGAGGCGGATCGGCACGCACCGGAGCCTCCTGCTCACGCACCCTCAGCGCGCCCCGCTGCCCGCTCACGCGGCGGGCTCGTCGAGATCCGCGGCGTGCACAAATCCTTCGGGGACCTCGAGGTGCTGCGCGGCATCGACCTGCAGATCGCTCCCGGGTCGGTCACGGCGGTGCTGGGCCCCTCCGGTTCCGGCAAGTCGACCCTGCTGCGCACGATCAACCACCTCGAGACCCTGGATCAGGGCCTGATCAGCGTGGACGGCGAGGTCATCGGGTACCGCCGCGAGGGCGACCTGCTGCACGAGCTGCCCGAGCGCGAGGTGCTCCATCAGCGCACCGCGATCGGCATGGTGTTCCAGAGCTTCAACCTGTTCGCGCACATGACGGCGCTGCAGAACGTCACCGAGGCGCCGCGTCGGGCGCTCGGCGTGCCTGCCCGTCAGGCCGAGGCGCGGGCCCGCGAGCTCCTCGCCCTGGTGGGGCTCTCGGACAAGGCGGACGTGTATCCGCGCCAGCTCTCCGGCGGCCAGCAGCAGCGGGTGGCGATCGCCCGGGCCCTGGCCCTGGAGCCGAAGGTGCTGCTGTTCGACGAGCCCACCAGCGCGCTGGACCCCGAGCTGGTCGAAGAGGTGCTCGCGGTGATCCGGTCCCTCGCTCGGGCCGGCACCACGCTCGTGATCGTCACCCACGAGATCTCCTTCGCCCGGGACGTGGCGGACACGGTCGTGTTCATGGATCAGGGGCTGGTCGTCGAGCAGGGGCCCCCGTCCCGCGTGATCGACCATCCCGCCCACGAACGCACCCGGTCCTTCCTGCAGCGCGTGCGCACCGGCACGGAGGATCCGGACTCCCGCCCGGCACCGGCCCCGGCGTCCCCCGTGCAGCAGCCCGTCTCCGGTGCCGCTCCCGAGCGGACGGCCCCGCCCGGCGATCTCGCCGGCGTCGGCTCCTCCCATCCCCCCGTCATCGGCGCGGACCAGGCCACCAGCCGCACCCCGCTCCCCCGTCATCACTCCGAGGACCACTCATGACCCGTTCCCGCCTGCTCTCCGGCCTCCCGTCCCGTCGCGCCGTCACGGCCGCGGGCCTGCTGCTGCCCGTCGGCCTGCTCGCCGCCTGCTCCGATCCGGTGCCCACCGCGTCCGCCGGGGGCACCGCCTCCGACGGCGGCTCCGGGGCGTCCGACGGGGGCGGCTCGGGCGCCGGTCCCATCGACACCTCGGGCAGCCAGGAGCTGATCCGGGCTTCTGCCGATGCGGAGGCCGCCGCCCTGCTGCCCGCCGAGATCGCCGAGTCCGGTGTGCTGCGCGTGGGGATCAACGGCACCAGCGCCGCCCCGCTGTCTTTCCTGGCCGACGACAACCAGACCTACATCGGCTCCGAGATCGACATCGCCCGGATCGTCGCCGACAAGCTCGGCCTCGAGTTCGAGCTGAAGCTGACCACCTGGGAGAACTGGCCGCTCAAGCTCGAGGCCGGGGAGTTCGACGTGGTGCACGCCAACATCGGCATCAACGCCGAGCGGCTGCAGAAGTTCGACTTCGCCTCCTACCGGGCGGCGTACATGTCCTTCCTCGCGAAGAAGGGCGCCGACTTCTGGCTCGAGGACGCCGACTCCCTCAGCGGGCGCATCATCGCCGTGGGCAATGCGACCAATCAGGAGCGGATCCTCACCGACTGGAATGCGGAGCTCGAGGCCGCCGGCAAGGAGCCGGCCGAGCTGAAGAACTACTCGACCGACGCCGACACCCTGCTGGCCCTCGGCTCCGGCCGGGTCGACGGCTACCTCTCCCCCTTCGCCTCGCTCTCCTTCGTGGCCTCGCGCCGTGACGACATGGAGCTGCAGGGCAAGATCAACGCCGGTTGGCCCGACGAGACGCTGGTCGCGGGCACCTTCCCCACCGGCAGCGGCCTCGCCGAGCCCTATGCGGCCGCGCTGAACGCCCTCATCGAGGACGGCACCTACGCCCAGGTGCTCGAGCGCTGGCAGCTGACCGAGGAAGCCGTGACCACGTCCCGCGCCCACACCCAGGAGAACCCGTGAGCGCGCTCCCCTCCCGGCGCACCATCGCGAGTGCCGGGCTGCTGCTGCCCGCAGGTCTGCTCGCGGCCTGCTCCGATCCGCTCCCCGAGGCGCAGGCCGGGGGTGCGGGCTCCGATTCCGGCTCCGCCGCCGGTTCCGGCTCCGGGGCGTCCGACGGCGGAGGGGCCACGGCGACCGGACAGATCGACACCTCGGGCACGCAGGAGCTCATCCGCTCCACCGCTGATGCCTCGATCGCCGCGCTCCTGCCGCCCGAGATCGCCGAGTCCGGCGTGCTCCGGGTGGGCATCGGGAGCGAGAGCTTCGCCCCGCTCTCCTTCCTCGCGGACGACAACGAGACCTACATCGGATCGGAGGTGGACACCGCCCGGCTGGCCGCGGACACGCTCGGCCTCGAGCTCGAGATCGCGCTGACCAGCTGGGACAACTGGCCGCTCAAGCTCGAGGCCGGCGAGTTCGACGTGGTCCACTTCAACGTCGGCGTGAACGCCGAGCGCCTGGAGAAGTTCGACTTCGCCTCGTACCGCGCGGCGTACGTCGCCTTCCTCGTGCAGAAGGGCGCGGATCTCCGCCTCGAGGATGCCGACTCGATCAGCGGGAGGATCATCGCCGTCGGCGGCGCGACCAACCAGGAGCGGATCCTCATCGATTGGAACGCCGAGCTCGAGGCCGCGGGGAAGGCGCCTGCGATCTTGAAGAACTACTCGTCCGGCGCCGACACCCTGCTCGCCCTCGGCTCGGGCCGGGTGGAGGCCTCGTTCGCCCCCTATGCGACCCAGACCTTCATCGCCTCCCGCCGCGACGACGTCGAGGTGCAGGGCCGGGTCGAGGAGGGCTGGCCGGACAAGACACTCATCGCGGCGACGTTCGATCGCGGCAGCGGGCTCGCCGAACCGTATGCCGCGGCGCTCAACGCCGTGATCGCCGACGGCACCTACGCCCAGGTGCTCGAGCGCTGGAACCTCGCCGACGTGGGGCTCCCCGAAGCACGCGTCCACACGAAGGAGAAGCCATGACCACCACCGCCTCCCACCTCGGCGCCCACAGCGCCGACACCCAGAGCGCCGATACCTCGAGCGCCCAGGAACAGCGCCCGGGCCTGCCGGTCCTCGCCGTGGACCTCGTCAGCGATCCCGCCCTGCTGGGCTCGTTCGCCGCTCTGGCCCACGATCTCGAGCGCGCGGGCATCGGCGCCCTCACGATCAGCGACGGCGGGCTCCACCCGATCCATGTCGCCTCCTACCTGGCTCCGCTCACCGACGCCATCGCGCTGCTGCCGCGCACCGATGCCGTCTACGTGGAGCCGTTCCACCTGGCCACGCAGCTGATGAGCCTGGACCACATCAGCCACGGTCGTGCCGGGTGGCTGCTCACGGCGGAGACCGATCCGACGGTGGCCGCGACCGTCGGCCGCACCACGCTGGGCCTGGAGGACACGGCGCGTGAGGCGGCCGACGTGCTCGAGGCCTCGCGTCTGGTGTGGGATTCCTGGGCCGAGGACGCCGTGGTGCGCGATACCGCATCGGGCGTGTACGTGGACGCCGCGCGCCTGCAGTACGCCGATTTCGAGGGCGAGTCCTTCGCGGTGCGCGGGCCGGCGATCACCCCGCGCTCCCCGCAGGGCCTGCTCCCGGTGCTGATCGCCGATGCGGACCGTGCCGCCGTCGGCGAGCGCGTCGCGACCGAGCTGGCCGATGGCCGCGTGCTCGACCTCGACGTGTCCACGGGCGCCCGCCCCGATGCCGTCGTCGACGCCGTCGAGCGGGCGCTGGCCGAGGATGCCGGTCCCGCCGTGCGCCTGGTGCGCCTGGTGGGTCTGGACCTGGAGGCCGATCCGCTGGGCACCGTGGTCGAGCTCTCCGCCGCTCTGCGGGAGCGCGGGCTGCTCGCCGCGGCCCCGTCGGCCGGGCAGAGCCTGCGTGACCAGCTGGGCCTGCCCGTCGCGGCCCGTGCCGCCGATCCTGCGCGTCGCTCCGACCGCGCCCGTCTGAACTCCGAGGACCTCGCATGAGCACCACCGCCCCGTTCCGCCCCGCCGCCGACACCGAGCTGTCCGCCGAGGCCGCGGCGCTGGCCACCGGCCCGGCCGAGCACCCGATCCATCCTGCGCACACCCCCACCGGGCAGCTGTCCTTCGGGGCGTTCTTCCAGGGCGTGAACTCCTCGACCATCTGGCGACTGCCCGCCAGCGGCGACCAGGTGGCCTGGGAGTCCTTCGAGGCGCTGGTCCGCACCGCCGAGCGCGGGAAGTTCGCGGCGTTCTTCCTGGGCGAGGGGCTGCGGCTGCGCGAGCACCGCGGCGTGCCCTTCGAACTCGATGTCGCCGGTCGGCCCGACGCGCAGACCCTGCTCGCGGCGCTGGCCGCGATCACGGACCAGATCGGTCTGGTCGCCACGCAGAACACCACCTACAACGACCCCGTGGACCTCGCCCGACGGTTCCAGACCCTCGATCTGCTCTCCGGGGGCCGGGCCGGCTGGAATGTCGTGACCACGGACAACGCCTGGACCGGGGAGAACTTCCGGCGCGGCGGCTACCTCGACCACGAGGATCGGTACGTGCACGCCGAGGCGTTCGTGGAGGTCGCCCAGCAGTTCTGGCGCGGCGAGCAGATCGAGCACGACGGTGCCCACTACTCGGTGCGTGCCCACGGCGACCTGCCCCGCTCCGCACAGGGCCGCCCGGTGCTGTTCCAGGCCGGGGCCTCCCCCGCCGGGCAGGACTTCGCCGCCCGCACGGCGGACGTCATCTTCTCCCCGCACGGCACTCTCGAGGCGGCGGTCGACTTCCGCCGCAGTATCGCCGAGCGCACCGTCGCGGCGGGTCGCGAGGCGAACAGCGTGAAGATCCTCCCAGGCGCAGAGGTGGTGCTCGCGCCCACCGAGAAGGAGGCCGACGAGAAGATCCGCTGGGTGCGCGACCTGCAGGTGGGCCCCGAGCAGGCGATCGCCCTGCTGGAGCAGTACTGGGGCCGCGACCTCTCGGACTTCGATCCGGAGGGCCCGCTGCCGGACGTCGCGCCGGAGGTCGCGGAGTCCGGGGTGACCCGTGGTGCCGGCTTCCAGTTCGCCAAGGCTGAGGAGCTCACCCGCGCCTGGCGCGAGGAAGCCGCGGAGAAGGGCCAGTCGATCCTCGAGTTCGCCCGGGTCAAGGCCGGATCCCGGCGCGGCACCTTCAGCGGCAGCTACGAGGCGGTCGCCGATCGTCTCGTGGAGTTCGCACAGCTCGGTGCGATCGACGGCTTGAACATCACCCCGTGGCTGATCCCCTCGGGCTTGGACGACATCGTGGACCACCTCATCCCCCGCCTGCAGGAGCGCGGCGTGTACCCGACCGACTACGCCGGCTCCACGCTGCGGGAGAACCTGGGGCTGCCGCCGGTCTGATCCTCCACTCCGAGGGCGTGTCCGGCGCAGGCACGCCACGGCCTCGAGGGCAGGCGTCGCCCCGGGCTGGCGCCCGACGCCGCAGGCTGGCATCGCCGCAGGCTGGCGCCCGACGCCGCAGGCTGGCATCACCGATTGTGCGCTGGAGACCTATGTTGCGGCCCCGCATAGGTCCCCAGCGCACAATTGCGGAGCGCCGCGACCCCGGGCCAGGCCTGACCCCGGGCCTGGCCTGGCCTCCGAAACGTCGGACCGTCGGATCTTCGAGCTACACGAAGGGCCCAGCTCGACCAACGAGGCGTCCGGCGAGCGGGTGACGGAGGAGCAGGCCCGGTAGTTCGATCATCCGCCTGCACGGGCTCCACGCTGCAGGAAGAACTGGGCCTGCCTCAGTGCAAAAAGCCGCCACCTTTGCCCTGACGAGGGTCACGGGGGTCACGAAGTTGGGGAAATGCACCTTGCGTTCCCCCAACTTCGTCACGCTGGGCAGGCGGCCCAGCGGAAGGTCCGGCTGGAGGCCGCGGACGGAGACCTCGGCCAGAGTTTCAGGCGTACATGTCGGGCTGAGCAGTGTGCCTCAACCCATAAGCAGGGCTTGCCACCCGGGCCTACCATGGAGGTATGGACCCTCGTCGCCTGCTCATCTTCCGCACCGTCGTGCGCAACGGCTCGATCGGTGCCGGCGCGCGCGAGCTGGGCTGGACCCAGCCTGCCGTCTCCCAGCACCTCGCGGCGCTCGAGAAGGAGGTGGGCACCCAGCTGCTTCTGCGCTCCTCCTCCGGGATCACGCCCACCGAGGCGGGCGGGCGCCTCGCCGCGCACGCCGAGGCGATCGCGGCCCAGCTGCACGCCGCCGAGGAGGAGCTCGCGGACATCACGGCGCTGCGCCGCGGCACCGTGAAGTTCGGGACGTTCCCGTCGGCCGCCGCCGTGCTGCTTCCGCCGGTGCTGGCGCACCTGGCGGCGACCGCCCCGGATCTCGAGGTCACCTTCTCCGAGCTGGAGCCGCCGGACGCGATTCCGGCCGTGCGCGAGGGCGCTCTCGACCTCGCCCTGGTGTTCCGCTACCCGTGCAGCGACATCGACGACGAGGGCACCCTGGAGTGGACCCCGCTCCTGGAGGACCGCGTGATGGCCGTGCTGCCGCGCGAGCATCCCCGAGCCGAGGACCCGGACCTGACCCTGGCGGACCTGGCTGAGGATCCGTGGATCGCGGGCTGCGAACGCTGCCGGGCGAACCTGCTCAGCAGCGCCCGTCGGGCGGGCTTCGTGCCGAAGATCCGCCACTCCACCGACGATTCGATCGTGGTGCAGCGCCTGGTCGTGCACGGCGGTGGCGTCGCGCTGATGCCGGAGACCGCGCTCGAGGCCGCTCCCCCGGCCGACGACGTCGTGGTGCGCCACCTGCCGGACCTCGATGACCGCATGATCGGCCTGATCAACCGTCGTGGGGCCCTGTCGATCCCCGCCGTCGGCGCCCTGCGCGATGCGCTCGTGGCCGAGACCAACACCCGGCTGTCGACCGCGGCGATGATCTGAGTGCTCCGTGCCCACGCAGGTCGCTCTGCACACCCGGCGCTCCTGCTGCGCTCAGCGAGCCCCTCTACCCTGGACCGATGACCAGCCCTGACGCCTCCGGCCCTGCGCCCGCGCCCCGCACCCGTGCCCCGCTCTCGGCGTGGTGGCGGCCGGCCCTGCTGCTGGTGGGCGGACTGATCGCGGCTGGCCTGCTGGTGCTGGCGCAGCAGCGGATCGCCGCCGTGGCGGTCGTGCTGTTCTCGCTGTTCATGGCGTACTGGACGAGCCCTCTGCATGCCGGCCCCCACACTCCGCTGGCCACCGCCCTGCGCCGCCGCGGGGACGACGTGACGATCGTGCTGTGGGCGCCGGGGAACCCGCTGTCCGCCCGGTTGCAGACCGCGATCCGCAGCCCGCGGGAGGACGTGATCTGGGTGAACGTCTATCAGGATCCCGCCGCGCAGGTGCTGCTCGCGGAGCACGGCGGGGCCGACGCCGTGCCGCTCGTGATCGTCGGGGACGAGGTCACTCCCGCGGCGAGCGTCGTGCAGCTGCTGGACGCCCAGGCCGAGGGTCGGGAGCGTGCTCAGAACGGGGACCAGCCCGGGGGCACCACACCGTAACGTCGATCCCCGTCGCGACCGTTGGATCCACTCGCGAACGCCGCATCCAGTGGCGCCTGGCGTCCAGGCTGCGTATATGGAGGCGAGGCTGCACGCCACTCGCCAGTGGGCACGACGCCGGAACAGCACCTGATGCGCCACGGTGACCGACGCCGGGCCGGCCCTCGCCTCAGGCTCCGGGCAGCTCGCCGATCGAGACGGTCCACTCGCGGGCGCTGCGCTCGATGATCACGCCCTCGCGCAGGAAGGGGTCGCCGTCGAGGGCGGCCAGCGCACCCTCCTCGGAGTCGGCGCGCACGACCAGCAGACCGCCGGGGGTGCCGGTGAACGGCCCTGCCAGCAGCAGGGTTCCAGCGGCGAGGAGCTCGCGCAGGTGATCGCGATGCTCCGGCCGCACGGCCTGCGTCTTCTCGGCGTCGTCGGTGTAGGTGTACTGCACGGCGAAGAGGGCCATGGTCGCTCCTGAGGTCGAGGGGGCGGCCGACGACGGACGACATCGGCGCGGGTCTGCTCGACATCGTGCCGCATGCACGCTCTGCGCGGCACAGACGTCCACGCCTCCGAACTCAGATCTTTACTTCTCCGGATTTCCGGATAACCTGAAGGAGTATCCGCACCGGAGAGGGACACCATGGCTCAGAACTCACCTGCCGACCTGTTGCTCGCCCGCCTCGAAGCCCTCGAGTCGCGGGTGCACGAGCTCGAGGACCGCGCCCCGAGCGCTCCCCTGTCGGCCCCGAGCTCCGCGTCGACCGGCGCCGAGAGCACTGGGGCCACCGGAACCTCGGGATCCGCTGGATCCGCTGGAAGCACAGGAGACAGCGGAGCCGCAGGAGGCACCGACGTCGCGGATCCGTTCTGGGCCCTGACCGCCCTCAAGGAGCACGAACCCTCCCCCGGCGCCGTGGTGTTCGCGGGCGCCATCGACGTCGGGCTCGGACACCTCGAGTACCAATGGGGCCGGCCCGTCGAGCACCTGCTGGCCGCCGACTGGGCGGAGCACGCCGAGCCCGTCGCGGCGCTCGGTCATCCGCTGCGCCTGGCGATCCTGCGCCGTCTCCTGGACGGCGAGCACACCGTCGCGCAGATCGTCGACGAGCTCGAGCTCGGCTCCACCGGCGTCGCCTACCACCACCTCTCCGCCCTGCAGAGCGGCGGCTGGGCGATGTCCCCGCGCCGCGGCAGCTGGAGCATCCCCGCCTCCCGGGTGGTCCCGCTGCTGGCGATCATCACCGCCCTCGAGAAAGGATGACCATGAGCTCACCGCTCGACGACCAGCCATCTGACCCTCACCTCGCCGACCCCGCGCCGACGACGACCCCGCCGACCCGGGCCGCCACGCGCCGCACCGCGCTCGCCGGCGCCGCCGGAGCAGGCGCGATCCTCGCCCTCACCGGGCTCGCCGCCGGCCCTCGCCCGGCCCGACTCGGAGACGTCCACGGCGACGCGGAGCTCGCCGCTGCGCTGCGCCCGCACCTCGGCGGCCATCGCCACGTCTCCGCCGTGGTCTCCGACGGGGGCCAGCAGCGGTTCGCCGGATTCGGGGCCGACGAGACCACGGAGTTCGAGATCGGCTCCGTCACCAAGACCTTCACCGGCGCGCTCCTGATGGACGCCGTCGACCGCGGCGACGTCTCCCTGGAGACCACGGTCGCCGAGATCCTCGGCGAGCGCGCCGCAGGCTCCGAGGCGTCCGACGTGACCCTCGCCGAGATCGCCTCGCAGTCCTCGGGGCTGCCGCGGCTGCCTCTGACGAGAGTGCTTGCCAGTTTGCCGATCAACTTTCTGCGCAAGGACCCCTACTCCGGCTCCTCGGTCGACGGGGTGATCGACGCCGCTCTGGATGCGTCGCTCTCCGATCGCGGGGAGTACGCCTACTCGAATCTCGGGGTCGCCTTCCTCGGCCAGCTGCTCGCCACGCAGACCGGCGTCAGCTGGCAGGAACTCCTGCGCTCCCGCCTGCTCGACCCGCTGGGGATGACGTCGACGAGGGCCCCGTTCCGCCTCGACGAGATCGGGACCGACGCCCCGCGGGGCCATGGCCGATCGGGGCTCTCCGCCGGCGCCTGGACCATGCACGGCTACGGCCCGGCGGGCGGGATCCGCTCCACCGGGCACGACATGGCGCTCTACCTCGCGTCGATGCAGGACGGCTCCAATCCTGGGGCCGCGGGCCTGGAACCCCTGGTCGAGCGCGGCGAGGACAGCGCGGTCGGGATCGTGTGGAGCCTGCGCACCACCGACGCCGGGGAGTCCCTCGTCCAGCACAACGGCATGACCGGTGGATTCGCAGCGTTCTGCGGGTTCAACCAGGACTCCGGCCGCGGGGTGGTGCTGATGACGGATTCCGCGCTCTCCCCGGACGAGCTCGGGGCCGGGATCCTCGACGGGAGCGTTTCGCTGTGAACCTGCTCCTCACCCTTGTCGTCCCCCTGTTCCTCCTGGTGATGATGGTCCCCGCGGCCGTCGCCCAGCTGCGGCATTGGACGCATCCGGGCCGGGTGGTGCTCGAGGCGTGCGGCGCGGGAGTACTGCTCATCGTCGCCTCGCTGGTGCTCCCGATCACGGGGTGGATGGCGATCGCCTGGTGGGCGGTGCTGACGCTGTGCGCCGCCGGCGCGGGGGTGGCGACGTGGCGCACCTGGCACCGTCCGGCTCCGGCGGCCGACGGCCTGACCGGGCGGGCCGCGGTCAACGCCCATCCGGTCGGCGCCCGATCCCTCGTCGCCAATGTGGCAGTGTGGCTGGTCGCCGCAGTGGTCGCCGTCGTCGGCGGCTGAGCGTCGAGCCGGGGAATAGCGCTGGCGCCCGTATCGCGTGGCGGGATGTCCGCGCGGGTCCGTCTACTCTGACCGCATGTCGAATCCCCCCGTGCCCGGAGCCCCGCAGGACCCCGCGTACTCGTCCGACGCCTCCCAGCAGGTCGGGCCGGTGCCGCCGCAGGCCTGGGCGGTGCACCCCGCGGCCCACGAGATGCGCCCGGAGCACTTCCCGACCACCGTCGGCCGAGACGGGCGGATCGCCTGGTCGCTCGGGCTCCTCGGACTGCTGGGGATCCCTGGGCTCTCGATCCTCGCCCCCTCGCTCGCGATGCTGATCACCGGGCTGCTCCAGCGTCGGAAGAATCCGGTGGCGCGGTCGGTGGGGACCCGCGCGGCGATCTTCGGCGGGATCTCGCTGCTCGCCACGATCCTGTTCTTCACGTTCGTGTTCGGGATCCTCCTGCCGCTGATCGATGCAGGCGTCGTCGCCGACGATGCCGTGTGGCCCGTGTTCATCGTGGCCCCACTCGGAGTGTGGGTCGTGATCGCCGGGCCGATCACGGCCATCGTGATGGGAATCGTCGGCCTCGCGAAGCCGGTGAGCCGGGAGAAGGCGCAGCAGCTGTACGCCCGGCCCGGGCGCTGACGCGTCCCAGCCCGCACGTGACCGGCCCCGCTCCGTTACTGCTCCGCTCCGTCCCCACCTTGGTCCGCACGGGGCCCGGTCCTCTCACCCGCGGATCGGCAGCCAGTCCAGGACGTCCTGGATGCCCTGGTCCCAGAACTCCCAGGCGTGGTCGCCGGGGCGCAGTCGCGAGGTGAGGTCCACGCTGTGCTGCTCGGCGGCGTCGATGAAGCGCCGGTTCTGCTCGAGCAGGCCGTCCTCGGTGCCGCAGTCCAGGAACAGCGCGGGCAGCGACTGCGGGTCGACGGAGCCGACCAGGCCGAGCAGGTCATCGGTGGTGCCCGCGAGATCGCGATCTCCCCAGATGCGCGGCGCCAAGGCCGCATCACGGGCGCTGAGGTCCATCGAGAGCAGGTCGATCGCGCCGGAGAGGCTCGCGGCGGCGGCGAAGCGATCCGGATGGTTCAGAGCCAGCTTGAACGCGCCGAACCCTCCCATGGACAGGCCCGCTACGAAGGTGTCCTCGCGGGCGGTGGACACGTGGAAGGTGCGCGCGACCAGCTCCGGGAGCTCCTCGACCACAAAGGTCCAGTACTTCTCCCCCGCCTCCTCGTCGCAGTAGAAGGAGCGCCGCACCTCCGGCATCACCACAGCGATGCCCTTCTCGGTCGCATACCGCTCGATCGAGGTGCGGCGCTCCCAGATCGTGCAGTCGTCGCTGAGTCCGTGCAGGAGGTAGAGCACCGGCACGGCGTCGCCCGGGGCCTGGCCCCCGTCGGCCCCCTCCATGCCGATCCCGGAGGCGGCCTGCGGCATCAGCACCACCATCGAGGTGCCCATGCCGAGGGATTCGGCGAAGAAGTCGGTGCGCATGCGGATCATCGGTGATCACTCCAGGGGTCGAGGGGCGCCGCGAGGTGGATCCGGCGCAGTGCCCATTGAAGCAGTGCCCCTCGACCACGTCCCGCCTACGATGGGCGCATGAACACGACTGCGCCGTCCGCACCGAGCTGGATCCGCGACGCGATCTGCTGGCAGGTCTACCCGCTGGGCTTCTGCGGCGCGCCCCAGCACCGCGAGGACCTGGGCGGGGAGGGCTACGGCGGCGCGGATGGCGAGAACGTCGTGCACCGGCTGCGACGCCTGACCGGGTGGCTCGACCATCTCGTGGGCCTCGGCGCGAACGTGCTGGTCCTCAACCCGATCTTCGACTCCGTCTCCCACGGCTACGACACCCTCGACCATCGCCGCCTCGATCCGCGCCTGGGGAACGACGCGGACTTCGAGGCGCTGATCGCGGCCTGCCGGGAACGGGGCATCCACCTCGTGCTCGACGGCGTGTTCAACCATGTCTCCGATCAGCATCCGGTGGCGCGTCGGGCGATATCCACCGGCCCGGGCAGCCCCGAGGGCGCCCATATTCGCTGGTCCGGGGACCAGCCCTACGGGTTCGAGGGCAACGCCGACCTGGTGGAGCTGGAGCTCGGTGACTCCGTGGTGCAGGACGCGATCGTGGACGTCATGTGCCTGTGGCTGGACCGCGGGGTCGACGGCTGGCGGCTGGATGCGATGTACGCCGCGGGGGCCGACGCCTGGGCGACGATCATCGAGCGCGTGCGCGCCGCGCACCCCGACGCATGGATCCTCGGCGAGGTCATCCACGGCGACTATCCCGCGTTCGCCGCGGCCTCCGGCGCGGACTCGGTCACCCAGTACGAGCTGTGGAAGGCGATCTGGTCCGCGCTGCGCGACGAGAACCTCTTCGAGCTGGCCCACGCGCTGGGTCGCCATCAGGAGTTCCTCGAGGCTGACGGGGGCGCGCACCCGCTGACCTTCGTGGGCAACCACGACACCACCCGCATCGCCTCCCAGCTCACCGACGGCCGAGACCTCGCCGCCGCCTATGCACTGCTGGCCCTGCTGCCCGGCATCCCTGCTGTCTACGCGGGGGACGAGTTCGGGGCCACCGGGATCAAGGAGGAGCGCGCCGGCGGCGACGACGCGGTGCGCCCGTCGTTCCCCGAGGACCCTGCCGAGTCCGCCGCCGGAACCCATCCTGCAGTGCTGCGCCCCGAGGCGTCCCCGAGGATCCTCGAGGTGCACCAGCGGCTGCTCTCCCTGCGCCGGCGCGAGCCATGGCTCGCCCAGGCATCCGTCGCGGTGCGCGAGGAGACCCTCGAGAACACCTATGCCGAGATCGTGCTGAGCCCGCGCGGCGGCGGTGACAGCGACGGCGGCGAGCACTCAGCGCTCACCCTCGTGCTGAACCTCGGCGACGAGGACCGGCCCGCCCCCGGCGAGGTGGTCGAGTCCGTCAGCGGCGCCGACATGCTCGACGCCGTGGGCCCGGCTGCACCGGGCGTGGTGCCCGCGCACGGCATCGCCGTGGTGCGGTGACGCCGGAACCTGCACCGTTCAATTGAGCTACCTTCCACCGCTACTGGGCAGAGATCCAAGCGGCGCGGATCTGCTCGAGTTGGACCTCCCGGGTCATTCCCTCGACGTCGATGACGAGATCGGCCTCTGGTGGCGTCGCGATCATGTCGTGGAGCAGGACGAACTCGTGATCGACCAAGTACACGGGCCGCGTCCTGGCGCGCTCTTGGGCGCCAGGCAACGAGATCTGCAGATGCACCACGAAGCAGTCGGGCAACTCTTCGCGGTAGACCTCGAGAGAAGAAGCCGTGACGAAGTCGGCGACCGTCACGTCGTAGCTCTCCTCTTCGAAGTTGCGAGCCATCGTCGCGGCATTGCGTGCTGCGAGGAGCAGCTGTTCCTCGCCTTCCTGGCCGCTCCACAGGGTCCGCGCCCCGGCGACGACGAGCTGGCGAACATCGTCGACGTCGATCGCGGCGCAACGTTCGCGCTCGCGCGCGAGCGCGTTGGCGCAGGTCGACTTCCCGACAGCGGGCCCGCCGCTCAGGATCAGAGGACGCATGACATCTCCGAGGCAGGTCGACGACAGCGATTCAACCTCACCAGGTGCATCTCAGCTCCTGCTTCGCTCGGGCGTGAAAATCATGGCGGCGAGTACGTCTCGAGAGTCGGCAACGATCTCATCGAGGCGATCCGGGCGTATGTCGATGGCCCAGCGGACGACATCCAATGCGTGCACGGCGGCGAGATCGCGCACCACCGGCTCCGCCTCGGTGCGACTCAGCCCTGCACCCTCGAGAACGCACTCCCACGCAGCGTCGCTGACGGGGGACTCCTTGTCACCCAGGCGGTGCCAGCGGAAAATGCGCTCGAGGTCTCCCCACATCACCGGCCCGACCGAGGCCGCGCCCCAGTCGATGACCGTGTAGATGCCGCCGTCCCGCAGGAGGTTCCGATGCGCGGCGTCTCCGTGGATCACGCCCTGAGGCAGCTTCCGTGTCGAGACCGAGACGACGACGTCCCGCAGTTCGCACCGGCGCGACCTGGGATACACGCCGAGTGAGATCAGAGGGTCGTCAGGCTCGAGCGAAGCCAGGTTGTAGACGAGGTGCTGCTCCCACGCCGCATCGAGGTCTCGGCCGAAGCGCGAGAATAGGGCGTCCGGTGCGTCGCGGGTCGAGATGCCGCGCAGTGCGGAGGTGAATTCGCCGATGGCCTCCCATCCCTGCAGGTCCTCCGGTGCAGCAGGCTCGCCAGGAACGTACGAGGCCACCAGATACGACAGCCCCTCCAGCCTGCCCCGTGCGACAAGATCCGACGTCCGCACGCCTGACCGGGCTGTAGCGCGCAGGCACCACGCCTCGACGTCGAAAGGGTCTCCGGATCGTTCGGGAGCCCTGGCGAATCTCACGACGATGTCGTCGTCGACCGATCGCACTCGAACGACGTGGTTCTGGTTCCCGCCGGGAAGCGCCTCCGCACGGATTCCCTCAACGCCGAGAGACGCAGCTATTTCCAGTGCTCGAGCGACGTCGTCCATGGCAGGACAGTAGGTCAAGAGATCCGGCGGACGCTACAGGATTGATTGCCGGGGCCGCGCTCGCGGCTTCGCACGGAGAGCATCGAATGCTCGGGGGCGCGTACTACTCATCTCGCGAGTCGTTGGCGAGAAGGTCGAGCACGTAATGAGCTTGCGACTCCGTCGATCCACGGGTGTTCCGCAGGAAAGCGCCGTTCCCGGGCAGTAGGGCGTGCAACCAGAACATGGCCCATAGCTTGCGGTATGCCAGGAACTCCCGCTGCTCGATATCGGCAAGCCCTACCGCTCGACACAGGAGATCTGCATCGTAGATTTGCCGAGGCCGTACAGCGATGTGCTCGAGGTGGTCCGCTAGCTCGAACCCGGGCCGTGTGCGACCGCCATCTTCGAAGTCCACAAGCCTGCATGTCGAGCCGTCCCACAGCACATTCGCTGGATTCAGATCGGCGATTCCCAGTACCGGCAGGGACACGTCCGATGGCCCCGAAGCGTTACCGAGAAAACATCGAGACAGTTCGACTGCTGCGTCCACGAGGCCAGGGTCGAGACAACTGGACAAGGAGGTCTCTTGCTTGAGTGCTCGACGCACGTGCTCCTCCAGGGAAGTCGGGCCGAGTCGCCGTTCCTCCAGCCCGGTCTCGCGAATCGCCCAAAGGGGCACATCGTAGAGACGCCGCAGGCTAGCTCCGAGTTCGCTGTTCTGCGCATCAGTCAGCGGGACGATACCAAGCGGAGTACCCTGGATGCGCTCCATGACAATCACCGGTGCACCGTTCTCCACGGTGCGCTCGAGCGGCCTAGGCGCGAGCCCTGGCGCCTGTTCGTCCAGCAGCGTCAGACACATCCACTCGCGATCAGCTTCGCCGTCCTGCCACCTGATGAACCGCTTACGGACCCGGCTGGAGCCGAACGTGACCTGGTGCGTGTACGTGCGCATTCAGCCACGCTAGCCCGATTCGCCGCATGGCCGGGCGCTCCAGCGGTCCACCGAGCTCGGGCCGACGCTCTGCTCAGCGGCACCAGAGCCATACGCCGCCAACAAATAGCCACACATCGAGAGCGATCCCAGTTTCGGGAGACCAGAGAGCCTCCTGCGCATTTCACGGTACGTCATCGCGCAAAGAGCGGCACACCCCAGAGGTGGCGCACAACGTGCTGATCAGGCATCCCACCCGTCCGGACGCAACGGCGGAACGGTCAGACTGCAAGTCCCCATCAGGACGCGCTGCTTCAGAGACCGCACACCAGCCCGGCGTAGGCTCCCGGCCATGAGCATCACGATCAAGCCTGCCGAATCCGTCAACACCGCCTCCGTCGTCACCGCCGGACTGATCGGCGGCTGGCTGACTGCCCGGGAGACCGGGATCCGTCCGCTGGGCGGAGTGGTGCTTGCCGCCGCCGGGATCTACGCGGGGCGCACCTGGCTGGCCCGTCGCGGGCCCGGGACCACGGCCGTACTCGGCGCGACCTATGTGCTCGGCTTCGGCCTCTCGCACCCGCTCGCGAAGAAGATCGGCTCCTGGCCCGCCGTGCTCACGGTGACCGCGGCAGCCGCTGGCGCGTCCGCAGTGCTCTCCGACGCCGCCTACAGCGAGTGGAGCCCGGTCGAGCCGGCCGACGAGGTCTGAGAAGCCCCACCCCCACTCGGCCAGATGGCCGACAGTGGAGGGATGAGCAATCTGAAGAACGGTCTTGTCCTCGGCTTCGCCTTCGGGATTCTCCTCAGCGCCGCGGCCTACTCCCTGGACAGTGGTGAGACCCCGGTGATCCGACTACTCCTCGCCGCGGTGCTCCTCGTAGGCATCGTCTTCGAGATCCTGAGGGTCCGACGGGTCGAGCGGAGCGAACGGAGCGAACGGAGCGAAGCCTCCAACGGGTGACGTCTCGCCCCGCCTCGTGATCGTCATGACGAGGCCGGGGCGATGCGCAGGGATTCGGTCGAAACGGCGATCGATGCACAACGCGCCCGTAATGCGCTATCGATCGTCGGGATAGTTGACTAGGCTAAGACTTCGTCCCGACCGCCGGGACAGCGCAATCCCTGAGGACTCCTTTCCCCATGCTCGGCACCATGAGCCGCCTCTGGCAGACGGTCCGCCCTATCCGATTCCGCCTCTACCTGGGCCTGCTCAGCGCCCTCACCGCGTCCCTCGTGGCGCTGATGATCCCCCAGGTCCTCGAATACCTCGTCGACCAGCTCGCGACCGACGCCGTCGCCGCCACCATCTGGACCGGTGGCGCGATCGTGCTCGGCCTCGGCCTGCTCGAAGCTTCCCTGATCTGGCTGCGGCGCACCTTCGCCGTGGCCCCCTCGACCACGGTCGAGAAGCAGATCCGCGTGAACTTCTACGAGAAGATCCAGAACATGCCGGTCTCCTTCCACGACGGCTGGGGGTCCGGGCAGCTGCTCTCGCGCATGCTGACCGACATCAACCAGATCCGCCGCTGGATCGCGTTCGGCATGATCATGGCGGTGACCAGCTCGGTCACGGTCATCGTGGGCATGGCGCTGCTGTGGCGCTCCTCCGCGATCCTCGCGATCATCTTCTTCCTCGCGGCAGTTCCGGTCTCCGTGATCGCCTACCGCTTCAACCGCAGCTTCTCGGTGCTCTCGCGCACCTCCCAGGACCAGAACGGTGACCTGGCCACCACCATCGAGCAGTCGGTGCAGGGCATCCGCGTGCTCAAGGCCTTCGGGCGCGGCCCGTCGGCGCTGGAGGGCTTCACCGAGCAGGCCGAGGAGCTGCGCCAGACGGAAGTGCGCAAGGCGACCGCCATCGCGCGCTTCGACATGTTCATGTTCATGCTCCCGGAGCTCGCGCTCGGCGTGGCCCTGCTCGTGGGCCTGTACCTCACGGCGGGCGGCTCGATCTCGACCGGTCAGCTGGCCTCGTACTTCGCAACCGCCACCCTGGTCGTAGGTCCCGTGCGGCAGCTCGGCATGCTCCTGGGTCAGGCCGTCAACGCGACCACCGCCCTGGACCGTCACTACGAGGTCATGGACGAGGAGAACCGGATCACCTCCCCGGAGCACCCAGTTCGCGTGGATCCGGCCCGGGCACTCGGAGCGGTGCGTCTCGAGGGTGTGCACTTCCGCTACGAGGACGCCCCGGAGCATGTCCCCGACGTCCTCGACGGCGTGGATCTCGAGATCCGCCCCGGCGAGACCATGGCTCTGGTGGGCGTGACCGGCAGCGGCAAGTCCACGCTGCTGCAGCTGGTCCCGCGCCTGTACGACGTCACCGGAGGCACCGTCACGATCGACGGCGTCGACATCCGTGACATGGATCTGATCGCTCTGCGCTCCCTCACCGCGTTCGCCTTCGAGGACGCCACCCTGTTCTCCGACTCCGTGCGCGATAACGTGCTGCTGGGCGCCGATCCGATGCTCCCCGAGGACGAGCGCGAGCAGCTGCTCGACCTCGCCCTGCGCACGGCCGACGCGACCTTCGCCTTCGACCTTCCCGACGGGGTGGACACGCCCATCGGCGAGGAGGGCATGAGCCTCTCCGGTGGCCAGCGCCAGCGCCTCGCCCTGGCCCGCTCCATCGCGGCCAAGCCCGCCGTGCTGCTGCTGGATGATCCGCTGTCCGCCCTGGACACCAGGACGGAGGAGACCGTGACCGGCCGTCTCCGTGAGGTGCTCGACGGGACGACCACGCTGATCGTCGCCCACCGCACCTCCACCGTGGCCCTCGCCGACCGGGTGGCCATGCTCGACCACGGCCGCGTGATCGAGGTGGGCACCCATACCGACCTGCTGAAGACCTCCCCGCGCTACCGCTGGGTAATCGCCAACCAGGAGGAGGAAGCCCGCCGCGACCAGGACATCGAGACCCTCACCGGGGAGCTCGAGCTGTCCGCGATCCGCGATGCCGCCGGAGAGGGGGAGCAGCGATGAGCGCCACGACCGTCGACCAGGACAAGGACGACGACAACCAGGATGCCCCCACCGCCGCCGAGAACAAGGCCTCCCGGCAGCGCTCCTTCGCCCTGCTGGGAGAACTGATCGCCCCGGTCAAGAAGCAGTTCCTGCTGATGGCCCTGATGGTGGTCGTCGCGCAGCTGGCCGTGGTCGCGGGACCTGCGATCATCGCCTGGGGCATCGACACCGGGCTTCCACAGCTGATGGAGGGCAACCCCGTCCCCGCCGTCCAGGCGGCGGCGCTGAACGTCGCCGCCGCGATCATCGGCGGCGTGCTGACCTTCGGGTACGTGCGCCAGTCCGTCGTCGTCGGCCAGAAGATGCTGCTGTCCCTGCGCCGTCGGGTCTTTCGCTTCACGCAGCGCCAGGACCTCGAGTTCCACGAGAACTACACCTCGGGCCGGATCGTCTCCCGCCAGACCTCCGACATGGAGGCCCTGCGCGAGCTGCTGGACTCGGGCGTCAACGTCATGGTGGGCGCCTTCCTGTCCATGGTGTTCACGATCGTGCTGATCGTGAAGATGGACTGGGTGACCGGCGCCGTGATGCTGGCGATGCTGATCCCCTGCGTACTGCTGACCATCTGGTTCCAGAAGCGCTCTCGCATCGAGTACCGCGCGATCCGTACGCACTCAGCGCGCTTGATCGTGCACTTCGTCGAGGCCATGGCCGGCGTCCGCGCGGTGAAAGCCTTCCGCAAGGAGGAGCGCAACCAGAAGGAGTTCGACACCCTCGCCCAGGACTACCGCGACGCCTCGATGCGCTCGATCAACGTGTTCGGCATCTACCAGCCGGCGCTGCGCGTGCTCGCGAACGTGACCATCGCCGCCGTGCTGGTCGTGGGTGGTTTCCGGGTGCTCGACGGAAATCTGCAGGTCGGTGTGCTGGTCGCGCTGGTGCTGTACTCACGCCGGTTCTTCCAGCCGGTCGACGAGATCGCGAACTTCTACAACGCCTTCCAGTCCGCTGTGGCCGCGCTCGAGAAGATCGCGAACCTCCTGGCCGTGCAGCCGCACGTGCAGGAGAAGGAGAACCCGACGCCGCTGCCGACGTCATCGGGCAAGGTCGACTTCGTGGACGTGGCCTTCCGGTACACCGAGTCCGGTCCGCTCGTGCTCAAGCCCATGGACTTGCACATCCCGGCAGGGCAGACGATCGCCCTGGTGGGGCAGACGGGCGCCGGCAAATCCACGGTCGCCAAGCTGATCTCGCGCTTCTACGACGCGACCGAGGGCAGCGTGCGCCTGGACGACGTGGACCTGCGGGACATCTCCATGAAGGACCTCACCCGCAACATCGTCATGGTCACCCAGGAGGCGTACCTGTTCTCCGGGACCGTCGCGGACAACATCGCGCTCGGCAAGCCCGGGGCGAGCCGCGAGGAGATCGAGGGCGCCGCCCGCGCGATCGGTGCGGATTCCTTCATCGAGTCGCTGCCCTACGGCTACGACACCGACGTGAACAAGCGCGGTGGGCGCGTCTCGGCCGGTCAGCGTCAGCTGATCTCCTTCGCGCGCGCCTTCCTCGCGGATCCGCGCGTGCTGATCCTCGACGAGGCCACCAGCTCGCTGGACATCCCCAGCGAGCGCATGGTGCAGGAGGGGCTCTCGAAGCTCCTCGGGCACCGCACCTCGCTGATCATCGCGCACCGTCTGACCACGGTGATGATCGCCGACAGGGTGCTCGTGGTGCACGGCGGCGAGGTCGTCGAGGACGGCTCTCCGCAGGAGCTCGTCGCCCAGGGCGGTCGCTTCGCGGCGCTCTACCAGGCGTGGCAGGACTCCATGTGATCCGGAGTGGGGGGTCGACGCGATCGCGTCGGCTCCCACCCCGGCGCCGGGTCGATGCACGGTCGCTGAGCGAGGAGCTGACCAGAAAGTACACGCTGTGACGCGCATCGCTGGGCAGGTGCGCAGAATCTCTGGTGCGAGGGCACCGGACGGGTTACATTGCTTCCATCATCAACCACCTCGATCCTGAGGAGCCCCGGGCGCATCGTCGCGTCCCGATCGGCCACCCGCGGATCGCCCTCACCCTCAGAGGCACCCATGCTCTCCTCTATTGTGTCGCGCGCCCGTTTTCTGGCCGTCCTCCTTGCCGCCCTGCTCGTCGTGGGCATGGTGGGGATCGCTCCGCCTGCCGCCGAGGCCGCGGTGAAGAAGCCGCTGGACATCGTGAAGGTCTACTACGACCCGCCGGGCAAGGACTACTCCAAGAACTCGTACTTCACCAAGGAGTACATCCAGGTGAAGAACACCGGGAAGAAGACCCTCACGCTCACCGGCTACACGATCCGTGACAGCGGGCCGAAGAAGTTCACCTTCCCCAAGGGCACGAAGCTCAAGCCGGGCAAGACCCTCACCATCCGCACCGGCAAGGGCAAGAACACTGCCAGCACCGTGTACTGGAACAACAAGGGGTACGTCTGGAACAACACCGGGGACAAGGCCCGCACCTACACGAACAAGGGCAAGCTCATCGAGTCCTGCGCGTACAAGGGCGGCACCCACAAGAAGGCCACGACGAAGACGGTGCGCACCACGACGACCACCGCCTATTGCTGACGCTTTCACGCTGAGCAGCCTCTCGGGCCGCTCAGGCGCCGAGCAGCTCCCTCAGCGCGTCGGTGACGCCCTCGACCTCGACGGGCACGGCCGGCCGCACGAAGCGGTCCGGGATGAGCAGGAAGCGCTGCTCGACGATCCCAGGCCCCGGCTGCGGGCCCATCGTGGTGCCGTTGTCGACGTACCCGCAGGCGTGCGAGACCGCGAACGAGGGCGCATTGCCGAGCGCTGCCGAGGACTCCGCCCGCTGGGCGCCGAGATGGTCGAAGGCGAAGACCAGCATCGCCTGCCGCATGAGCTTCCCGTAGCCCTTGCCGTGCGCATCGAGGGTCAGCCAGGAGCCGGTGCTGACGGTGCGTCGCTCCGCGAACCGCGCCGCGCGGATGTCCTGGCAGCCGATCATCCGGTCGCCCGCCCAGATGCCCAGCGGCAGCTCCCACTCCTCCGGGGAGACTCCCGCGCGCAGGCGCCAGTTGAAGCGCAGCGCCTGCCGCACCCGGGTGTCGGGATCGGTCCGGTACCAGGGGAAGACCTCCGGAGAGTCGGGGTCCGCGAAGATCGGCCGACGCAGCAGCTCGGCGTACTCGGGCAGGTCGTCGTCACGCATCATGCGCAGGGTGAGGTCTCCCGCGCGCAGGCGCAGGCCGAAGGGCGGATACAGGGCAGCGAGGTCGGGCGTGGGCGACATCGCCCCAGGGTAGCGCCGGGTCCCGCCGTCGCCCACCCGAATACTCGCAGCCGCCATCGACGCCGCCCACCCTGTGTGCTCCGTAGGCTGTGCCCATGACGATCGACGTGCTGCTGAGCGGATTCGAACCCTTCGCCGGGGCGGAGGAGAACGAGTCCTGGCAGGCGGTCTCGCGAGCCCTGCCTGCGCTGCGCGAGAGCGGCCTGCGGGTCGAGGCCCTCGAGCTGCCCGTCGAGTTCGAGCGGGCCGGGGACCTGCTCGAGCAGGCCGTGCGCACACATCGTCCTGCCCTGGTGATCGCCGTGGGACTCGCGGCAGGTCGCGGCGGGATCACCCCCGAGCGGGTCGCGATCAACGTGCGCGATGCCCGCATCCCCGACAACGCCGGCGCCTCCCCCGTCGATGAGCCGGTGGTGCCCGGCGGACCCGTCGGCCGCTTCACGAGGTTGCCGGTCAAGGCGATGGTCGCCGCACTCGACGAGGCGGGGATCGCGGGCTCGGTCTCGCAGACCGCCGGAACCTACGTGTGCAACGACGTCTTCTACCGCCTCCAGCATCTGCTCGCGACGGACCCCGAGCTGGCGGATGTGCGCGGCGGCTTCGTGCATGTCCCATCGGCGGACGTGGTGAGCCCGGAGGCGGCGGCCTCCGCTCTGGCGGCCATGATCGGGACGATCCGGGAGACCGACGGCGACATCGCACGGACCGGCGGCGCCGAGCACTGATCCACGCCGCACCGAGTTCCGGCGGCCATGGCACGTTCCGGCGGCCGTGCCACGGTCCGACGTCCTACCACGTCCCGACGGCTGTACCACGCCCCGGCGGCGGTGAACAGAGCGACCCTCGGCGGGGTGCTCGGGCTGTGGACAGTGGCTCACGTGGTGGATGATCACACCCCATCCACACGAGGCCACGCCTGAATCCAGAGGTTATCCACAACGCTCTCCACAGTGGTGGATGAATGACAGAGTTGTAGTTCCGCAGGTACGGGCGTCGCATGCGGCGTGTCGCGCCAGGCGTTGGGGATAACCCTCTCGTCGGCCCGATCCGCGCCTTTCCCGATCCTGACCCTTCCTCGATGAGTCGGTCGTCACTGCAGGTCACGGCTGAATCGGCGATCTTTCGCACAGTCCGGGATTCGTGCGGTCGCAGACGTTCCGATCGGGCCCGGGGAGGGACCTGCACGCTGTGGATCACCGGCGGAGGCCCCGCAGCCATCTGGTGCCGGACAGGCTGTCCCCACTGTCTGTCCACAGCTCATCCCTGGTTTTCCACATCTCGAGGCGGAAGTTCCCCACCGGATCGCAGTCCGTCCCCAATGTTGTCCACAACTGGGGATAGTCACACCGTTGTCATTCGCCCGGCCCCACGGACCGGCACAGCGAACGAGGACGGGGACGGGGACGAGAGCAAGGACGACGACAAGGACAAGGACGCGACCAGACAGACGACAAGGACAAGGACAAGGACAAGGACGCGACCAGACATGGGACGGAGTACGGGCTGCTGCAGCGTGATCGCTGCAGCAGCCCGTACTCGGTAAGGTCTCTCCCTCGTGTCCGCTCAGACGGGCAGCGTCAGCGTCCTCACGATGATCGCCACCACGCACAGCAGCACGACGCCGGCCACGCAGGCGCCGTGGAGCAGGGCCGACTGCCGGGCCAGAGCCTGCCTGTCCACGCCGGGCGTCGCCTTCGGACGCAGGGCGAAAAGGGCCGCCGTCAGCGCGCCGCCGACCACGAGCCCACCCAGGTGCCCCTGCCAAGAGATGTTGTCGACGGTGAAGGTGATGACGAGGTTCAGCGCGATGAGCACCACGATCTGTGCGGTCTGCCCGCCGAGGCGACGGTTCACGATGAACATGGCTGCGAAGAGGCCGAACACGCCGCCGCTGGCCCCGAGGGTGCCGCCGTACCAGGCGTTGCTCATCGGGTCGGTCAGGAGGTAGACGGCGGTGTGCCCGCCGAGGATCGAGGCGAAGTACACCGCGGCGAACCGGGCGTGCCCCATGGTCGGCTCGAGGTACTGGCCCACGATGTACAGGGCGTACATGTTCAGCAGCAGGTGCATCACTCCGCCGTGCAGGAAGCCGGCGGTGAAGAAGGTCCACGGCATGACCAGGATGCGGAAGGGTGCGAACACCCCGAGCTGGTACACGATCTCGGGGACGAAGGTCTGGCCGAGGTAGGCCAGGATGCACAGCGCCATCACGGTGTAGGTGACATAGGGCGTGCGGCGACCCATGCCGCCGCCCATCGCATTGCGGGGCCGCGAGGAGGCCTGCTGCTTGCTGAGCTCGCGCTCGCAGTCCACGCACAGCACGCCGACCGCTGTGGGTCGCTGGCAGTCCGGGCAGGCCGGGCGCTCGCAGCGCTTGCAGCGCACATAGCTCACCCGGTCGGGGTGGCGAGGGCAGACGGGGGCCGTCTGCTGCGCAGGGTCCGGGTTGTCCTCGGCGCTGTAGCCGTAGCTGGGGCGATCCATGGGGCCATTCCATCACGGGCACCTGGGCCGTTGCGGTGCCTCGGGGTTCGGGGAACGCGGCGGCGGGCCGACGGGCGGGCAGGTCGACGGCCGAGGGGCCGAGAGGTCAGCGGCCGATGGGCCGAAAGGTCAGCGGCTGGTGGGTGGGAGGGCCGCCCCTTCCCGGGGCCGACGGGTCAGGGCGCCGTGTAGGGGAACGCCGCGAAGAGCGTCGAGAACCGCTTCCGCTGCGGGGCGCTGACCGGGCGCAGCTCGGTGAGGTCCAGCGTCCGCTTCCCGGCGGGCCCCTTCCTGGTCCAGGTGCCGACGACCTCCCCGCGACGGACCGCCGCACGTCTGAAGACCCCGTTGTTCCCGGGCACGAGCGCGTGATGGCGCTCGGCGTCCAGGAGGTAGAGCCGGTCGCGGTAGCCGAGCACGAGCTCGTCGAAGCCCGGCAGCAGGATCTCCGCCATCGTCTCCTTCTCCCGGGCCGCGTACTCCTCGGCGAGGCCAGGACGCCACCACAGCAGCTCTCCATCACCCCCGCGGGCCGCTGCGGCCGTGGTGTGCAGGCGGCCGTTCTTGTCGGCGTAGCCGCTCTCGAGGTGCTCGGCGACCTGGGGGATCGCGGCACGGATCGTGCGCAGCGGCAGCTTGGACCACCAGGCGAGGTCGCGCTCCCCTGCCGGTCCGTGAGTCGTGAAGTAGCGATGAGCCAGCTCGGCGGCGGCCGCGACCTCGTCGCCCCCGAAGGCCCCCTCCAGATCTGTGCCGGCGGGCAGCCAGGGCCTCGCGAGCACGACGGCCGTCTCCCCATCCCGCCAGGGACCGTAGGCGGCGATGCCGAAGGAGATGAGCTCGCCGAGCAGGTGGTAGCCGCGCCCCTGATCGGTGCGGATCCCGGCCGCCTCCCAGGCGGCGACGAGCTCCTTGCGCAGCACTCCGCGGCCGACGCCGGGTATCGAGTGCTCCGCGGCGATCTCCTCGAGCACCTCCTGCGCGCGGCCCACGTGGTGGTCCTCGAGCTCGAGCTGACCGCGCCGTGACATCGCCGCCCGCAGCGGACCGCCCACGCACAGCTCGGTGAGCCAGGCGAGGGTATCGGCGGCGACCGCGAACACCGTGCCGCGCATCGGGTAGCCGCGCACGATCTCGCCCCGATCGAAGGCGGCGAGCACCGCGTCGACGTCGCCGCCGGTGCGCAGGGCGAGGGAGGCCATCACCCCGGGCAGGTCCTGCCCCTGATGGGCCCCGAACGCGTGGGCGGCCTGCGCCGGCCCGACGAAGCGCTGAGGGCCCACGAGCCCCTGCGCGAGGATCCGGGCACCGGCGAGGTGTCGCTGCGTCATGGGGCGAGCGTAACGGCCGCCTCCCACGCCCGGCCTCATGCCCGACCCGACGGCTGACAGCACTCCCGACCGTTGGCCCGGCTGCCCGGTGAATACATCGAATGGTTGATCCCCTTCCGTCGCCCCGTCCATAGCGTGGGAAGCACCCGATCCGGGGACCGCATACTTCCCGCCACCAGCGGCTTTCTCACGAAGGACCCACAGTGCCTGCCTCCACACCACTCACCCACCGTCACCGATCCGGTGACCCCGTCCCGTCCGATCCGTCGGCGGCGGGATGCCTCGGCCCCGACGCGGGCTCCGCGCCCGACGGCGATGGCCCCACCGGCCCCGTCAGCCCCGCCGGCCCCGTCGGCCGTCTCGCCGCGCGGATCGCCGGGGCCCTCACCGGTCGCCGCTCCGCCTGGGTGATGCTCGCGGTGTTCGTCGCACTCCTCGTGGCCATGGCCGGTGGCCTGCGCGGTGCCGGCCCCGCCGCCGGCATGGACGCGCTGCCGGAGACCTCGGAGTCCTCGCGCGCCGCCGCGATCGCCGACACCATGGAGGGCAACCGCTACCAGCCGGTGTTCGCCGTGGTCACCCGTGACGACGGCGCCGCTCTGACGGCCGAGGACACCGCGGCGATCGAGACGCTGACGGCGGACCTCGCCGAGGTCTCCGGCCGCGACGCCGTGGGCCCCATGCCCGCCGAGGACGGCGAGGCCGATCTCGTCATGACGACGGTCGACTCCGAGGCGGACAAGGACGCGATCGACGCGATGATCACGGATCTCCGCGCCGCAGCCGACGAGTCCGCCCCCGAGCAGCTCACCGTGTCCGTCACGGGCGGTCCGGCCGTCGGCTCCGACATCCGGGGCGCCTTCTCCGGTGCGAACTTCACGCTGCTGGCCGTGACCATCGCCGTGGTGGCCGTGCTGCTCCTGCTCACCTACCGCTCCCCGATCCTGTGGCTGGTGCCGCTGTCGATCGTGGCCTTGGCCGATGGAGCCGCCGGCGCGCTGATCTCGATGCTCGGCGAGCAGTTCGCCCTCGCCTTCGACGCGGGCGTGATCAGCGTGCTCGTGTTCGGCGCCGGCACGAACTACGCGCTGCTTCTGATCTCCCGCTATCGCGAGGAGCTGCGCGGGCACGAGGATCATCGCGCCGCACTGCGCACGGCCTGGATCCGCACCGCCCCCGCGATCATCGCCTCGAACGTGACCGTGGTGCTCGCGCTGATGACCCTGCTGGCCGCCGTCATGCCCGCCACCCGCGGGCTCGGCATCGCCGCCGCGGCCGGCCTGCTCGTCGCCCTCGTCGCCGTGCTGTTCCCGCTGACCGCACTGCTCGCCGTCGTGGGACGAAAGGTCTTCTGGCCCTTCGTGCCCAAGGCCGACACCTCGGCGGATGCCGCGACCCGTCGTGACGATACCGAGCACGGCCCGTTCGCCGCCGTGGCCCGCACCGTCACCAAGCGCCCGGCCTTCGCCGCAGTGATCTCCGTGCTGATCATGGCCGTGCTGGCCACGGGCCTGATCGGCACCCGGGTGGGCCTGTCGCAGGATGAGCAGTTCGCCTCCGCCAACGAGTCCTCCACCGGCTTCGCCGCGATGGCAGAGCACTACGGCGCCGGCGAGAGCGCCCCGCACCAGATCGTGGTCCACGAGGACTCTGCGGAGGCCGCAGTGACCGCCGCCGAGACCGTGCCCGGCATCGACCGCGCCTCGGTCACCGGCACCACCCCGGACGGCTGGGCCGTGCTCTCCGCCGTCGGCACTGCTCAGCCCGAATCCCCCGCCGCGATCGACGAGGCCGAGGGCCTGCGCGACACCCTGCACGACCTCTCCGGGGCCGACGCCCTGGTGGGCGGCACCACGGCGAGCGCCATGGACGTGCGCGCCGATTCCACCCGCGACCTGCTGGTCGTGGCCCCGATGATCCTCGCCGTGGTGCTGATCGTGCTGATGGGTCTGCTCCGGGCCGTGGTCGCTCCGCTGGTGCTGCTCACGGTCAACGTGGTCAGCTCCATCGCCGCGATCGGCCTGGGCCTGTGGGCGGGACGTCTGCTGTTCGAGATCCCGGCGCTCGACGTGACGGTCCCGCTGCTGGCCTTCCTGTTCTTGGTCGCCCTGGGCGTGGACTACACGATCTTCCTGGTCCACCGTGCCCGGCACGAGGCTGCCGAGCACGGCACGAAGAACGGCATGGTGCGGGCCGTCGGCTCCACCGGAGTGGTCATCACCAGCGCGGGCGTGGTGCTCGCGGCCGTGTTCGCCGCCCTCGGCGTGCTGCCGCTGGTGGTGCTGGGGCAGCTGGGCCTGATCGTGGGCCTCGGCGTGCTGCTGGACACCCTGCTGGTGCGCACCGTGCTGGTGCCCTCGCTGTTCGCCCTGATCGGCGACCGCATGTGGTGGCCCTCCAAGCCCACCGCCTGAGCATCGCCACCGCCTGAGCGGCAGTACCACCGGATCGACGGGGTCCGCGGGGAGACCCGCGGGCCCCGTCCGGCGATTTACGGCCCGACGGAGTTGCCTTCTTCGGCAAGCCTCGCCTTACGTTCGTGCAGGTCAGCGTAGCCTCACCTTGCTTGTCTGGACTGAGTCCAAACAATTAGAGTGCCGGTATGGCTCTCGTCGACTCGCTCTCCCCCACCGCTCGGCCGCACCTCGCAGCACCCTTCGCACCCTCCGCGCCGTCCGCGCCGTCCGCGCCGTCCGCACCCGCGACCCGGGTCCCGTCGGACCAGGAGCTGCAGCGGACCTCCCGCACCGAGCAGGTGAACCGGCTGCGCGCCGGCGTGCTCGGTGCGAACGACGGCATCGTCTCCGTCGCCGGCCTCGCGGTCGGTGTCGCCGGAGCCACCACGGACATCCGCTGGCTGCTGATCTCCGGCCTCGCCGCCCTGGTCGCCGGCGCCCTGTCCATGGCGATGGGCGAGTACGTCTCCGTCTCCACCCAGCGCGACACCGACCGCGCCCTGATCGCCCGCACCCGCACCGATCTCGCCGCGCAGCCGCTGCGCGAGCACGATCACCTCGTCGAGGCCCTGACCGAGACCGGCATCCCGGACGATGTCGTGGAGTCGGTCGCCGACTCCCTCGAGCGGCACGACGCCCTCGGCGCCCACACCCGGTTCCGGCACGGCGTGGAGGACGACGCCGTGGTCTCCCCCTGGGGCGCCGCGATCACCTCGCTGGTCTCCTTCGCGATCGGCGGCGTGATCCCGCTGCTGGCGATCCTCGCCTCCCCCGCCGTCTGGCGGCTGCCGATCACGATGGCCGCCGTGGTGATCGCCCTCGGCCTGCTGGGTGCGGTCAGCGCCCGCCTCGGTCAGGCGCAGGCCGGCCGGGCCACGCTCCGCACGATCGCCGGCGGCCTGCTCGCCCTGCTGGTCACCTACGGGATCGGCGCAGCGCTGGGCGTGGCCATCGGCTGATCGTCGGCCCATCCATCGGCCGGACCATCACTCCGGTTCATCGGCCCGACCCATCGGCCCGGAACGCCAGAGCCGCGACAACAGCACGAGACCCACGAGTCAGACGAGCCACTCGGGAAGCACGACAGCAAGAAGGCCCGACCCTCAGCGGGGTCGGGCCTTCTCGTCGTCACGGGCCCGCGCCGAGCCTGCGCTCAGCGGGGGATCCCGGGCGGGATCACTTCTCGATGGTCACCGAGTTGATGACGACGTCCTCGAGGGGACGGTCGCGCATGTCGGTCTTGACGCCCTCGATCGCGTCCACGACCTTCTTGGAGTCCTCGTCGGCCACGACGCCGAATACGGTGTGCTTGCCCTGCAGGTGCGGGGTGGGGCCCACGGTGATGAAGAATTGCGAACCGTTGGTGCCGGAGGGCTGACCGGTGATCGCGTTGCGACGCTTGCCGGCGTTGGCCATGGCCAGCACGTAGGGCTCGTTGAAGTTCTTCTCCGAGATCTCGTCATCGAAGGTGTAGCCGGGGCCGCCGGTGCCGGTGCCCAGCGGGTCGCCGCCCTGCAGCATGAAGCCGGAGATGATGCGGTGGAAGACGACGCCGTCGTAGAAGGGGCGGGTCACCTTCTCGCCGGACTCGGCGTCGGTGAACTCGCGGGTGCCCTCGGCGAGGCCCACGAAGTTGTCGACGGTCTTGGGGGCATGATCGGGGAACAGCTCGAGACGGATGTCCCCGTTGGTGGTGTGAAGAGTTGCGAACATGCGCTCATCTTCCCACAGACCCCGCACCGGGCACCGGGAGCCCCTCCCGAAGCCGGCCCCGGACGCGTCCGCCCTCAGCGGACACCCGCTGTGCCCAGGCCCGACCGCTCGGCAGGGCGCAAACCTGACCTTTGCCCGAGGACCGCACATACTCGCTCGCGTTAGAGTTGTGCCACACGGGTCATGACGTCCGCTCGGACGCCATGGCCCAGGGACCACCGTCGGCCCGACCCGGCGGATTCGACCGAAAGGGGAACCTCATGGCGCTGACCACCAAGCGTGAGTCCAAGAAGGCCAAGAAGCAGGCCGAGAAGACCGCGGCCGCCGCAGGCTCGACCGCACAGAGGGCCGAGAAGGCCGTGGAGGAGCTCCAGAAGCTCGCCGCGACCGTCGGCCCGGTCGTGTCCGAGGGCGCTCGCGAGGCCCGCTCGCGCGCCACCGGCCTCGTGGACCAGTACGGCCCGGGCGTCGAGGAGCGCTTCCGCCAGCAGGGCGAGAAGTTCTCCGAGCTGTCCTCGAACCTCGGCCCGCGTGCCGACAAGTTCAAGCAGGACGTGCAGGACGACTACATCCCGCGCGCCCGCAAGACCGCCGAGACCACCGGCTCCGTGCTGAAGGCCGCCGTCGACGCGGCCCGCAGCGAGCTCGAGAAGGGCCAGGGCGACATCAAGTCGGCCGCGCTCGCCCCGACCCCGGCTGTAAAGAAGAACCGCGCCGGCAAGGTGCTGCTCGTCCTCGGGCTGGCCGCCGCCGGTGCCGCTGCAGGCTACATCGCCTGGCAGAAGACGCGTCCGGTCGAGGACCCGTGGGCTCCGCCCGCGGACTTCGCCCGCGCGCACTACCCGGCCTCCGCCTCGAGCGAGGACGACTCCTCGACCGTCTCGGACACCGTCGGTTCGGCCGACGCCGGCGACGTGGCGCAGGCGCTCAAGGGCGACGACCGTTCCTCGGACACGACCCCCAAGGAGGTCAAGGTCGACTCCGACCTCGACCAGAGCAACGGCGCCTCGGACGACGAGAAGCGCGGCAACCACCGCAGCGACGTCTGAGTCCCGGCTCAGCACCCTGACCGCGGAGCATTCCGTGCCCGGCGCGGCGACCCCGTCCTTCGACGGCGGTCGTCGCGCCGTCGTCATGCGCGGGATCCTCACGACACGGCGCCTGCGGCTGACCCCCGTGGGCGAGGACGATCTCGAGGAGCTGCTCGCGCTGCACGCCGATCCCCGCGCCTTCGCCGACGACCTCACCGAGCCGCTCACCGACCGTGAGCAGATGCGCTGGGTGCTGGACCGGTGGATCCAGGCGTGGCAGCAGCACGGCACCGGCTACCTCACGGTGCGGGCGCGAGCACAGGCACCAGCACCAGCACCAGCACCAGCACCAGCACCAATACAGCAGACGGGCGGTGCGGCGATTCCCTCCGGCCTGCTGGGCGTCGTCGGCCTGACGCACCTCGAGCACGAGGGCGAGCAGTCCCTCAGCGCCTACTGGCGGCTGACCCCTGCGGCGACCGGGCACGGCATCGCCACCGAGGCGATGGCCGCCGTGCTCACCGATCCCCGTCTCGGTGGCGCCGACCACGAGGTGATCGCCGTGACCGCCGAGGCGAACCGCCCCTCGCGCTCCCTCGCCGCACGGCTCGGTTTCGCCCCGGCCCCGCCGGGTCGGGCTGCACCCGGCGGCCGGGAGGGGGACATCCTGCTGATCCGCCCTCCCGGTCGGACCCCGCCGCGTACCCTCTGAGCCACAGGCTCGCAGAGGCCGGCGTCGCGATCACCCGCAGGCGGCAGCGCCCGACGGCCAGCAGCGACCAGAAGGTTGCAGCGACCGGCAGGCTGCGGCGCCCGGCGGCCAGCAGCGGACGACGGACGACGGAAGAGTGGTCACGATGCGCAGGAATCCCCTTCGACCCGGCGGCGTGCCCTCGCTGCCGGAATACTTCCCGGGCGCGAACGAGAGGGTCTCCGGGATCGAGATCGCCTCGGAGCAGGAGGACACGAGCCTCGTGGAGGACCGCCCCGACGCCTCGTTCCTCGAGACGGGCCGGATACGGATCGAGCTTCCGAGCGACCCCGAGGACGGCACGGCCACACCCTGAACACGGCGCGGCACCCCTAGACTAGGGCGCCATGGATGCCCCGGCCGCAACGACCCCCTCCTCGACACCGGGGGCCGGGCGCTACGCCCCCTCCCCCAGCGGCGATCTGCATCTGGGGAACCTGCGCACCGCGATCCTGGCGTGGACCCTCGCCCGACGCACCGGCCGGGCCTTCCATCTGCGCATCGAGGACCTCGACCGGGTGCAGGAGGACTCCGCGGCGCGACAGCTCGAGGATCTCGCCGCCCTCGGCCTGGACTGGGACGGCGAGGTGGTGCGGCAGTCCGAGCGCGGATCCGCGCACGACGCCGCGATCACCCACCTGGTCGAGCGCGATCTGGTCTTCGAGTGCTACTGCACGCGGCGGGAGATCCAGGACGCCCCGAGCGCTCCGCACGCCCCGCCCGGGGCCTATCCGGGCACCTGCCGTGAGCTCTCGCCCGCCGCCCGCGAGGCCGGCCGGGCGCGGATGCGGGAGCTGCGGCGGGAACCGGCGCTGCGCCTGCGTGCCGGGACGCGCGACTGGACGGTCCAGGACCTCTGGGCCGGAACGGTCACCGGATCCGTCGATGATCTGGTGCTGCGCCGCGGCGACGGCGTGGTCGCCTACAACCTGGCGGTCGTGGTCGACGACGCGGCGGCCGGGGTGGACCAGGTGACGCGGGCCGACGACCTGCTCAGCTCGGCGCCCCGCCAGGCGTACCTGGCGCAGCTGCTGGGGCTGGAGGAACCCACGTACGCCCATGTGCCGCTCGCGGTGAACACCGACGGGGCGCGCCTGGCCAAGCGCGACGGGGCCGTGACCCTGCGCGACCGCCTCGAGCGCGGCGAGAGCACGGCGGATGTCGTCGGCCGGATCGGTGATTCCCTGGGCCTGCCCGGCTGTCGCACCGCCGCGGACTTCCTGGAACGCTGGGACCCGTCAGCCCTCGTGCACGAGCCGTGGGTGGTGGAGCTGCCCTCCTGAGCGCTCCCCACGTCTCCCCCACCACACTTACTTCTGGGTGATATCCAAACTCGATACACCTCTGTATCGTACTTCCCGTGATGGGAATTCTTCGAGCTCTCCTGACCGCCCTCTCGACGGCGGTCCGTGCCGTCGCGTCCGCCATCGGCTCCGCCGCACGCGCCGTCGGCCGTGCCTTCTCCGCCACCGGGCGCGGCATCGCCGCCACCGGCCGCGGTGCCACGGCCCTGCTCCCGTCGGAGTGGAAGAAGCCGATCGCGGCACTGTTCGTGGTGGGCCTGGCCCTGGTGCCGCTGATCTACTCCGGCAACATGACCTGGTCCTTCCTCGACCCCAGCAACAACCTCAACCAGGTCACCGCCGCTGTGGTCAACGAGGACGAGGGCGCGACCACGACGCCTCCGGGTGGCGAGGAGACCACGATCGACGTGGGCCAGGAGTTCACCGACACCCTGCTCGACATGGACAAGGAGAACGTCTTCCACTTCGTCGAGGTCTCCCCGGAGGAGGCCCACCGCGGCCTGGAGGACGGCACCTACGGCGCCACCGTGGAGATCCCGGCGGACTTCTCCGCGAACGTCTCCTCCCTGGGCGGCGACGCCGAGAAGGCCGCGCCCGCCCTGCTGACCGTCACCACCAACGATTCGGCCAACTACGTGGGCGGCAACTTCACGAAGTCGGTGGGCACCGCCCTGACCGATTCCCTGCGCTCGAGCGTGCTCGAGCAGTACCTCGACAACATCTACGTGGGCTTCACGACCATCCACGACGGCATCTCCGATGCGGCCGGCGGGGCCGGCGACCTCGCCGACGGCTCCTCCGAGCTCAAGGGCGGCACCGACGACCTCGTCACCGGCACCGGCGATCTCAAGAACGGCACCTCCGAGCTCGCCGGCGGTGCGGGCGAGCTCGCCGACGGCGCCACCACCCTCCACGGCGGCAGCCTCGACCTGGTCGTGGGCCTGGGCGACCTCGCCGACGGAGCCGTCGACCTGCAGGACGGGACCGCCACCCTCACCACGGGGGCGCAGCAGCTCAGCTCCGGCCTGGTCGAGCTCGACGAGAACGGGCGCCCGCTGCGCACGGGAGCCGATGATCTCGCCACGGGCACGGAGCAGCTCGCCACCGGGGCCTCCGACCTCGCCGACGGAGCGGGCCAGGTGGCCGACGGCACCCAGCAGCTCGACGACACCATCGCCGCCGCCCAGCAGCGGGCCGACGAGATCGGGGTGACCCCCGAGAGCGTGCAGCAGACCAGCGACGACCTCGTCACGGCCATCGACGACCTCGAGAGCGCCGCCGCGGCCACGGACGTGTCCGGACTGCTCGATCAGCCCGCGACCGATGCTGGCACCCTCTCTGATGCAGCGAGCTCCCTGGACGGCACCGCGACCGACGTGGCGGGGGCCGCCCAGACCCTCAGCGAGGACACCGCGGACCGCGCCGGCGATGCCCGCACCCTCCAGGACGGCGCCGCCACGATCCAGGAGGACGTCACCGCCCTGGACACCTCCGTGCAGGACACGGCGACCTCCACCGGGACTGCGGCGGACAGCGCCGCGACCTCCTCGAGCTCCGTCGAGTCCTACACGGGCTCGGTCGACGACCTCGCCGCCCGCTGCGAGGAATCCGGGGCCGACGCCGCCTTCTGCGACGAGCTCGCCGGCGTCTCGGAGTCCTCGCAGGGCGCCCGGGACGACGCCTCGCAGGCCGCGACGGATGCGAGCACCGCGGACGAGGCCGCCGGGACCGCCGCCCAGCAGACGACCGACGTCGCGGACACCGCCGCCGGGATGACCGATGCGGCCGACCGCATCGTCACCTACACCGATGACCTCTCCACGACCACCAGCACCCTCGCCGAGGACGCCGCCCGGCTCTCCGGCTCCACCGGCACGCTCGCCGAGGACGCCTCCACGCTGAGCACCTCGCTGGGCGGGCTGCGCGAGGATGCCGGCGCGGCCGTCCCGGACCCCGCCGAGGGATCCTCCGCGAGCGATCTTGCCGCGGACCTCACGGACCAGGCACGCTCCGCGGCCGTCGCCCTGCCCGACGCCTACGAGACCCTCCAGCAGGGCGCCGACGACGTGCACCTGCTCAACTCCGGCGCGCAGGACGTCGCCTCGGGCGCCACGCAGCTCGCCGAGGCCACCGACACCGCGAGCACCGGGGCTCAGGACCTGGCCTCCGGCGTGGGCCGGTACACCGACGGCGTGAGCACCGCCCGCACCGGCGCCGACGACCTGGCGAGCGGATCCGCCGCCCTCGCCGACGGAGCGGACCAGCTGGCCGGCGGCACCTCAGATGCTCGGTCCGGGGCCGAGCAGCTCGCCGCCGGGGCCGGTGACCTCGAGGACGGCTCCGGGACCCTCGCCGAGGGCGCCGGGAAGGTCGACGACGGGGCCGGGGACCTCGCGGACGGCGCCGTGGATCTGGACGACGGCGCAGGACAGCTCGCGGACGGCTCCGTCGAGCTCCGCGACGGGCTGGACGACGCCGAGGACGAGGTGCCCTCCTACACCGATGAGGAGAGCGAGGAGCTCGCCGGGACCGCCTCGGATGCCGTGCAGATGAGCTTCGAGCGAGACCACGAGCTGACGCGCTTCGGCGAGGGCCTGGCCCCGCTGTTCCTGGCGATCAGCCTGTGGGTGGGCGGCATGGCCATCTTCCTCATGATGCCGGCGTTCTCCGCCGAGGCCGCCTCCCGCGGCGTGGGCGCCCTCCGACTGCTCGCCGGCGGGCTGGTGCCCGCGTTCCTGCTGGGCCTGGTGCAGGCCGCGATCGCAGTGACCGCCCTGCACTGGGGCGTCGGGATCACCGTGCAGGACCTGCCGCTGATGTTCGGCCTGGCCGGCCTCACGAGCCTGGTGTTCGTGGCCCTGAACCATGGCTTCGGGGCGCTGTTCGGCCCGGTCGGCAAGTTCGTGGCCCTGGTGCTGATCGCCCTGCAGATCTCCGGCGCCGGGGGCACCTATCCCGTCGCCACGCTGCCGCCGTTCTTCCAGGCCATCCACCCGTACCTGCCGATGACACACGCCGTGGACGCCTTCCGCGCCGCGATCGGCGGCGGCTGGATCGATCCGCGCGGGGACCTGCTGTGGCTGAGCGGCTGGCTGGCGTTCGGCGTGGTCCTGGGCCTGGTCGGCGCGATCGTCCAACGGCGTCGTGTACTGCAGGAGGACGAGGCCGAGGGCGACGACGCCGAGCTCCCGGCGGAGACAGCTCAGGACGTCTGAGCCGGCGGCCTCGGCCCTATGCCTGCGCCGCGGCGTCGATCAGGGCGTCCGCAACGGGGACCGACCGATCATCCGCGGGCAGCGTGGTCGGGGCGTCGGGGCGGCCCAGCGCCTGGAACTCCCACCCAGCCGCACGCCACTCGCTCGGGGTGAGCACGGTGCGGCCGTCGATGATCCGCGGCGTCGAGACGAGTTGTGCGGCGGCGATCGGGTCCAGGTCGCGGTACTCGCGCCACTCGGTGAGCAGCAGCACGAGCTCGGCGTCCTGCAGCGCCTCGGCCGTGTCCTGCACAGCGGCCAGCCCCTCGACGCGGCGACGGGCGTTCTCGAGCGCCTCCGGATCAGTCACCGTGACGTGCGCGCCGGCGGCCATCAGGCGCGAGACGACCTCGAGGGCCGGGGAGTCGCGCACGTCGTCGCTGTCGGGCTTGAAGGCGGCGCCGAGCACGGTGATGCGTCGGCCGCGCAGGGTCCCGAGCATCTCGCGGGCCAGATCCACCACGCGTACCCGTCGGCGCTGGTTGATGGCGTCGACCTCGCGCAGGAACCCCAGGGCCTGCCCGGCGCCGAGGTCCTCGGCGCTGGCGATGAAGGCGCGGATGTCCTTGGGCAGGCAGCCGCCGCCGAAGCCCACGCCGGCGCGCAGGAACTTGTTCCCGATGCGGTCGTCCATGCCGAGCGCGCGGGAGATGTCGGTGACGTCGGCGCCGGTCGCCTCGCACAGCTCGGCCATCGCGTTGATGAACGAGATCTTGGTGGCCAGGAAGGCGTTCGCGGAGACCTTCACCAGCTCGGCGGCCTCGTAGCCCATGACCAGGCGCGGCACTCCGCCCTCGGGCCTGTCGGGCCTATCGGGCCCATCGAGGATCTGCGCGTAGACCGCGTCGAGCATCGCGATCTCCGGGCCGGCGACCTCGGGGTCGCGCACGCCGTAGACGATCCGGTCGGGCTCGAGGGTGTCCCGCACCGCGAAGCCCTCGCGCAGGAACTCGGGGTTCCACAGCAGGTGCACGCCGTCGATCTGCTCCAGACGGCCTGCGAGGCGACGGGCGGTGCCGGTGGGAACGGTCGACTTCCCGACCACCAGGGTGCTGACCCCGGCGCGGGCCGGGAGCACCGCGGCGAGGGAGCCGACGGCGGCGTCCAGGGCGGTGAGGTCCGCGCCGAACCCGTCGGCCCGCTGCGGGGTGCCCAGACCCAGGAAGTGCACATCGGCGTCGGCCAGCTCGTCGATGTCGGCCGTGAAGCGCAGCCGGCCGGTGGCCAGACCGCGACGCAGGATCTCGGGGAACCCTGGTTCATGGAAGGGCGATTCGCCGGCGGAGAGCCTCTCGAGGCGCCGGAGGTCGACGTCCAGGCCGATCACCTCGTGCCCGAGCTCGGCCATGCTGGCGGCGTGGACGGCGCCGAGGTACCCCACACCGATGACGGAGATCTTCATCGCGGACCCGCTTTCTCGCGCTGCCCCGGGGGATCTCCGGTACGGCCGACGAACCCCGCGGGGCCCGGACAGTGGATCCAGCGTGGCCCCGTCAGGTGTCAGGGACGTGGCCGCGCGGTGGCGCGGAGTCGAGGGTCCTGCGACAGATCGTCGCCGCCGCAGCGCCCGCAGGCACCGGGCGCCGGGCAGCGCGCACCGTGCAGCGGGGCCGACGAGTGCCGGCGACAGATCCGCGAGGTCGCAGGCAGGACTCAGGCGCGAGCGCGGTTCAGCTGACGGTCTCGTCCTGGGCGCGCAGCCAGGTCGCGAGGCGGCTGTCGGGGTCCGCCCCCAGGGCCGACGGCCCGCCGTCCTCGCGGACCTCGCCACCCTCGAACCACAGCACGCGGTCCATGGCGGTCACGGTCTCGGGATCGCGGCTGCGCACGATCGCCGTGCGCCCCTCGGTCAGAGCCGCCAGAGCGGCGAGGACCGGGCGTCGCTCGGCGCCCGACAGCCCGGCGTCGGCCGCATCCAGCACCACGATCGGGGCGTCGCGCAGCAGGGCACGAGCGATCGCGACCCGGCGTCGCTGACCGTCGGTGAGGACATCGCCGCGGCGCACCAGCACGGTGTCGAAGCCGCGGCTGAGCTGGGCGATCACATCGTCGATCCCGGCCTTGCGGGCGGCCTCGCGCACCTCGTCGTCGGTGGCATCGGGGCGGCCGATGCGGATGTTCTCCCGCACGGTGTCGGTGAACAGCACCGGCTCGCGCTGGACGACGGCGAGCTGGCGACGCAGATCGCCCAGGGAGACGGCACGGGTGTCGTAGCGGTCCAGCAGGACGCGGCCGGTGTCGGGCTCGTCGAAGCGCAGCAGGTACGCGATCAGGGCGGCGGATTCGCGACCCTCCCGGTCCAGGAGGGCCACGTGCTGGCCGCTGGGGACCACGAGGGAGACCGTGTCGAACAGGTGACCGCCGGTCCCGCCCGCAGTGCTCGCCGCTGCGTCGGCGGCTGGGCTGTCGGCGGTGCTCACGGCGGTGCTGTCGGAGGTACTGAGGGCCGTGTTCACGGCGGAGAAGACGATCTCGCCGCCCACGCGGTCCACGGGCTGGGTGCGCGGGGGCTCGGCGATCCCGGCCTCACGGTCGAGCAGGTCGGCGATGCGATCTCCCGCGGCGGGGGCGCCCTGCAGGGAGCCGATGTTCTCCAGCAGATCGCGCAGCACGACGAGCAGGATCAGCACATCGACGAGGACCAGCACGAGATCGCCGGGGGTCATGGCGTCGGCCGCGACCCGCGACCCGCACAGGAGCAGGGTCCCGACCACGCCGATCCCGGCCACGAGCTGTGTGAGCAGACTCTGCAGGGAGTCGATGCGACGGGACCGGGTCAGGGCTCGGCCGGCACGGAGGCCCGCCTCGGTCAGCCCGCGCGAGGAGCGGGTCTCCAGGCCGTAGGTCTGCACGGTGCCCGTGGCGGCGACGAGCTCGTCGGCGGTGTCGGCGAGCATGCGGGCCTCGGAGCGGGCGCTGGCCGCGGCGGAACGGCTGCGGCGCATCGACAGGCCGATCGCCGCCGTGTACAGCAGCCCGGTCACGAGCAGCACGAGCGCCCCCAGGGGCGCGACGATGACCGTCACCACCAGCAGGGTCAGCAGGGTCAGGATGCTCGCGGCGGCCCGCGGACCGGAGTGCGAGAGCAGGTCGCGCAGGGTCGCGACGTCCTCGATCAGAGGCCGCACGACGTCGTCCTCGCCGGCCTCGCCCTGCCGGGCCGGTGACGCGCCCGAGGAGGGCCGCCCCTCGGCGCCCGGTGTCAGGCGGTGCAGATGGGACAGGAGCCGGGAACGCAGACTGGTGGCGATCCGCACCCCGACCCGGCCGAGCGCGGCGACTGCCGTGAACCGGGTCGCGACCTGCAGGATCAGCAGGAGGGCGAAGAGCAGCACGCCGACCGTGAGTCGGCGTCCAGGATCACCCGTGAGCTCGGCCAGCGCCGGCAGATCGGCCCCGGTGGAGGCGACCGCGGCATCGACCGCGTACTTCAGGGGGAAGGGCAGGGCGACCAGCAGCCACACGCTCAGCAGCAGGGCGATCGCCCCGGTGAGCAGAGCGGCGCGGTGGCTGCGCAGGTACGGGCTGAGCACCTGGAGGACGTGATGGAACCGGCCGGTGGGCCCGTCCTCCTCGGGGGTGCTCGCCGAGGAGAACCCGTCGGCAGTGCCGGTCGTGCCTGGAGTGCCGGTCGCGGCGGCCGTGCCCGGCGTGCCGGCCGTGCTGTTCGTCGCGGAAGCCGTGGTGGCCGCTGTCGATCCCGTGTAGCCGGTCGATGCCGCCGAAGCTGCGGTCGATGAGGAAGCGGCCGGCGACGGCGTTCCGGTCGGAGGTGCGGTGCTCGCGGACGTCCCGGAGACCGCGGAGGACGCCGGACTGACAGGGGTTCCAAGCACAGTGGATCCGCCGTGCTCCCCGACGTCGGCAGAGCCTGTTCCCTCGACCGCCGGCCTGCCGGCCGTCGCCCCTCTCACGCTGCGCCACAGGTTCTTGGCCTTCTCGGCTCTCGGCGAGCGCGATTCGGGGGCGCCGTCCGCGCTCGGTGCCGGTTCACCGGTCAGGAGCGATTCCCGCGCCCAGCCGAACTTCTTGGCCTTGGGGGACATCGTCACCGGAACGGGGAAGGCCGGCAGGGTGTCGTCGGCCGAGCTGTTCGGATCGACGCTGGCGTCGGCCGCGGCGTCCGAGTCCGCACCGTGCGGGGACGGGGACGTGCCTGCCGTATCCGCTGTGCCCGGGACGGATCCGGGTGCCGCCTCGTCGTTGACCGACGGGAGCTCCGAGGACGCGCTGCCGGCCGCCGCGAACGGGGCATCGCTGGTCGCGCCCTCGTCGTCGTACTCGGCGTCCGCCTCTGTGGACGGGCCGCCCTGGGGCGCCTGCTCCCCCGGCTCGTCGCGCTCGTCCGTGGCGCTGCCCGCGGATTCGTCGACGACGGTCCAGCGGTTCCCCTCCTCCGGATCGAACAGTCCCGACTGGGCACCCGGCCCGTCGCTCGACTCGGGTTCGGGGGCGAGGTCGGGCCCAGGGGCGCCGGACTGCTCGAGATCGGGCGCGGGGCTGCCGGACTGCTCGCCCTCGACCTGGTACTCGACCTCGGGCTCGTCCGCCTGGCCGGTCTCGGCCTCAGTCTCGAGCTCGGGTCCGGCATCAGCATCAGCATCAGCATCAGCATCAGCATCAGCATCAGCATCAGCATCAGCGACGGTCGCGTTCGGGGCGTCGATGACGTCGGCGCCGTCCTGCAACCACGCGGCCTCCGGCGTCACCGGGGCGCCGCCCATCGGGGCTGCCAGGGGCTCGCTCGGGACCTCCGTCTCGTCCGAGGGGTCCGACGCGGACCATGCATCAGGTTCCGTCTCCATCGCCCACGAGGGGAAGCGCGGGGACTGGACAGGAGCGCTGGCCTCGCCATCCGCCGACTCGACCGGGGCGTCCATGGCGTCCGCCTCGACAGCGGACAGGGTGGTCTCGGCGAGGTCGACATCATCCGCCTCGACAGCTGAGACCGGGGTGCTCGCGAGATCCGCGCCATCAGCCTCGACTGCTGAGACCGGGGTGTCCGCGAAGTCCAGCTCGTCAACCTCCGCCGAGGTCGACATGGACGGAGAGGCGGGCGTCTGCGCGGCAGGGCTCGTCGGTCCGCCGGCGCTCTTGCGACCCGTCTTCTGATTCCGATTCTTGCGCGAGCTCATCAGCGCAGCACCTCCAGGGTTCGCAGGACCGACTCCGTAGCCGCGGGGGCGCCCGCAGAGGGTTCGAGAGGGGAGTTCAGCGGGGACATGAGCATCCTGGTCATCATCGGGGCGGGCTCGCCGTGCGGCGACGGGCACCGTCCAGTGTGGCACCGTCCGTCGGGTCACACCCAGTGTGACCGGTGACCGCGTCCGATGGTCGGCCGAGGAGGTCAACTTCTCAGAGCGCGCCGACCAGAGACCGCGGCCTGCTGATCGCGTCGACCGCGCTGTGCCGGACGCGAAACGTGATCTCGACACTCGCCGGAGCACAGCCTTCGTAGTACCGTTTTCAAGCATCTAGGGATTGGCGCGGGACCACTGCGCACCCACCCCCACCATGGAGGGCACGATGACCGAGAGCACCACCGGCCCGAGCACCCCGACGGGCGCCACCGAGCCGCTGATCACCGTCGACGTGTGGACCGACGTCGTCTGCCCCTGGTGCTACATCGGCGAGTCCCGCCTGCACGACGCGATCGCCGCCGAAGGCCTCGAGGGCCAGGTGCATGTGCGCGCCCACTCCTTCGAGCTGGACCCCACCTCCCCCGCCGACACCGTGCGCGACAACATCGCCCACCTGGTCGCCGCCAAGGGCATGCCCGAGGAGAAGGTGCGCGAGATGGAGGCGCAGATCCAGGAGATGGCCAAGGAGCTCGGCCGCGAGTACGTGATCGGCCGACCCATGGCCAACACCCGCGGCGTGCATCGCGTGCTGCAGGCGATCCGCGAGGCCAGCGGCGTCGACGCGGCGACGGACTACTTCATGGACCTGCAGCGCGGCTACTTCACTGGGGCCTCGAACCCCTTCGACGTCGAGACGGTCGTGGCGCGCGCGGTCCAGGCCGGCCTGCCCGAGGACGCCGCTCGGGCCGCCTTCGCCGGCGGGACCCACGATGCCGAGGTCGAGGCGGATGTGCGCGAGGCCGTGCAGATGGGCGCCCGCGGCGTCCCGTTCTTCCTGTTCAACGACACGTACACCGCACCCGGAGCCCTGCCGCTGGACGCCTTCCGCCAGGCGCTGCGGCAGATCGCCGAGGAGACCCGGGCCGAGCCGGCGCAGTCATGACCGGCGTGGGCCAGCGGCCCGAGGGGACGGACCAGCGACCCGACGCGACGGATCGTCGGGCCGGCACGGCGGGGCCGGAGGCGACGACCCTCCCGGCCGGCACGGCTGTCACACCGGCAGCAGCAGCGGCAGCGGACGGTCGGACTTCGAGCGCCTCAGAAGGCTCGACTCCGCTGCTCTCGCTGTCCTCACTGCTCGGCGTAGAGGTCGAGGGCGGCGCCGCGTGCGCTGCGGACGGCACCTGCGACTGACCCTGACCGCACAGGCCCACAGCCCACAGCTCACGGCTCACGGCTCACGGCTCACGGCTCACAGCTCACGGCTCACGGCTCACGGCTCACGGCTCACGGCTCACGGCTCACGGCTCACGGCTCACGGCTCACGGCTCACGGCAGTCTGCGGCAGCATGCGGCAGCATGCGGCCCACGGAAGTACGGGACCTATTCGTGCAACGAACCCGTTTATGGCGCTCGCTCCACGAATACGTCGACTGCTCCCCCTCACCACCGAACGGCGGCCTCCCCGGGCATCCCCCACCCCGGCCAATCCGCGCCTGCTCGACCCACCCGACACGGGCGGGTCGGCGGCTCAGCGGGCCAGGAGCTCCTCGGTGCTGGTCCCGGGCAGGCTGACAGTGACGGGGGTGCCCCACGGGTCCCGCACGTTCACGGAGCGGCCGTCGTCCGCGAAGGAGAGCTTGGCGCCGGAAAGGCGAGCGGTCAGGGCGTCGAGGTCCTCGCGGCCGGGGACGGTGATGGCGACGTCCGCCAGGCCGAGCGAGGTGGCGCGGGGACCGGCCCCGCGACTGTTCCAGGTGTTCATCGCGACGTGGTGGTGGTAGCCGCCGGCTGCGGCGAACAGCGCGCCGGGGTGCGAGCCCACGGTGGTCTCGAAGCCGAGGGTGTCGACGTAGAAAGCCCGGGCCGAGTCGACGTCGCCGACCTGCAGGTGCACGTGGCCCACGATGCCCGGGCGCACGCTCGGCGCGGCGGTGACCTCGTCGGTCAGGTGCTCGCGGAGGTAGGCGCTGGGGTCGAGGTGCAAGGTGTCCATCGCGACCTGGCCATCGGTCCAGGTCCACTGGTCGCGGGGGCGGTCCCAGTACAGCTCGATGCCGTTGCCCTCGGGATCGGCGAAGTAGAAGGCCTCGGAGACGAGGTGGTCGCTGGAGCCCGCGAAACGGGACCGCGGATCCTGGGCCGCCCGCAGCACGGTGCCGGCGAGCGCGGCCTGGTCCTCGAAGAGGAAGGCGGTATGGAACAGGCCTGCCTGGCGGGGGTCGACGCCCGGCAGGCCGGGCGTGGCGACGAGGCGCACGAAGGGGACGGCGCCGCGGCCGAGGACCCGATGGATCTCGCCGTTCACGCGGGCCTGCTCCTCGATCGGAGTGAGGGCGAGGGCGTTCTCGTAGTAGGAGCTCATGAGCTCGAGGTCGCCGACGCGCAGCGTCACGGCATCCATGGCGAGGTCGGAGGAGAAGTGCCGCCCGTCGACCGCGCCGGTCGTCGTGGAGGGGATGGTCAGGGGCGAGGAGTTCATGGGGCGATCCTTCCGATCGATGGTGTCATGACCATCATGCGCCCAAATAGATGAAACTTCAATGATGATGTGACGGGCACCCGATGGCTCGCCCGTCAGCCTCCGCTCCTCACTCCCCGCTCTTCCACTCCGCGCTCCTCACTCCTCGTTCCCCGACCCTCACCTCCCGGCCTGCGCCGCCGGCCCTCAGTCCCCGTAGACCCGCAGCGAGACGATGCGCGCGGTCGGAGCCCCGTTCATCTCGTCGACCACGACGCGCACGGAGTCGGTGCGCACCGGGCGGGCGAGCGGGAACGTCCGATGGCGTTCGCGGTTCTCCTCCATCCGGGCGATCTCCTGCCACTGCCCATCCACACGCGCCTCCACGCGGGCGGTGTGCACCAGGGTCGGCATCGTGTCGTCCGGGGTGCGGTGATGGTGGAGGTTGATGAGGTCCTCGTTGACATCGTCATCGAGCACGAGGTCGACCGTGGTGATCTCCTGCGCGGCCGGCCAGTCCAGCTGCAGCCAGGGCTGCGGGTCCTCGGCGGCGTCGGCCGAGACCCACATCGCGGGGCCGCCGTAGGGCCGTGCGTAGCCGCCGACCGCCTGCTCGGGGTCGAAGACGCGGGTGGGGGACGTCGCGCGGAAGCAGATGCCGTGCCCGTGCAGGGTCTCCTTCCAGTACCGCCACTGCTCGGGGGTCGCCTCATCCGCCGGCAGGTCCCGGTGCCGCATCGTGACGGTGCCGGGCTCGACCCGATCGGCCTGATGGACCTCGAGCTGCGGGTTCCGCCGCAGGACCACGACGGCGTTCTGCGCCTCGCCCGGCTCCCACCCCAGATCCGCCCGCGCCCAGGAGCGCCCCTGCGGGACGGGGACCACGACGCTGCGCTCGCGGGCGGCCGGCAGATAGTTCTGCGGTCTGCCCACGCTGTGCAGCTCGACGTGCAGCTCGGTGCCCTCGGCGGCGTCGACCAGGATCTCCACCACGCCGAGCTCCGGGTCCACCGGCAGCACGAGGGCGAGGTCGTGATCCAGGGTGAACCGCCCGATGCTCCGCGTCGAGCCGAGCACCGTCTTCGAGGAGGACGCGCTCACCGCGGCGCCGAGCGCCAGGTTCGCCGGGTCGTCGTCGACGACGCCCAGCAGCGAGGCGTCGGCCCGCACCATCGCCCGGTGCAGCTCGGGCACATGGTCGGCGGCGAGGTCGCGGGGGCTCACCTCGAGGCGGCCGGCGACCGCGGCGCCGATGCCGGCGGCCTCGCCGAGGATGGCGCAGGTGGCCATCACCCGGGTGCTGCCGAAGGCGACGTGGCTGGCGCTGATGTCGCGCCCGGCCATCCACAGGTTGGAGACGTTGTGCGAGAAGAGCGAGCGCAGCGGGATGTGATAGTTCCCGTCGGGGTGCCAGTGCCGCGACCCCTTCTCGCTCGCGTACACCCCGCCCACGGGGTGGAGGTCGATCGACCAGCCGCCGAAGGCGACCCGATCCTCGAACTCCGTCTGCCCGAGCACGTCGTGCTGGGTGAGGACGTGATCGCCGACGAAGCGCCGGTATTCGCGCTTGCCCGGCACGGCCCCCACCCATTCGAGGCTGAGCGTGTCCGCGTCGTACTGCCCGGAGTTCTTGATGTGGTCCCACAGCCCGTAGCAGACGGCCTGCAGCTCGTCGCGGATCCGCTCGTTGTCGTGGACGACGTCGAGGTGGCCGCCCCATTCGATCCACCAGAAGTCGCAGCCGCTCATCGTCTGGCGGATCACCCGGTTCTGCGGGATCGCGGTCTGCGCGATGTCGATCGCGAAGGGAGGGGCGACGAACTTCTGCGGATGCCCGACGTCCTTGGTGTAGAAGAGGATCGTCGAGCCGAGCATGTCCTCCCCCGCCTGCTCGGGCGCCCAGGACTCCTGGAACTGCTCCCGCGGCTCGCTCCCCCGCATGACCTCCGCGCCGGCGAGGTGCCCGACCAGTCCGTCCCCGCTGCAGTCGATCACCGACGCACCGGTGACGGTGATCCGCCGTTCGGAACCGCTCATCCATCCGGTGACGGACCGGATCACCCGGGCGTCCTCGGGCCCGTCGGCCTCGACCTCGGTGACATCGGTGTTGAGGAACAGCTCGATGCCGGGCTCGGCGCGCACCTTCTCCAGCAGCAGCAGGTCCCAGTAGTAGGGGTTGCCGTCGGGGTTGCGGAACTGGTTCTCGACGTACAGCTCGCCCATGATCCCGGTCTCGCGGGCGAAAAGGTGGATGCCGTGTGCCGTGGCACCGCAGACCCACACCCGCACCTCGCTCGAGGAGTTCCCGCCGAGCACGGGCCGGTTCTGGATGAGGGCGACGCGGCTGCCCTGCCGGGCGGCTCCGATCGCGGCGCAAACTCCGGCGAGGCCTCCTCCCACCACGACGATGTCGGTGGTGACGGATTCGGTGAGCATGGGGTTCCTTCCAGCAGGTGGGGTGGTGGGGTCGTCAGCTGTGGTCGCGATGGGGAGCGGCGGGGGTGTGCGGCTGCAGGGTCCCGTCGTCCACGAAGCGCATGGTGGGGTCGGCCGAGCGCCGCTGCGCGACGAGCAGCCAGAGCATGCTGGTGAGCAGGGTGTCGCTCGCGCGGCCCGCGAAGTGCTGTGTCCATACCGTTCCGTTGCGGATGCCGGTGTAGAGCGGGATGTCGGCCGCCTGCTCGAGGGCGGAGCCGGGGACGCCGTGCACCGCGATCGTGGTCGCCCCGGCGCGTTCGGCGCTCCGGAGCAGCTCGAGCGCGGTCCTGTCCTTCCCGGAGCGGTTGAGCACCAGGACGACGTCCCGCTCGGTGAAGGTGCGGGAGACGAGATCGAGGGTGCGCGGCCCGGACTCATGGCACCAGACGGCGACGCCGATCCGCTGGAGCCGCAGGTAGAGCTCGCGCACAGCGATGGAGTCGCCCCATTCGCCGTGCAGGTGGACGCGCTCGGCCGCGGTGATGGCGTCGGCCGCGCGTTCGACCTGGGCCTGGTCGATCACGGCGGCGGCGTCGCGGAGCGCGCGGGCCGCGGTCCCGGCGAGGATGTCCAGGACGTCCCCGGGGGAATCGGCGGGCGTGATCGCCGTGCCGATGTCGCGCTCCCAGCCTGACTGCGCCGCCCGGCCGTTGTCGAGGGCGATCGCCGCGCGGAGAGCCGGGAAGCCCGCATACCCGAGCTTGCGGGCGAAGCGGGAGACCGCGCCGGGGAAGGTCTCCGCGGACTCCGCGAGCGCGGTGATCGAGGAGTCGCCCGCGGCAAGGGGATCGGCGAGGATCGCCTCGGCGATCCGCCGGTTGCCGGGGTTGAGCTGCGGCAGCTCCTCCCGGAGGCGCTGCAGCGCCGACGGGGAGGCGGCGGGGTCAGGGGTGGTACTCATGGGCAGTGGTCCTTGTGCAGTCGCGGGAGGCAGGAGGTCGACGGGCCTGGTCGTGGGGCAGGGCCGTCGGGCCGGGTCGTCGGGCAGGGCCGACGAGCTGGGTCGTCGGGCAGGGACATCGGGCCGGATCGTCGGACCGGCCGCCGACGGAGGATCCGGAGCGGTCGTGGCCGACGGCCCTCCCCCAGTGTGCTCGGCGAGGACGGCACAGGGCTGCTCCCTCAGCACGCCTGCTACTTCAGCGCGCTCTCGGTCATGGCGCGCACGAACCGGCGCTGGAAGATCAGGAACACCAGCAGGATCGGGACGATCGAGATGACCGACGCCGCCATCGACAGGCCTGCCGCCATCGCCCCGTTCTCATCGGTGAAGCTGGTCAGCCCCATGGGCAGGGTGTAGTTCTCCGGGGTGGAGAGGAACACCAGCGGGGTCTCGTAGTCGTTCCAGGACCAGACGAACGTGAGGATCGCCAGTGCGCTGATCATCGACATCGCATTGGGCAGGTAGATCCGGACAAAGATCTGGAACTCGTTCGCGCCGTCGAGCCGTGCGGCCTCCGCGAACTCGTCCGGCTGGGAGATGAAGTACTGGCGCATGAGGAAGGTCCCCAGCACCGTGAACATGCCCGGCAGGATCAGCGCCCACAGGGTGTCGTACAGGCTGAGCTTCTCGAAGTACACGAAGCGCGGCACCAGCAGCAGCTGGGCCGGGATCAGCGACGTGGCGAGATAGGCGATGAACACCTTGCCGCGGCCGGGGAAGCGGAGCTTGGCGAAGGCGTAGCCGGCCAGGGTCGCGGTGGTCAGCTCGCCGAGCACGCGCAGCGCCGCGACGAACACCGAGTTCCCGAAGGGGATGAGGATCGAGCTCTCCCCGAACAGCACCTCCGTGTAGTTCTCCCAGCGCGGCTGGTCCGGGATCCACTGCATCGGGATCCTGAAGGCCTCCACATCCGGCTTCAGCGAGGTGGAGATCATCCAGGCGAAGGGCAGCAGGAACAGCAGGGCGAGGATCCACATCGGGATGCCCCAGGACCAGCGGCGCACGCGGTCCCGGCGCGTGCGCAGCGCCTGCCGCTTCGCCATGTCGGCGCCTGCCCCGGTGCCGTGGCCGCGGCCCGGCCCACCGCCGGTGGGCGTGGTCGTCGTGGTCGCCGTCGAGTCAGTCATGGAGCGCCCTTCCTCGCTGGGCTCGCCACATCAGGAGCATGATGGCGAAGATGCCGATGAAGGTCACCAGGCCCACGGCGGAGGCATAGCCGAACCGGTAGAACTGGAAACTGGTCTGGTACATGTAGAACGACAGCGTGGTCGTGGAGTCCCCGGGGCCGCCGTTGGTGATCAGGGCGATCATGCCGAAGGTCTGCGAGATCCCGACGAACAGCGTGACCAGCAGGAACACCGTGGTGGGCAGCAGGGACGGCCAGGTGATCGCCCGGAACGACGCCCAGCGCCCGGCCCCGTCGATGCGGGCCGCCTCGTACAGCTGGGTGGGGGCGTCCTGCAGCGCCGAGAGGTAGATGAGGTTCGCGTAGCCGGCCTGGGACCAGATCGTCACCAGGATCAGTGCGGGCAGCGCCCAGTTCGAGGACGCGAACCACTGCGGCAGGTTCTCCGCCCCGAACACCCCGAGCACCTGGTTGACCAGGCCTGCCTCAGGATCCAGCAGCATCTGCCAGGTCATGCCGATCGCCACGATGTTCACGATGTACGGGACGAAGAAGGCGGCGCGCAGCAGGCCCCGCGCCGGGATGTCCCGGTTCAGGGCGAGCGCGAGCGCCAGGCCGACGACGAGGGTCAGCGGCACGGCGACCCCGGCGTACACGATCGTGGTCACGAGGCTGCGCCAGAAGGTGGGGTCCTGGAACACCGCGAGGAAGTTGTCCAGGCCCACGAACTCGATGCCACCGAACCCCGAGACGAGGTTCCAGCGGGTGAAGGAGAGCAGCACCACCGAGATCAGGGGCACGAAGGTGAAGGCCAGCACCCCCAGCAGGTTCGGGGCGATGAAGAGCCATCCCACGTACGCCTTCGGCTCCGAGGGCGCGCGGCCCGTGGGTCGCCGGCGTCGCCCGCCCGCTGCGGCGGCGGGCCCGTCGGCCGCATCGATCCTGGTGTCGACGATCGCCATGTCAGTCCCCCTCGAACCGGTCGATGAGCGCCTGGGCATTGGTGTCGACGTTCTCGATGGCCTGCTGCGGTGACCGCTCGAGGAGCCAGCACACGTCGCGCTGCTGCTCGTACTTCTGCGTGATCTCCGTGTACGCGGTCAACTCGGTGTCCAGGTGCATGCGCGGCTGGTCCTCGAACAGGGTGCGGCGGAAGGAGTCGACGTCGAAGAACTCCTCGGCGCCCTCCCCGAGGATCCCGTCCAGGAGCTCGTCGTCCCCCACGTCGCCCAGCAGGGAGATGTACCCGGCCTTGACCACGTCCTGCGCGCTCTCCAGCAGCCAGAACTTGCAGAACTCCCAGGCCAGCTCCTGCTTGGGGCTCTTGGAGTTGATCTGGATGAAGGCCCCGTACTCGCCGGTGTTCCAGTCGTTGCCGTCCAGGGTCGGCACGGGCGCGCAGGCGACCTTGAAGTCGTGGGGGTACTCCTCCTGGTCGGTGAGGAACCGCAGCGAGTAGGGAGCCGTGGTCCACAGCCCGAAGTCTTGGGCGATGAAGTTGTTCTGCTGATACGCCTCGAGCTGCCGGGCCAGCGCCTGCGACCAGGGATAGAGCACGCCATCGCGGATCAGCTCCGCGGCCAGCTCGAAATGCTCCAGGAAGGCGGGGTGGGAGAAGTTGGAGTCCCCGCTGTCGGTGAACCGGTAATTGGGGCCGAGCTCGATGCGGGCGAGGTCCGGCAGCACATAGGTGCCGTACTTCCCGTCGTCGGCGAGCGCGCGGATGATCTCGAGGTACTCCTCGACGGTCCACTGCGTGGGCAGCTCGATCCCTGCGCTCTCCCGGAGGTCCTCGTTGAACAGCACCATCTGCGGGATCCGCGTCGTCGCGAGCGCGGTGATCTGGTCGCCGTCGATGAGGGCCTTGGGGTCCTCGGTGTCCAGGAAGATCTCCAGCTCGGGAGTGGCGCGGACGAGATCGCCGACGTCCGCGGCCAGGCCGGAGTTCGTGCGCATGGTGAGGTTCGGGACGCCGTAGGTGAAGAAGACGTCGATGTCGACGCCGCCCTGCAGAGCGGTGTTCACCGTGAGGTTCCCGCGATCGTCGTTGACGTATCGCGTGTAGGTGACGTGGGTGCCCGGGTGCTCCTCCTGGAAGCGGTCGATCACGGCCTGCGGGCCGCTCTCGGCGGGGATGCCTCCCCAGACCTGGAGGGTGTCCATGTCCTTCGACGAGCCGGACGAGCACCCGGCGACGGCTGCCGTGCCGGCCGCGGCGCCCATCGCGCCGGCGAACTGCCGGCGGCTCAGGGAGAGTCCGGATGCAGGGAGCATGCGACAACCTTCCGACGCGGCGGTGCGTGGGTCGAGATCCTGGGGCGGTGCACAACTTTTGCACTGTAGTTCAACGACGTCAACCCTTGATGCACATTCTGTGCAGATCTATCGTGGGGCGATGGCGACACCGACCGAGCCGACGGGCGACTCCCCGGCACCTCCCCACCGTCCGGGCCGCCCCGTCGGCACCGGCCCCGCCGGCACGAGCCCCCTCAGCACCGGCCCGGAGGGATTCGACGCGTTCTGGCGGACCACTCTCGTCGAGCACGCGGGCCGCGACGCAGCCCGCTTCGACCCGGTGGAGTCGCCGCTGCGCACCATCGACGTCGAGGACGTAACCGTCGCAGGGTTCGACGGACATCCCGTGAAGGGGTGGATGCTGACCCCCGCGCACGGCGCATCGCGCGGGACCGTGATCCAGTTCCTGGGCAACAACACCGGCCGCGGGATCCCCGAGCAGTGGACGCTGCTGCCGAGCGCCAGCTGGTCCACGTTCGTGATGGACAACCGCGGGCAGACCGGGCCCGCTTCGGCGGGCGATACCCCGGACCCCGTGGGCAGCGGGCCGCAGATCGTCGGCCGCATGACCTCAGGGATCCAGCAGCCGGAGACGTACTACTACCGCCGCCTGTTCACCGATGCCGTGTGCGCGGTCGATGCCGTGCGTGCACGTCAGGGGCACGGGGCCGGGCCGCTCGTCGTCTCGGGCGGGAGCCAGGGCGGCGTCACCGCCCTGGCCGCCGCGGCGCTGAGCGACGGCATCGCGGGCGCGCTCGTCGAGGTGCCGCTGCTGTGCGACATCCCCCGCTCGGTCCAGACCGCCGCGGACGGACCGTTCACCCAGATCCGTGACTACCTGCGCACCAGGCGCGGAGACGAGGAGGCCGTTCTGCACACGCTGTCGTTCTTCGACGGAGTGCACTTCGCCTCCCGTGCGCAGGCCCCCGCCCTGTTCGCGGTCGGCATGCTGGACCCGGTGTGCCCGCCGGCTGGCGTGCTGGTCGCCTACGAGGCCTACGCGGGAGCTCGGAAGAGCCTGCGCAGCTATCCGTTCGACGGGCATGAGCACGGTCAGTGGCAGCACAGGCGCCGCCAGCTGGAGTTCCTCGAGGGGCTGGCCGAGAGGCGCTGACCCGGCTCTGATCGGGCCGTGCGAAGTCCGGGGACGTCAGGCCGAGGCAGCGCCACGCCCCCGGTGCTCTTCTGCCAGCTGGGCCGCCCGCTCGAGCACGAGGGGGCGCCGGGTGTGGCTGGTGGCGACGTCCTGGATCACCCAGGCCATCGCGACCGCACAGTCGTCCAGGAGGAGGTAGCCCTCCTCGCTCGCGGCGTGCGCGGCGAACTCGCGGGTGTGCAGGGCGCCGCCCGCGCCGGTGATGCCGACGAAGGGATGCAGGCCAGGGACCCGCTGGGACACATTGCCCATGTCGGTGGAGGCGGCCATGACGCCGAGCGATCCGGCGAGCGGGCGCCCCAGGGCGGCCATCGCCTCGTTCCAGGAGATGCCGAGCACCTCGTCCTGCTGGAGCGGTTCGTAGGTGGGCTCGGAGGCCTCGATCTCCAGCGTGCATCCGGTGGCGACCGCGCCGGCCTCGAAGCAGGCGATGAGCTGGGTGCGCAGCTGCTCGAACTCGGGCATCGTCAGCGCCCGGCACTCGAAATCGACCACGGCGGTCTCCGGCACGATGTTCGTGACCCCGCCCTGCTGGGGCACCAGGGCCAGGCGCTGGCCGTCCTTCACCCGCTGGCGCAGCAGGCCGGCCGCGACCTGGGCGACCACGGCGGCGTCGTTCGCATTGATCCCGTCGGTCGGGTTCGCGGCGGCGTGCGCCCCGCGGCCCGTGAAGGTGGCGCGCCAGCGGCCGACGGCCTGGCTCGTGGAGCCCAGCACGTCATAGGTGTCCGTGTGCGGGGTGGGGTGGGACATGAGCGCGAGGTGCACGCCGTCGAACACGCCGCGGTCGATCAGCAGCTGCTTGCCGCCGCCGTGCTCCTCGGCTGGCGTGCCGATGACCAGGAGCGTCACGTCCAGCTGGTCGACGACGTCGGCCAGGGCGAGGGCCGCGCCGAGCGAGGCGCCGGCGATGAGGTTGTGCCCGCAGCCGTGGCCGATCTCCGGCAGGGCGTCGTACTCCACGCACAGCGCTGCGACGAGGGAGCCGGTGCCGAGGGTGGCGCGGAAGGCGGTGGGCAGCTCCGCGATGCCGCGCTCGACGGCGAACCCGGCGCCCTCGAGCAGGTCTGCGCAGCGGTCGTGCGCGCGCTGCTCGGTGAAGGCGGTCTCTGGGTCGGCGTGGATCGCCCGCGCGACGGTGAGCACGTCCTCCCGGCGGGCCGCGAAGGCGGCGGCGATCGCGGTCTTGCGCGGGTCGGGGTGCGTGAGGGCGGCGTCGAGGGTCACGGGTCGATCCTGCCATGGTCTGCGGCGTCGATCCCCGAGTGATCACCCCGGAGCGATCACCCGGAGGCGATCGCGGCCCGCCGCCGGCTCACTCCCCCGCGCGCAGCAGGGGCGGCACCAGGGAGGTGCCGGGGCCCGCGGAGTACAGGCGGGCGGGGCGGCCGCCTGTGGGGGCGGCGTGCCTGTCGAGCTCGGCCAGGAAGCCCTCGGTGCGGGTGGCCTTGCGATGGAAGTTGCCGGCGTCCAGGGTCGTGCCCCACACGTGCTCGTAGACCCCGCGCAGCTGGGAGATGGTGAACTCCTCGGGCAGGAAGGTCACCGCGAGCGTCGTGTACTCGAGCTTGGCGCGGGCGCGCTCGATGGAGCACTCGAGCACCTCGGCGTGGTCGAAGGCCAGGTCGATGTCGGCCAGCTCGGCGATGGGCCACCAGCGGGCGTCGGCCACGTCGTCGCCGCGCTCGGGGTCCGGCAGATCGGCGCCGAGGGCCATGAAGGCCACCGAGATGACGCGGGCGCGGGGGTCGCGGTGCGGGGTGCCGAAGGTGCGGACCTGCTCGAGGTGCACGGCGCTGCTGCCCAGCGAGGCCTCGTCGGCGAGCACCCGGTAGGCGGCGTCGTCGAGGTCCTCCTCGAGCTCGATGAAACCGCCTGGGAGCGCCCAGGCGCCCCGGTGGGGGTCGTCCTCGCGCTGGACCAGCAGGACGTTGAGGGCGTCTGCCCGCAGGGTCAGGACGATGAGGTCGACGGCGACGCGGATGTCTTCAACAGGGGAGGCCATACGGTCACCTTAGGGGTGGTTATGGTCAGGTTGACTGCTACTGCAGTGCGTGTCACAGAATGATCTCAGCCGCCGTCACACGGCCCGAGCCAGCGGGCGCTGCCCTGGTCAGCGGTCCCCGCCCTGGTCAGCGGTCCCCGCCCTGGTCAGCGGGCCCCGCCCTGGTCGTTGCGCCACGGGGCCGCTGGACGGGCCTCGCTCACTCCGAGAGCCAGCGGTCCCACTTCTCGACACGGTGCTCCGCCTCGACGATGCGCACGGTGCCGGACTGGGCCCGCATCACGATCGACTCCGTGATCAGGCGGTCCTGCTGGAAACGCACGCCCTTCAGCAGGTCGCCGTCGGTGATGCCGGTGGCCGCGAAGTAGCAGTTGTCGGTGGTGACCAGGTCCGATGTGGTGAGCACCCGGTCCAGGTCATGCCCGGCATCGATCGCCTTCTGCCGCTCGGCGTCGTCGATCGGGGCGAGCCGGCCCTGGAGCATCCCGCCGGTGGCCTTCACGGCGCAGGCGGCGATGATCCCCTCGGGGGTCCCGCCGGTGCCCAGCAGCATGTCCACCCCGGCGCCGCGCGCGGCCGCGATCGCTCCGGCGACGTCGCCGTCCATGATGAATTTGACGCGTGCGCCGGCGTCGCGGATCTCCTGCACCAGGGGCTCGTGGCGCGGCCGCTCGAGCACGCACACGGTGACCTGGCTGACCGGCTTGTTCAGAGCCTTCGCGACCAGGGTGATGTTCTGCGCGACCGGCAGGCGCAGGTCGACGTAGTCGGCGGCCTCGGGGCCCACCACCATCTTCTCCATGTAGAACACGGCGGAGGGGTCGTACATGCTGCCCTTCTCGGCGACGGCGAACACGGCGAGCGCGTTGTTGTAGCCGAGTGCGGTGAGCCGGGTGCCGTCGATCGGGTCGACCGCGACGTCCACGTCGGGACCGGTGCCGTCGCCGACGCTCTCGCCGTTGAACAGCATGGGCGCTTCGTCCTTCTCGCCCTCGCCGATCACGACGGTGCCGTTCATCCGCACGGTGTCCATGAAGGTGCGCATGGCATCGACGGCCGCGCCGTCGGCTCGGTTCTTGTCCCCCGCGCCCACCCAGCGGGCGCCGGCGATGGCGGCCGCCTCGGTCACGCGGACCAGTTCGAGGGCGAGGTTGCGGTCCGGGGCGGTGGGGGTGCTGGCAGTGCTGGTCATGAAGGCCTCCGTCGTCGTCGTCGGGGTCGATCCATCCCGCGCATCCGGGTGCCCGATCGTGACGGGTCGGGCGATGCCGTGCGGGTGCTTCGGACTCTACCCGGCGCACGGTCGACGCCGGGAGGACTGCGGATGAATGCTCTGTGCAGGACCTGTGGTCATGCCCTGGAACGCCCTATGCCCCTGTGGCACTGTGGCGCTCACGGCGACGCATCCACTGGCGCCATGTGTGCAGGTTCGCCGTAGAGGGCGGAGCCTGCACACATGGCGCCAGTGGGTACGCAGCAGCCGAGTCGCGGACCCGGGATGACCGGAACGAGCCACGGGCTTGTGTTGTGGAGAGGTCAGACGGTGGCGGCGGTCTTCTCGAGGGCTGCGGTGCGGTCCTTGATGCCGGCGCGCACGGCGACGAACAGGGCCACGAGTCCGACGGTCAGGAGCATGTGCCCCAGGCCCGCGATGCCGGGGATGGCGGCGCTGGTGGTGGCGGGGTCCTGGCCGTCGAGGGTGAGGAACCCGCGCACGGCCTGCATCGCCACGGTCACCACGAGGCCGATGTTGTAGGTCCAGTAGAAGACCGAGAAGGAGCGGCGACCGCTCAGGGAGAACACCGCATCCAGGGCGAGGACCACGAGGAACATGACCATGCCCAGGACGAGCAGGTGGGTATGGAGGGTGTTGAGCTGGGTATGGGTGCCGAGGTTGTCGGTGGCCTTGGTGAACTCCCGGTAGAAGAGTCCGGAGGCGAGGCCGAGGATGATGTATGCGAACGCGGTGTTGAGGAGCTTGTTCATGTCTTCGACTCTAGAATCCGGGCGTGACCTGGGGATCAACCGAAGGATTGATCGTCGTGGTGGCCCGGGCCACGCATCGAATGACGAAGGTCGCCAGGCGACGAGTAACGAGCAACGGGCAACGGGCAACGGCCGACGGGCCGCGCGCCGAGGGTCGTGCTGTCAGGCGGCGACCGGCCGACGGACGACCCGGAGGTGCCAGACCCAGAACCCGCCGCCGAGCAGGGCGAAGATGAGGGACGTGAGCCCGAGCGCCACGAGGCCCGTGGTGACCAGCGGTGCGATCAGCCCGGCGAGCAGGGCGTTGAGGACCAGGCCGAAGAAGGTGCCCAGCGAGGCGGCGGCACCCCGCTCGTGCGGGAACAGGTCCAGCACCTCGAGCTGGATCGGCGCGAACAGCAGGGCGACCGTGAACGCGATGAGCATCGGCCCGATGACGGCGAGCAGCAGACCCCAGCTCAGGCCCCCGGTGAACTCCGGCGCGAAGGAGACCAGCACCAGGTTCACGACGGTGGTCACGACGGTGCCGACGAACCCGAAGGTGATCAGCCTGCTGCGGTCCATGAGGTCGGCGACGCGGCCCACCACCCAGGCGCCGGAGAGCATGCCGATGATCAGTGGGATGAACAGCACCCAGAAGTCCCTCTCGCCGAGCCCCAGCAGCCGCACCACGACGATCGAGGCGCCGGCGATGAACAGGAACTGGGAGGCGAAGCCGAAGGCGGAGGCCGCCGCGACCCGCAGCATCACCGGCGAACGGCCCACATGCGCGAGGGACCCCAGCAGCGAGCGGACGCGCAACGGGGTGCGGGCCTCGGGCGGGAGCGTCTCGGGCAGCCGCACGGTGAGGACCAGGACGAGCAGCGCGTAGACGCCGACCCCGGCGAACACCCACCGCCAGTCCCCCAGCAGCAGGAGCCAGCCCCCGAAGATCGGGGCGACCGCGGGCGCGACCGAGAAGATCATCATGACCTGGGCCATCAGGCGCTGCGCCTCGGATCCCGAGAACATGTCGCGGATGACCACGCGGGAGACGATCGTGGCGGCGCCGGCGCTCATCCCCTGCAGCACGCGCAGCAGGATCAAGGTGCCCATGCTCGGCGCGAGCACGCAGCCGAACATGCCGATCAGGTAGATGACGAGGCCACCGATCATGACCTTCTTGCGACCCAGGGCGTCCGAGAGCGGGCCGTGGAAGATCGACATCACCGCGAACGCGGCGAGGTAGGCCGAGACCAGCTGCTGCAGGGCGACCTCGTCCCCGCCGAACTCCGCCCCGATCCGGGTGAAGGCGGGGAACACGGTGTCGATGGTGAAGGGGCCGAGCATCGCGAGCGAGGCGAGCGTCAGCGTGATCCGCGCACCCGCCTTCGCGCGCCGGGGAGCGGGCGGGACGTGGGAGGTGGGGAAGGGCGTGGTCACCGTGTCGATCCTAGGGAGAAGGCCCACCCCGGCGCACCTGCATCCCGCGGGTCGGGAACGCTCACGACGTGGCGTGCGCAGCCGCGACCGACGGGCATAGGCTCTCCCCGGCGCCGCTGCCCCTGGCGACGCCGCCGGTCCCCTGCCCCGTGAGGTCACCCCATGAAGCACATCGCCATGCCGCACACCGATATCTCCGCACCCAACGTGGTGCTCGGGCTGATGCGCATCTCCGAGAAGTCCGACGACGAGATCCGCACCCTGGTGCGCACCGCCCGCGAGGCGGGCATCGACTTCCTCGATCACGCCGACGTCTACGGCAGCGAGCTGCACCAGTGCGAGGCCCGCTTCGCCGAGGCGATGCAGCTCAGCTCCTCCGAGCGGGAGCAGGTCACGCTCCAGACCAAGGCCGGCATCGTGCCCTCCGGTCCCTACTTCGACTACTCCTACGAGCATCTGATCGAGTCCGTCGAGGGGTCGCTGAAGGCGCTGCAGACCGACTACATCGACATCCTCCTGCTGCACCGTCCCGACGCGCTGGTCGAGCCCGAGGAGGTCGCCCGCGCCTTCGACGAGCTGCACGCGAGCGGCAAGGTGCGCAGCTTCGGCGTCTCCAACCACACCCCGCGCCAGATCGATCTGCTCGCCAAGCACCTGAACCAGCCGATCGTCGCCAACCAGCTGCAGCTGTCGATCACGCACTCCACGTTCATCGCGCAGGGCGTCTCGGCGAACATGCAGGGCACCGATCAGGCGATCGTGCGCGACGGCGGCGGGATCCTGGACTACTGCCGCCTGCACGACATCACCGTGCAGGCCTGGTCGCCGTTCCAGGCCGGGTTCTTCGACGGCGTGTTCCTGGGGAATCCGGAGCACGCGGAGCTCAACGCGGTCATCGACCGCCTCGCCGCGAAGTACGACGTCGCCCCCGAGGCGATCGCGACCGCCTGGATCACCCGTCACCCGGCGCAGATGCAGGTCGTCCTCGGCACCACCACGCCGGAGCGCGTCACGGATTCCGCCGCCGGTTCCGAGATCCCGCTGACCCGGCCCGAGTGGTACGAGCTGTTCCGCGCCGCCGGCTGGATCGTCCCCTGATCCGCGCCACGGCCCGACCAGTCGCCGCCTGACCGGCCACGACCAGCAGACGGAGCTGAGGCGACGGAACCCTGCACTGTGCAGGGTCCCGTCGCCTCAGCTCCGTCTCAGGAGCTCTCGCCCCGAGCCTCCGCGCTCAGCACGGCCCGCCGATCACGGCGAAGCCGCGCAGAGCGTGGACCACGGCGAGCACGGTCAGCACCCCGGCGAGCACGTACACGATCCACTGCTGGACGGGGTACTGATATGGATGCTTCCGACGCTGGACGATGCCGGCGACGGCGCACACGAGGCAGAGTGCGGCCGCGATCATCGCACCGTAGTCCTGGTAGGAGCAGGCGGTCTGGACCCCGTTGACCGTGGAGCTCGTCGTGGAGGACAGGGAGATGACGAAGCCGAGCGCTCCGATGACCAGTCCGATATAGGTGGCCCTGGGTATGTCCCTGAGCTTCGTGGTCGGCTCCGGGAGCAGGGGCTGCGATTCGTTCGCGGTCATGGGAAGTCCTCGTCGTCGTCGGTGGTCGGCAGGGGGACGAGCACCACCTCGGCTCGTCGTTCCCCCTGATCCTCGCCTGACCTCTCGGAACCGTCGATGGGGAGGGGTCCTCGGGCAGGACTCCCCATCGACACGGCCAGCCGGGCAGCCCACCGGGCACCGCGCGGCAACCCCTACCGCCACCGGCCGGAACAGACCAGGATGGGACGCAGATTCCCACCCACGTGCCGCATCGGAGCGGCGAGGAGGCACAGCTCATGGCTCAGCGCGACAGGCGTATCGGACTGGTCGGATACGGCGATGTGTCCGTGGTCCACGTCGGGGCGATCGAGGCGATCGACGGCCTGGAGCTCGTCGGCATCGCAGACGTCGACCCTGCAGCGCGCGAGCGCGCCGAGGCCGCGACCGGCCTGCCCACCTTCGCGAGCGTCGACGAGCTGATCGATGCGCTGGGACCGGACGCCGTGCACGTGACGACCCCGCACGACCAGCACGTCGGCCCCTCGCTCGCCGCACTCGAGCGCGGCGTGCACGTGCTGCAGGAGAAGCCGCTCGCCCACACCCTGGCGGAGGGCACGCGCCTGGTGGAGGCGCTCGGAGCCGTCTCCGCCGAGGGCACCGCGAGCGCTGGAGGCACCGTCACCGCCGCTCGGGCCGACGGCGGCCAGGGCGCGCCCACGATCGGCATCTGCTTCCAGAACCGCTACAACCGCGCCAGCCAGGAGCTCGCCCGCCTGCTGGGCAGCGGTGAGCTCGGCGAGGTGCGCGGCGCATGGGCCTCGGTGGTGTGGAGCCGCACCGCGGACTACTACGCCGCGAAGCCGTGGCGCGGGCGCTGGGAGAACGCCGGCGGCGGGCTGCTCATCAATCAGGCGATCCACACCCTGGACCTCGTGCAGTGGCTGCTCGGCCCGGTCGAGCGCACCGAGGGCCTGGTCTCGCAGAAGAAGTTCGCGGGGGTCGTCGAGGTCGAGGACACCGCGGATCTCGTGCTGCACCATGCCTCCGGCATCACCACCACGTTCTACGCGACGCTCACGGCGCCCATCGCCCGGCCCGTGGAGCTCGAGGTCGAGACCGAGAACGCCTACCTCGAGGTGCGTTCGGGACGCGGCGGCGGCCTGACCGTGCGCTGGGCCGACGGCCGTGTGGACACCTTCTCCGACAAGGTCGCCTCCGCCGGCGGGCGGTCCTACTGGGGCGTCTCCCATGAAGAGCTGATCCGCGACTTCTACGCGAGCCTCGATGCCCCCGAACCGTTCTGGATCGGCCCCGCCGAGGCCATGGGGTCGCTGCAGATCCTCAAGGACGCCTACACCAACAGCGGCGTCGGGAACTGAGCCCGCGCCCTCCCCCCGCACCGTCGCCGCCGTCGCAGCGCACGCACGCAGACGCACAGCGCCCGTCGGCCCTCTCCGGGGCCGACGGGCGCTGTGCTGCGCGGTGAGGCGAGTTCAGATGATCTGGCGCCCCTCAGCGCGGGCTTCCTTGACGTCCTTGGCGAAGCCGCGGACGATCGTGATCAGGACGCCGAGCACCAGCACGGGCCACATGAGCAGGTAGACGGTCAGCAGAGCAGTCATAGCGCTCTCCTCTCTCAGGGTGCGGCAGGGCGAGCGGCCCCGCCGCGCGGGTGGTCGGTCAGCGTCCGGCAGGTGCGGAGATCTCGTCGGCCGGCGGAGTGCCGCCCGCCTCGGAGGGCTGATCAGAGGCCTCGTCCTCCTCGTCGAAGTCGCCGGTGATCGTGCCGATCACGGCGAAGTCGAAGTTCTGCGAGGACCTGACGCTCATCAGGTAGCAGACCAGGAACGAGACCGAGTAGGCGACGAGCGAGCCGGACAGCGTCTCGAAGTCACGCAGGTAGCCGAAGCCGAACGGCAGCACCGCGAGGGTCGAGACGATGCCGATGACCAGGGCGGGACGCAGGCCGAAGAAGCCGAACGCCATGATGCCCAGCACCACGCCGACGCCGAGGATCGCGAGCGCCTCGACGGCGAACCCCCAGGCCCCGGTCAGCGGGATGAGCGTGAAGCGCACCGGCAGGAACACCACGAGCGCGACGATGACCGAGACGGTGAACGCCTTGTTGGTGACCTTCTTCCAGTAGAAGGAGGCGATGACCGGGAACACCAGGCAGCCCCACAGGGCGCCGACGAACACCAGCAGGTCCAGGATGTTGAACTTCGCGGTGGCGAAGAACAGGGCCGCGGCGGTCGCGACGATCATCGTGATCCGGCCGATCAGCAGCATGAGCTTCGGGTTCACCTTCGTGCGCCCGACGGACTGGCCGTAGATGTCGGTCATGACGATCGAGCTCAGCGCCGACAGGTCGGAATCCGCGGTGGAGGACAGCGAGCCGATGATCATGATGAAGGCGAGGGCCACGAGACCCACCGGCAGATAGGTGCCGACCATCTGCGGCAGCAGGTTGTTGACGTCCCCGCCCATGGGCTCGACGCCCAGGTAGAGGGCCATCACGCCGAGCATGCCGATGCCGATCACGGTCGCGCCGTAGCCGATGGTCGCGGTGATGAAGGTGGGCTTGATGAGGTCCTCGCGCACGGCGAAGAGCCGCTGCGCGATGGTCTGGTTGCCGATCGCATAGGCGAGCACGGCCGCGATGTAGGGCGCACCCTGGTTCATGAACGCATCCGAGGAGAAGAAGCTCTCCTGCTGCGGGGTGACGTGGCCGGCGGCGACGCCGTCGGCGAACATCTGCGGGCCGCCGACGACGAAGAACACCGCCGGGATGATGATGACGGCCGCGCCGAGCATCGCCAGGACCTGCGCGAAGTCCGTCAGCACCGAGGCGCGGAAGCCGGACCACAGGGTGTAGAGCAGCACGCCCGCGGCGATGATCACGATGCCGGCGCCGAAGCTCAGCGGGGAGAGCATCGCGATGATCGCACCGCCCGCGATGAAGTTCGAGGTCAGCGAGATGACCGAGCCGAGCACGTTGGAGCCCGCCAGCATCAGCTGCGAGGACCGGCCGTGCCGGGCGTACATGACCTCGGCCAGCGTGTGCGCCTTGGGCGCGACCTTCCGGATCCGCTTGCCGAAGGGGTAGATGAACAGGATCATCAGGGCGCCCCACAGCCCGTAGTGGATGGGGCCGGAGACGCCGTAGGTGTAGCCCGCGGTGACCGAGGCGTACATCGAGGACGCCCAGATCCAGGTCGCGGTCATCGACGCCGCGGAGACGCCGAAGCCGATCTTGTTGCCGGCGGTCATGTAGTCGTCGGCGTTCTCCTTCTTGCGGGAGATGACGACGGACATCCACATCGTGCCGCCGTAGAAGAGCAGGAGGAGGACGATCACGCCGATGATGCCGAGCTGGGAGATCTCCCCCGGTGACTCAGGTGGCACAGGACTTCCTTTCGTCGCAGACAGACATGTCTTTCAGTCGTCCGGTCATCCGCGACGCGCGCAGGGCGCGTTGAGTCCAGGGTGGTTCCCCACGTCGGGCAGACCGGCAGCAAGCCCTGTGGTGGGGGCCGTCCGACATCGACTCGGGCGATGCCACGCATCTGCTCCGAGGATGTGAACCGCAACGGCTGCGGCGGGACCCGAGCTCTCACAAGACTCGATCCCGCACGTCACAACCACACATAGGACCTTGGGAAGAGTCGCACACTTATGCACACTCTGCCACCTGAGAAGTCACTGGGATGTCACGTTGCGCTGGTCAGGCCAGCAAAAGGATTGTCGGACAACCATGCGTCCCGCATCACATGACCGTCGCTCCGCATGAACATGCACCATTCAGCCCTGCACGGCCTGACGAACGGGATTTTCGGTCGCGACCATCCCGGCGTTCTGCGCCCCGACCAGGGCCTCGCGACCCTCCCATCACGAGCCCCGCATCCCCGGGGCACGATGGGATGAAAAGAATTTGCACGTTACCCCTCAGTAGAGGGCTAGATTTTCATCTACGTGACACCAGCAGGCCATGGAAGCGGCTCACCGTGGAGTCGTCACCGTTCAAGGACGTCGAAAGGTCATCATGTCTATCCCCCTCTCTGACTCCCGCTCCTCTCGTTCCCCACGCACCTCCGCACTACCCTCCTCCCGTCGCTCCTTCCTGGGTCTCGCCGGAGCCCTGGGCGTCGCCGGGCTCTCGGCCTGCGCCACCGGCGGCGCGAGCGGCGGCTCCGAGCAGGCGGGACCGGCCGCCGCGACCAGTGAGGACAACCCCTTCGGCGTGGACGGCGGGGAGTTCACCGCGTTCGTCTTCGACGGCGGCACCGGGGTCCCCCACCTCGACTTCACGCAGGACCTCTTCGCGACGGAGCGCCCCGAGGTGACCACGAAGATCGTGCGCGCCGAGGACCTCAGCACCCTGCAGCCGCAGTTCGTCAACCAGTCTCCGCCGGATCTGTTCCAGAACTCCGGCGCCGGCGCGCTGGACGTGAACTCGCTGGCCACCAACGATCAGCTCGCCTCCCTCGAGGACCTCCTGGCCGCGCCCAGCTGGGACGACCCCGCGATCACCGTGGAGGAGAGCCTCAACCCCGGCGTGCGCGAGGCGGGCATGGTCGCGGACCAGCTCGTCGGGCTCAACACCGTGCAGTACGCCTGGGCGATCTGGCACGACGCGGCGCTGTTCGCGGGCAAGGGCTGGGAGATGCCGCGCACCTGGGACCAGCTGATGACCCTCTCGGCCACCATCAAGGCCGACGGCATCTATCCGTGGGCATTCACGGGCATGAACGCCAACTACTTCGATGAAGGCGTGTTCCAGCCGTTGGTGGCGAAGATCGGCGGCCAGGAGGTCTGGAAGAACGTCGACAATCTCGAGGACGGGGCCTGGCAGCAGAGCGCGATCCGTGAGGCCGCGGAGGCTCTGCTCCAGCTCAGAACGGACGAGCTGATCCTCCCCGGCGTCGCCCAGATGACCCACATCCAGTCGCAGACGGCCTGGCTGAACCACGAAGCGGCCTTCATCCCGGTCGGTGCCTGGCTCGAGAACGAGATGAAATCTGCGATCCCCGAGGGCTTCGAGCTCACCGCGACCGCGCTGCCCGCGCCAGATGAGTCGCTGGCCGACCTCACACCCAACAACCCCGGGGCCGGCTGGTACGTCCCGGCCGACGCAGCCAACCAGCCCGCCGCCTTCGAGTTCCTCCGCGCCCTGCTCAGCAAGGACGCCTCGCAGAACTACGCGAAGCTCACCAACTCGGTCACGATGGTCAAGGGCGCCCATGAGGGCCAGGAGCTCTCTCCGGCCTTCGCGACCATCACCGAGATGATCGACAAGTCCAACGCCGTCGAGCCCTGGGCCCCCGTGAAGTTCGACTCCTGGTACCCCTCGATGGTCGAGGAGATCCGCGCGGCGCTGACCGCGCTGGTGCTCGGGGACCTGGACGTCGACGGATTCCTGGACCGCTGCCAGAAGAAGGCCGACGCGACGAAGGCCGACGACGCGATCGCGAAGCAGACCCGCTGATGCACAAGCGCGGACAGTGGCGGCTGATCGTCACGTTCACCGTGCCCGGCCTGGTGCTGTACACGGTGTTCGTGCTGTCCAGCTTCGCCCAGGGCGTGCAGATCTCCTTCACCGACTGGACCGGGTTCACCCCCGATCTGACCTACATCGGGCTGGACAACTACCTCCGCCTGCTCGGGGACGGGTCGTGGTGGCGCTCCGTCTGGCACAACGTCGCGCTCCTGGTGGTGATCCCGGTGTTCACGCTGGGGCTGGCGCTGCTGTTCGCGTCCCTGATCACCCGGGGCGGTGCGGGCAACCTCCGCGCCACCCCGGGCGGGGACCTGTACCGGATCCTGTTCTTCTTCCCGCAGGTCGTGCCGGTCGTGATCATCGGCATCCTGTTCAGCTACGTCTACGCCTCGCGCGGCGGCCTGCTGCAGGGGCTGCTGTCCATGGTGGGCCTGGACCTGCTGACCGTGGTGCCCAACGGCCCGCTCGGCAATCCGCGGTTCATCCTGCTGGCCATCGCCGTGGCCGCTGTGTGGTCCTCCGTCGGCTTCTACATGGTGCTGTTCCTCTCCGCCATGGGGCGGGTCCCCGACGAGCTGTTCGAGGCCGCCGCCCTGGACGGGGCCGGGAGGCTGCGCAGCTTCCTCCACGTCACCCTGCCGCTGATCTGGTCCCACGTGCAGACGGCGTTCATCTACCTCGCGATCGGCACGATCGACTCGTTCGCGCTGGTCGCGGTCATGTCACAGACGGGTACCGCGGCCGACTTCGGAGCAGACGTGATGTCGACGTACCTGTACCGCACGGCGTTCTCCCTGAACTCGCAGTTCGGGTACGCCGCCGCCATGGGCACCGTGATGATGCTCGGCTCGGTGGCGCTCGCCCTGGTGACCTTCCGACTGACCAAGCGCGAGGAGTACGAGTACTGATGAGCACCCAGCCCCTCATGACGGATCGTCCTGCACCGGACCCACGTCCTGCGACGCCCGCGCACAGAGTGCCGAAGGGCTCGCGCCCCTCCCGCTCATCCCGCTCATCCCGCGTGGCCGCGCTGATCCCTCAGCTGTTCCTGGTCCCCTGGGCGCTCGTGGTCGCAGTGCCCCTGGTGTGGATGCTGATGTCCTCCCTCAAGACCAACGTGGAGATCTACAACAGCCCGTTCGGGCCTCCCTCCGAGCTGCGGGTGGGGGTCTACGTCGACGCGTGGACCGAATCCAACATCAGCGCGTTCTTCCTGAACACCGTGGTGGTCGTGGCCGGCGGCGTCGGCCTGACCATGCTGCTGGCCGTGATGACGGCCTATGTGATGGCGAAGTACCCGTTCCGGGGCAGCCGCGCTTTGTACTACCTGTATCTCGCCGGCATGACCTTCCCGGTGTTCCTCGCCATCGTGCCGCTGGTGAAGATCGTGCAGTCGCTCGGGCTGTTCGCCACCCCCGTCGGCCTGATCCTCGTCTACGCGGCGTTCTCCCTCCCGTTCTCGGTCTTCTTCCTCACCGCGTTCTTCCGCTCGCTGCCCGAGGAGCTGTCCGAGGCGGCGTTCATCGACGGTGCCGGCCACTTCGGGGTGTTCTTCCGGATCATGCTCCCCCTGGCTCGGCCCGGCCTGATCTCGATCGCCGTGTTCAACTTCCTCGGACAGTGGAACCAGTACCTGATCCCCGTGGTGCTGAACCCGCAGCAGGACGAGGAGCGCTCGAACTACGTGCTCAGCCAAGGACTCGCCGCCCTGGCGCTCGGCGAGAACTACGAGACCTCCCCGACGTCGATGGCGCAGCTCTTCGCCGGGCTGCTCATCTCGATGGTCCCGGTGCTCATCGTGTACATCCTCTTCCAGCGCCAGGTACAGCAGGGCCTGACCGCCGGTGCCCTGAAGTGAGGTGCTCCGGGATGACCCCGCCGGCGATGCGGCATGCTCCGAACCAGACTCCTGACAGCCCCTGTCCTGGGATGATGGGCACCCACCCCGCCGCACACCGGTCTCCCTGCACCGTGCATCGCCACAGGTGGGCCCCCAGCACAGGAAGGCCCCGACACTGATGTCATCCGTCGATCCCGATGCGACCTCGCCGCCGCGTCCCGCCCACGACGAGGGTGCACCGAGCGCTCAGGCACCCCGGCCGCTCCCGATCCTCGCCGTCCTCCGGGCGGAGCTGCCCACCCTGCCGCCGCAGCTCCGGCAGCTGGCCCAGGTCGCGCTGGAGTCCCCCGCGGAGGTGGGGAGGATGACCATCACGGACTACGCGGCACGGGCCGGGTCCTCGGCCGCCTCGGTGACCAGGCTCTGCCGGGCTCTGGGGGTGAGTGGCTTCTCCAGCCTGCGCATGGAGCTCGCGCTGGCGGCGCAGCGGTCCGATCAGGGACCAGTGCCGAGCCTCTCCGGGGACATCACCGCCCAGACGCCGCTGCCCGACCTCGTCTCCCGCCTCGCCCTGCTCGGGGCACGATCCATGGAGGAGACCGCACGGCTGCTGGACCAGGACTCCTTCGAGACCGTGATCGGGGCACTCGGCGACGCCAGCCATGTGTACGCGATCGGCGCCGGATCGGCGCATGCGATCGCGGTGTCGCTCGAGCACAAGCTCCGCAGCCTCTCGATCCCCGCGACGAGCTTCCACGATCCGCCGTCGGCCGTGATCGGGCTGGCCGCGGCCCGGCCCGGTGACGTCCTCGTGGTGGTCTCGGACACCGGCACCGAGAGCGAATGCATCCCGCCCCTCACGGAGGCGAAGCGCCGCGGCTGCGTCACGGTGCTGATCACTCGCCTCTCGCGATCCCCCGGGGCCGTCGTGGCCGACCATGTGCTGCTCGCTGTCCAGGACTCCACCCCGCTGCGCACCGGCACGCTGAACAGCAGGATCTCCGAGACCTTCCTCGTGGACTGCCTCGCTTCCGGCGTCGTGGTCGGCCATCACGAGCGATCCGTCGACGCCCTCAGCTCCGTCGAGGAGGCGCTCGACCGCTACTGGTGAGGCGCTGCCACGCCCCCGCCCCTCCCTGCCCCGCATCCGCCGACCCCAGGAGCACGTCATCTCCTCCGACCCTGCTGCCTCCGGCCTTGCCGCATCCGGCCTCGCCGCGCCCCACCTCGCCGCCACCGAGGCCGCGCCGGCCTCCCGTCTGCACGTGATGAGCTTCAACGCCCTCTTCCAGACCGACTCGTCCTCCCCCGGCGACCCCGGCCACTGGGAGGACCGCGCCCCGGCGATCGAGGCGATGCTGGCCGCAGATCGCCCGGACCTGCTGGGACTGCAGGAGATGCAGGCCTGGACCTACGGGCCGATCGAACGCGGGCTGGGGCCGACGTACCGGTCGATCGGCATGGCGGAGTCCGGCGGCAGCGACGGCCTCATCAACCCGATCCTCTACAACACCGATCGCCTCGAGCTGCTGGGCTGGAACCAGTTCTGGCTCTCGGACCGACCTCGCGAGATCGGCTCCGCGACCTGGGGGAACGCCCGCCCCCGCACGGCGGTGAGGGCACATTTCCGCGATCGGGCCAGCGGCCTGGAGTTCGGGCATATCAACACCCATCTCGACCATGTGATCACCCAGGCGAAGACGAAGGGGGCGCAGCTGATCTCGGACCATCTCGAGCAGTTCCGTCTGCTCGGTCTGCCGTCGATCACCACCGGTGACTTCAACTCGATCGCCCGCCGCTCCCCCGCCTACACGGTCCTCGTCGAGGACTACGGGCTGCAGGACTCCTGGCTCGCCGCCGAGGAGCACCTCAGCCCGGGGTGGGGCACCTTCCCCTTCTTCGGGGAGGTCGAGGAGTCCGACGTCCGCATCGACTGGATCCTGCTGAGCCAGGACGTCCGCGTCGCCGCGGCACGGATCGACGACTTCCGCCTCGACGGGGTCTTCCCCAGTGATCACCTGCCCGTTCACGCGCACCTCGAGCTGCTGGCCCATCAGAGCTGACCGACCCATCAGAGCTGACGCTTCCGCACGCCAGGTGCCCGACACCCACCATCACGCGCAGGGCACCGGGCACCGGCTGTCGGATGCTGGGCACCGCACTACGCTCGGCCCCATGACCCGTATCGGCATCGTCGTCGCCCATCCGCAGCCCGCCGGCATCGAGACCGACACCTCCCTCGATGCGGTGCCGCTCGTGGAGGCGCTGACCCGGCGAGGGGTCCACGCGGAGATGACCCCGTGGCGCAGTCCGGATGTCGACTGGACGTCCTTCGACCTGCTCGTGATCCGCAGCCCGTGGGACTACGCCCTCCATCCGGAGGAGTTCGAGAGCTGGTTGGACCTCGCCGCGTCGAGCAGTCACGTGCTCAACGAGCCCGACCTGGTGCGCTGGAACATGGACAAGCGGTATCTCGCGCAGCTCGAGGACGCCGGAGTGGCGGTCATCCCGGCGACCTATCACCGGGACATCGGCTCCTTCGTCCGGACCCTCGACGAGTTCACGAGCCGCGCCGCGAGCGTGGTCGTGAAGCCCACCGTCGGCGCAGGGTCCCAGCTCGTCGGCCTGTTCTCGGCCACGGACCCCGCCGCCCTGGCCCTGGGCGAGCAGATCCTGGCCTCCGAGGGCGTCGCGATGCTGCAGCCCGAGGTGCCCGAGCTGTCCGCAGGGCACGAGAAGGCGCTCTACGCGGTGGACGGGCACTTCACCCATGCGATCTCCAAGGGTGCCCTGCTCGCCCAGGGCGGCGGACTGCGCGGGGGCATCTATCAGGAGCGGCCCGTCGTCGTCGAGGCCACAGCGCAGGAGAAGGCCTTCGCCGAACAGACGCTGTCCGCGATCTCCCAGGTCACCGGCGTGCCCACGCCGCTCTACGGGCGCATCGACACCGTGGAGTCTGCGGAGCACGGACTCGTCCTGCTCGAAGCCGAGCTCTTCGAGCCGCTGTTCAACCTGCCGCTGGTCCCCGAGGTCACGGAGACCTTCGCCGACGCGATCCTCGCAAGACTGGACACACCCTGATCGGCCGTATGTGCCGACGGACCTGAGCTGATCTCCGGACAGGACGGGGCGTCCGGGGCGAGAATCGACCCTGGTGATGTCGGTGTGCTCGCCCTGGCACCAGGCGCACCGCTCGAGCTGCTCCCCCACCCTCAGTCCTGAAAGGGCCTTCGATGCCGCTGTACGACCTCCCGCTCCCCGCTCTGCGCGAGTACCTCCCCGAGCTCGACGAGCCGGCCGACCTCGACGAGTTCTGGGCGGGCACGCTGGATCGCGCCCGCACCGTCGAGCCGATCCTCGAGATCCGGCCCGTGGAGACCGGGCTGTCCCTCGTGGACACCTGGGACGTCACCTTCGCCGGGCACGACGCAGCGCCGATCCGCGCCTGGTACCTGCGCCCGGCCGGCGTCGAGACCGAGCTGCCGGTGGTCGTGCAGTACATCGGGTACGGCGGCGGGCGCTCGGAACCGATCGAGCACCTGCTGTGGCCGAGCGCCGGCTACGGGCACCTGGTGATGGACACCCGCGGCCAGGGCAGCCGCTGGGGCTCCGGAGGCGACACCCCGGACCCCGTCGGCTCCGGCCCCGCCGCCCCCGGATCCATGACCCGCGGCATCGAATCCCCCGAGACCTCGTACCTCACGCGGCTCATGACCGACGCCGCGCGCGCGGTCGATGCGGCCCGCGCGCTCCCGGGCGCCGACGGGCGCGTCGTGGTCACGGGCGGCAGCCAGGGCGGCGGGCTCGCGATCGCCGCCGGCAGCCTGGTGCCCGACGTCGAGGCGGTGATGGCGAACGTGCCGTTCCTGTGCCAGATCCGTCGGGCGATGGACATCACCGATGCCGATCCCTATCAGGAGATCGTCCGCTATCTCGCCGTGAACCGAGGCCGCGAGGCCGCCGTGGAGAACACCCTGCGGTACGTCGACGTCGTGCATCTCGCGCGGCGGGCCCGGGCCGACACGCTCTTCTCGGCGGCGCTGCGCGACATGACCTGCCCGCCCTCGACGGTCTTCGCGGCGTACAACCACTACGCCGGCCTGAGCGGCGCGACCCCGAGCAAGGACATCGAGGTCTACCCCTTCAACAACCACGAGGGCGGCGCGGCCACCCAGAGCATGGTGCAGCTCGCCTGGTTGCGCGAGCGGATGCCGGTCGCCGCGACCATCCGCTGACCCGGCCGGCCCGACCAGGGCGATCGGAGCTCTCCGCAGCCGGAGCACGGGCTCGAACGGCGCAGAGAACATCGACTGGGCGGTGCTCCTGGGCGCCTCGGTGATCTCCCTGATCCCGATGGTGCTGCTGTTCCTGGTGTTCCGTCGTCAGATCATGAACTCCGACATCAACTCCGGTCTGAAGGACTGACCCGACCTCTCGAGAGGATCACGCACGTGCCCGCCTCGCCCCCCTCAGGTTCCGCACCGCCCGCCCCCGATCGTGTCGGGCTGCCCGCAGCTCATACCGAGCTGCTCGTCGGCGCAGCTCGCGACCTCCCCGAACGATCCCGATCGGTGCTCGTCCGCGGCGGCCATCGGGCGCTGGGCCGTGTAGTGCGCGATGCCGTGCTGCTCTCGCCGACGGGGCATCCCGACCATGGCGTGCCCGCCGCGCCGCTGGTCGACCCCATGGCGCCCCTGGTCGACGCCGCCGCCTCGGCGCTGGACAGGCTCCGCGAGCTGCAGAACCCCTCCGGCACCTTCCGGGGCGGCGACAACGTCGACTCCCCACCGGATTCGGCGTTCACGGTGAACGATCTGGCGTGGGCGAGGGTCGAGATCGCTCGTCGGTCGGTCGACTCCAGCACGACGGCGCACCCGCTCTCCGCACTGCAGGAGCCGCTGGATCTGGTGCTGGGCGCCGTGACCCCGGCGCTGCTCCACGGAGGGGTCCACACCCCGAACCATCGCTGGGAGATCGCCTCGGCGCTGGCTCGGCTCTGGGAGGCGCAGGCCGACGGGGCGGCGCTCGAGCGCGCCGAGCAGTGGCTCGCAGAGGGCGTGGATCTGCAGACGGACGGCCTGTTCTCCGAGCGCAGCGCGAACTACGCGGCGCACGTCTCGGTTCCGGCCCTGCTGGCGCTGGGCAGGATCCTGGAGCGTCCAGATCTCACGCGGGCCGCGGATCGGGCCACGCGGGTCCAGGCCGAGCTCACCGATGCGCGCGGACTCATCGAGACCCTGGCCTCCCGCCGGCAGGACCAGTTCGCCCCGTTCGACGGGGGAGCCATGCACCCCTGGTTCCGAGCGCATGCCGCCCGCACCGGTGACCCACTCACCGCTCGCGCCGCCGTGCGCACGGCCTCGCGCGCCGGGGCCGACGACGTGCTGACCCTGCTCGCCCTGGCTGCGGACGACCCCTCGGTGCTCGCTCCGCTTCCGCCAGCCGCACCGGCACCCACCCCGGAATCCCCCGAGGTGGTGGAGCTGGGCGACTCGGCGCTGGCGCGGGTGGATCACGGGGTGTCCTCGACGGTGCTGTTCGGGGGCACCGATACCGCTGCGCTCGGACGGGTCACCTCCGGGAGCTCCTCGCAGTCCACCGTCGCGCGCTTCCTCGGCACGACGCTGGGGATCCGCGAGCTGCGCCTCTCCCGGGACTTCTTCTCCCTGGGCCCGCTGCGACCCGGCCCACCTCGACGCCTGGCGGACGATGCGGAGAAGCGGCACCGCTATTCCCTGCAGGAGCGGATCGCCGCCGAGTACTTCCACCCGCTCCGGGCGCCGGACCTCGATCCCGCGGGGGACTATGCCCTCGAGTTCAACGGACGTTTCGCCGCCGCCATGGACTTCTCTCACCGCCCGGCCGACCTCGTCAGCCTGAGCACCTCGATGACCGCCTCGCTCGGCCCCGGGAGCCTCGATCTGCACTGGGAGTTCGAGGGCCCCCGGACTCCGATCTGCTTGCTGCTCGCCCTGGACGGCGGAGACGTCGTCACGGACGGGGACGACGCATCGCTGTGCCGCGACGAGCGGGGCAGGCACGTCCTGGACCCTCGGGCCGGAGGAGCTGCGGCGACGTCCCTCGAGGACGGCCGCGCCCAGGCCGCCTGCCAGCTGGTCAGCGCCGGGGAGCGCCTCGACATCAGCGCACAGGGAGCACTCGGCGGGCGGGCGTTCTACGACCCCGGGGAGGCCTACTCGTTCCTCGGCGCCAGCGATGAGCCGAGCGGGAAGGTGCTCCTGATCCCGGCATCGACAGGGGCACCGCTCAGCCTGCGGCTGCGCATCAGCACCGACTCCCGACCCTGACGCCGACCTCGGCCCCTGGCCCTGGCCCTGGCCCTGGCCTTGGTCCAACCCGCCTCGACCTCACCCCATTCACCGGATGCACGGCGGCCTCACAGCAGTCCAAAACTTTCTTAAAAGCTTTCCGTGCGCGTCACGGCAAAGATCCGAGAAGTTCCCTGACCACGGACTGCATACCGCGGGCACCACGCGCTTTGGGAGAGCGCTTGACGGAAACAGCCGGAGTCTCTACCCTCAATCCACCTGAATCGAGTTTCCGCTTTTTCGGAAACTTTCCTTTCCTTTTCAGGGGACGCCGGGCTGTGGCAGCGACGCCACCATCGGCCGTCGCAGTCCATGGCCGGTACCACCGTGCGGGCCGTGCTCCGGGGAGCGGCACTGGGCCCTCCTCGCTGATCGACATCTTCGAGCCACACCGGGAGTCCCTCATGACCCGTCCGACCCCAGGCCCTCTCACCAGCCGCCGCCGCTTCGTCGGCCTCAGCGCCGCGGCGTTCAGCACCATCGCGCTCGCCTCGTGCGGCAGCAGCTCCCCCGAGGACGCCGCCGACCCCTCGACCCTGAACGTCGGAGCGATGGACTCCTTCGAGGCGGACCAGCAGTTCACCGCCACCGAGCCGATCACCCTCTCGATCCTGTGGACCGACTGGCCCGAGAACCCCGTGAAGGACACCTGGCAGGTGTTCGAGCACATCAAGGAGCTCACCAACGTCGAGCTGGAGCTCACGCACGTCCCCTTCAGCGACAACGTGGAGAAGCGAAGCCTGCTCCTCAGCGCGGGGGACGCCCCCAGCGTGATCCCGCTGATCTACCGCGGCGATGAGACCCAGTTCGTCTCCTCCGGCGCGATCCTGCCGATGAGCGACTACATCGAGCACATGCCCAACTTCCGCAAGTACGTCGAGGAGTGGGCGCTCAGCGAGATGCTGGACAACATCCGCCAGGCCGACGGGAAGTACTACATGCTCCCCGGCCTGCAGGAGGTCTGGGTTCCCTCGTTCTCCCTCATCATCCGCAAGGATGTCTGGGAGGAGATCGGCATCGGCGTCCCCACCACCTGGGACGAGGTGCATGAGGGCCTCGCGGCGATCAAGGAGAAGTACCCCGATTCGCTGCCCCTGGCCGACGGCTTCGAGGGCCAGTCGCTCATCAACTACGGCGGCTACGCCTTCAACACCCGTGCCGGCTGGGGCTTCGGCGACGGCATGATGGGCGGCCACGACGGCCCGATGACGTACGCGGCCACCTCCGACGAGTACAAGGCGATGATCGAGTACTACCGCAGCCTGGTCGAGGAGGGGCTGCTGGACCCCGAGTCCCTGACCGCTGCGAACGACGGCAGCGGCGCCGCGGGCATCGACGCGAAGTTCGCCCAGGAGACCTGCTTCGCCGCCTCGGGCTCCTCGGGCACGGTCTTCGAGTTCGCCCAGGCCATGGACGAGACCCTCGGGGAGGGGAACTACGAGCTGCAGCTCATCCCGCCGCCCGCCGGCCCCGGCGGGAACATCATGGGCCCGAAGAACTTCTGGCACGGGTTCATGCTGAACTCCGAGATCGCCTCGTCGGAGAACTTCCTGGCGATCCTGCAGTTCATGGACTGGCTGTACTTCAACCCCGACGCCCGCGAGATGACCCGATGGGGCATCGAGGGCGAGACCTACGCGACGGCGGAGGACGGCACGATCATCCTGAACGAGGGGTACTCCCTGGACAGCTTCGAGCTGAACACCGGCGCCGGGACCGACATCCTCAAGGATCTCGGCTTCTCGACCTACCTGGCCGAGGCCACCGAGTCCCGATCGCTGAAGCAGTCCTACAACTCCGAGGACTTCACCGCCTATATCGACGGGGTGCTCGAGAGTCTGGAATCGATGCCGCCCTGGGCCCCCGCCCCGCTGGAGGAGGGCGAGCTGGAGCAGGCGTCGCTGATGGCGACCCCGATCAAGGACGCCGTGGACACCGCCACCTTGCAGTTCATCATGGGGGAACGGGACATGAGCGAGTGGGAGGCGTTCGGCCAGGAGCTCGAGGCCGCCGGCCTGCCCGCCTACGTGGACCTGATCAACACCGCACGCGATCGGTTCGTCGAGAAGAAGGGCTGAGTCCTCCGCTCGCGCCCTTCCGGCCCGTGCACCGCGAGCGCCTCGCTCGCGGTGCACGGCCGGTGGTCAGGAACCCTGCGGGGAGACAGGCGCCGTCGACTCCCGCTGCACCAGGTGCGTCTCGAGCTTGAACGGGTGGGCGAACAGCCCCGGGTCCGAGGAGAGCGCGAGCAGCCGCTCCACGGCCACCTGCCCCATCGAGAACAGCGGCTGACGCACGGCGGTGAGCTGGGGATGCGTCCAGCTGGCGATCATCGTGTCGTCGAAGCTGACCACGCTGAGCTCCTCGGGGACGCTCACGCCCAGCTGCCGGGCCGCCCGCAGGGCGCCCACGCCGAGGGTGTCCGCGACGGCGAAGATCGCGGTGGGAGGCTCGGGCAGCCGCAGCAGCTTCTCGGCATTGCGCTGGCCGTCCTCGTAGCCGAAGGATCCGTGCTGGATGAGCGCGGGGTCCACCGGGATCCCGGCCTGCGCGAGGGCGCTGTGATAGCCCTGCACCCGCTGCCGGGCGGGGACGGAGCCCTCGGGCCCGCCGATGATGCCGATCCGTCGGTGACCGAGGTCCAGGAGGTGCTGGACGGCGAGCGACCCGCCCTCCCAGTTGGTCGCCGAGATGGTGACGACGCCCTTGGTGTCCGGGCCGATCGTCACGGGGTCCACGGCGATGAGCGGCAGCTTGAGGTCCTTGCTCCAGCGGGCATGCTGGGTCCCGATCGGGGAGGTGACGGCGATGAGACCCTCGATGCCGCGCGCTGCGATGTCCGCCATCTGCGCGCGCGTGGGCCCGGCATAGCCCTCGCCGCGCTCGTCGACGCTGATGACCAGCAGGTCCACGTCGGCCCGACGGGCGGCGCGCTCCGCACCCTCGAGCACCTGCAGCGCGTACGGGCTCGTGAGCGTGTCGAAGTGGATCATCACCGAGCGACGACGGTCGGTATCGCGTCGCTTCGGCTGATAGCCGAGCTCTCGGGCCACCTCGGCGACCTCCTGGCGCGTCGAGTCGCGCACGTCCGCGCGACCGTTCATCACCTTCGAGGCGGTCGCCAGCGAGACCCCCGCCTTCTCGGCGACGTCCTTCAGGGTGACCCGGCCCTGCCGGGCAGCATCCTCTGGCATGTCCACACCCTCACCTCTCGACACAGCACCGTCCTCAGCACCGACTCCCCGGAGGATAGTCGGGCCCGACCCCGCGGCCGCGGAGCACTCAGGGTCCAGCCTAAACAACCTTTGATGTTTCGCTGACACTTTCGGACTATTTTAGTCCTCGAGACGCGCTGGCTCGACCTCGGAGACCGAACGGTCGAAGGCGGCGAGCGCCCGCCAGGGCCCGTTCCCGGGTGACCCGACGAACGACGGGGCGGGCGCCGGGCCCGCAGGCTGGACGACCGCCCCGTCGGCGGAGCAGATCAGCCCTTCACGGAGCCGAGCATGATCCCGGAGACGAAGTACCGCTGCACGAACGGGTACACGCACAGGATCGGGATGAGGATCAGGATCATCGTCACCGACTGGATGTTGGCGTTGATGTCGCTGACGCTCGCCCCGGAGGCCGCGGCCCCTTCGGAGGCCGCCGTGGAGGCGCCGGCGATCAAGTTCCTCAGGAACAGGGTCACCGGGAACAGATCCGTCTTGTCCAGGTACAGGAACGCGGCGAACCAGTCGTTCCAGTACTGCACCGAGTAGAACAGCACCATCGTCGCGATGACCGCCTTGGACAGCGGCAGCACGATGCGGAAGAAGATCCCGAACCAGGTGAGGCCGTCGATGTGCGCCGCCTCTTCGAGCTCCGTGGGGAGATTCTCGAAGAAGGCCTTCATGACCAGCAGGTTGAAGACGGACAGCGCCGGCGGGAGGATCACCGCCCACATCGTGTTCTTCATCCCCAGGGAGGAGATGAGGACGTAGTTCGGGACGATGCCGCCGTTGAAGAACATCGTGAACACGGCGATGCCGATGAGCAGCCCGCGCCCCCTGAGGTGCTTCTTGGACAGCACGAAGGCGTAGGTCGTGGTCAGGACCATCGCGATGGTCGTGCCGATCACGGTGTAGACCACGGTGTTGCCGTAGCTGCGCCAGAACGCGCCGTTGTCGGCGACCGCCTTGTACGTCTCGATGTTGAAGTCCACCGGGAAGATGCTCACCTTGCCGGCATTGATCGCCCCGGCCGAGCTGAACGACTGCGCCAGCAGCATCACGAACGGATAGAGCATCACCGCGCACATGAGCACCAGGACCGTCATGTTGACGACGGTGAAGACCTTGTACGAGGTGGAGTCCTTGATACGGGACGTCCGGGCCTTGACGGGCGCCGCACGGGGCGCGTCCGGGGCCATTGCTTCGATCACCACAGGCTCGTCCCCACCAATCGCTTCGAGATGAAGTTCGCGGACATGACCATGGCGAAGCCGATGATGGCCTGGAACAGGCCGATGGCCGCGGCATAGCTGAGATTGTTCGACACCAGGCCGACGCGGTACAGATACGTCGAGATGACGTCGCCGGTCGAGTAGGTCATGGGGTTGTAGAGCAGCAGGACCTTCTCGAACCCGACGTTGAGGAAGTTGCCGATGTTGAGGATCAGCAGCGTGACCATCGTCGGCCGGATCCCCGGGATCGTGACGTGCCAGGTCTGCTGCCAGCGGTTCGCCCCGTCGATGCGCGACGCCTCGTAGAGGCCGTCGTCCACGGCGGTGAGCGCGGCGAGGTACAGGATCGTGCCCCAGCCGACGGTCTGCCAGGCCTCGGAGGCCACGTAGATGAACCGGAACCACTCGGGCTTCTGGAGGAACGACACCGCGTCCCCGCCGAAGGCCTCCGTGATCTGGTTGACCGTGCCCTGCAGGGACAGCAGCTGGTAGACCATGCCCACCACGATCACGACCGAGAGGAAGTGCGGGAGGTAGCTGATCGACTGCACGATCTTCTTGAAGTGCGTGCGCCGCACCTCGTTGAGCATGAGCGCCAGGATGATCGGCAGCGGGAAGCAGACCACGAGGGTCATGCCGCCGATGATCACCGTGTTCGTGAAGACGTTCCAGAAGGCGGGGTCGTGGATGAACATATCCACGTAGAGCATTCCCACCCACTCGTCACCGAAGATGTTCCCGCCCGGTCGGAACCGGCGGAAGGCGATGACGTTGCCGAGCATCGGCAGGTAGCGGAAGATCGCCAGGAAGATGAGCGGCGCGATCGCGAAGGTGTACAGCGGCCAGTCGCGCCGCAGCGACCGCTTCCACCGTCCCGGCCTGCGCTTCGGGGTCGGGGGCCGCGACGCAGGCTCCTGCGCCGCGACGTCCCGTGTCTGTGCCAGGGTCATGTGACCACCCGTTCCGTCTGCTGACCGAGCCCGCTCAGCCGTTGGCCTCGACGAAACGGTCCTTGGCGGTGTTCAGCAGCTCGAGGTACCGGTCCACGCCTGCCGCCTCCAGCTCGCCGACGAAGGCATCCCACTCCCCCATGTCGCGCTCGCCCATGATGAACTGCAGCGTCGCGGTGTCCACGGCGTCCTTGATCGGGGTCGCCAGGAGCGAGGCCTGCTCGAGCTCGGTCTCATCCATCGGAGTGGGCGGGAACGGGTCGCGCGGGGTGCGGGTGCTCAGCACGTCGTCGATGTACTGGACGAACTCGGGCGTGCTGTAGGACTCCTTGAGCGCCCGGGACTCGGTGGCCTCGGCCGGGAAGGTCGAGAAGCCGAGGTCGATCTTGATATCGGTCTCGGCGCCGGCGTTCATCGCGTAGTCGTCCAACGAGTACCCGTCGTCGAGCTCGATCGTGCCGTCGTCCGCCTTCGTGTAGGTCACGTCCTTCTCGCCCCAGCGCAGCATGTCGCGCGCCTCGGGGTTGAAGTAGAGCCAGTCCACGAACTGCAGCGTGGCCAGGAAGTTCTCCGACTTCGTGATCTCCGAGCTGAGCATGAAGCCGTGCCAGAAGTTGCGGGGCTCGACCATGTCCCCGGCGGGACCGCCGGGCGGCGGGATGAGCGTGATGGAGTAGTTCCCCTCGCCGACTGTCGCGTCGAGCGCGGTGGCGAACTCGATCGCCGTGCCGGAGGAGCCCGAGGCGGCGAAGCACAGCTCCTTGGCGAACTTCTCGTCGACGCCCGCGGCGCCGCTGCCGTCGTTGGAGGCGGTGAGGGACTCCTTGTCCAGCAGGCCGTCCTCGACCAGGCCGCGGAAGTAGTCCACGAGCTGCTTGTACTCGTCGGTGGTCGCCGCGTAGACGAGCTTGCCGTCTGCGCCCTCGACCGCCCCGTCGCCGAAGCCCCAGCCCGCCTTGGTCCCGAAGCCGTGCGCGGCATAGTTGAGCATGGACTGGGCCTCGAAGCCGTCCGCCAGCGGTACGGAGTCGGGGTACTTCTCCTTGATCAGCTTGAGCCCCTCGTGGACCTCCTCCCAGGTGTTGGGCACCGCGCCGGCGACCTCCTCGAAGATGTCCTTGCGGATCACCAGGCTGAACGCCGGGACGGAGACCTCCTGCAGGCCGGGCACCATGTAGTACTTGCCGTCGGCCTGCTTGAGGTTGTTGATCATCTCGGAGAGCTCCCACTCCTCGATGTACTTCTGGAAGTTCGGCATCTTGTCCGCGTAGTCGCTCAGCGGCACCACGGCGCCGGAGGAGACGAACGGGGCATCCTCACCGGTGTAGACCAGCGGGATCAGGGTCGGCGCGTCACCGGCGCTGATGAGCAGGCTGCGCTTCTCGGTCGCGTCGCTGAAGGGGATGTGCGTCAGCGTGATCTCGACGTTGGTGAGCTCCTTGATGAGCTCGAAGATCCGCCAGGAGTCCTCGACCGGCACCTCGGGCCAGTCGGTCCACAGCATGCTGACCTCGAAGGGTTCGGTGGCCGTGAACTGCGCGTCCGCGGCGTAGTCGTCCATCGCTCCCACGTTCTGGGACTCGACGTCGACCTCCTCTCCGGAGTCGGAGCCGCAGGAGGCCAGGGCGAGCGTCCCGAAGGCCGCTGCGGAGAGCCCCACGAAACTGCGGCGGGTCTGCGAAAGATGGAAGGGGTGCGACGTCGTCATAGCCGTCTCCTCGTCGAGATCATGGCCGCACCGCAGGGAGCGGCCGGCTGAACAGGTGGAGCAGGGACTGCAGGCACTGCTGGTTCCGATGGAGTGATGCTGCGCCCGTCCTGGGCGGCATCCGGATCGGACCTCGGGGGAGCAGGGCGTCGATGATCGACCGCACCCTGTTCCGAAGAGCTGACTGCCGCGCGTCGTAGTGCGGCAGGAAAGCGTACCTAGACTTTCGCTGAAGTTTCGGTGCGCAACTTAACTTAACTCTCACTGTGATGCTGGTCAAGGGCTTCGCTATCACGTGAGAATCTCCGCCGCCCGCGCCTCGACAATGCGTTCACCTGCAGGTTCTCATCACAATCCCTGAGAGCGCTCTCCCGGAACGCCTGAACTGGAGGTAACAGTTGCGTATCATCGCAGAACAATCAATCGAAAGTTTCTGTTTTGGAGGCGATACTGGAGCGATACCGAGGAGTGCTGCCGGGCGCGCCGCACCGCGCCTCGCACCCCGGCGGCCCGCACTGCAGCCCGCCCTGAAGGAGGCCCGATGACGTCCGTCCGACAGAACCGCAGCGTGCTCACCGGTGTCACCGAGTGGGTCTACTGGCTCGTCACGATCGACGTGCTCCTGGTGGTCGCCTGCTCCCCCACGATCCTCGCCTGGACGCTGCTGACGGCGGAGCCGAGCAGCGTCCTGCTGCTGGTCGTCGCCACCCTGCCGGTGGTGCCGGCGGTCTCCGCGGCGCTCTATGCCTGGCGCCGGCGGTCCGAGGATCCTGACCTGGTCCCCGCCTCGCGCTTCCTGCGCGGCTACCGGCTGAACCTCCTGGACAGCCTCAAGGTGGGGGTGCCGGCGGTGCTCGTGCTCGGGATTCTCTCGGCGAACGTGACCTTCGGGGCCCAGCTCGGCACGGCGAGCTTCAACGCCGCCTTCCTGGCGCTCGGGGCGCTGGTCCTGCTGGTCCTGGTACGTGCGCTGACGATCGTGTCGAACTTCAGCTTCCGCCTCGTCGACGTGCTCCGGCTCTCGGTGTTCACCCTGCTCACGAAGCCGCTCTCGACGCTCGCCCTGCTCTCCCTCGGGGTGCTCACGCTCGGGCTCGTGCAGTTCATCGGCAGCTTCATGCTCCTGCTGGCCGGCTCGTTGCTCACGGTGGCCCTGTGGCACTCGGAGAAGCCGGTCGCCCGGCTCCTCCGAGAGCGCTTCGTCAGTCCCGACGAGGAGCCGGTGCCGGCACCTGCTGGCTGAGGAGCCCCCCGCGCGGCACGGTGACCTCGCGCACCTGCCCGTCGGTCTCGACTGTGTAGTCGCCGGCGAATCCCTGCAGGTGGACCACGCCGTTCTCGTCGGCCCGGTGCTCGCCGCGAGGGACCCACCACTGCTCACGGATGAGCTCCCGCAATGCGTGATAGCCCGGCTTCGGGGTCCCGTCGGCCCGCACGAGACCCGCGGGGGCGCCGAGCCAGGCGGAGGCGTCGTCCAGCCCCCAATAGGTGAGCGATTCCGTGGCCGGGTGCGCGAGCACGGTGCGGTAGTGGCGCACGAGCTCGTCGGCCTGGCGCTCCTCGCCCGCGGGCGTCGAGGGCCAGGAGTCGACCACATAGTCGTTGAGATCGCCGATGTGGGCGGGCATGAGGTCGCCGGAGACCAGCGTCGTCTCGGTCATCTGCAGGGGCGGGCCGAAGCGGGAGAAGCGCTCGAGCACCTCGGTGATCTGCTCCTCGCCCCGATACCCCTGATGCATGTGGGTCTGCAGACCGATCGCGTCGATCTGCACGCCCGCCTCGAGGCATTCCTCGATGACCTCTTCGTAGGCGGGGGTGAGGTCGAAGTCGTTGAGCACGAGGCGCGCTGTGGGGTCCGCGGCGCGGGCGGTCTCGAACGCGAGGCGGATGACGTGCATCCGGCCGCGGGCCCGCGCCAGGCGCGTGACCGCGTTCTCCTCGGCCTCGAAGACGGGCAGGATGACGGTCTCGTTGATCGCGTCCCACTGGTCGACGAGCCCGGCGAACCCGCTTGCCTCACGGGTGATCCGCGCGCGGATCGCGTCCTCGACACCCTGGTCGTCCTTCTCCTGCAGCCAGGTCGGGGCGAGGGTGTGCCACAGCAGCGGATGGCCCTTGATCCGCACACCGCGGTGGCGGAGGTGCGTGGCCAGGGCCCGCAGGCGGTCCGCGTCGGTGGCCCCGGGAGTCTGCTCGTACCAGCGCCAGTAGAAGGGCAGCGTCGCGGTGTCGAACAGGTCCAGCCACAGCCGCTCGAGCTCGGCGGCGGGCTGGTCGCCGGGCTGCGCGAGCGCGAAGGCGGTGCAGCCGAAGCCGAAGGCGTGCCGGGCCTGCTCCACCGTGACCGACGCTCCCGGTCGCGGAGCGCCGTCGGCGTCCACGACCTGCAGCTGGATCGGTTCCAGACGGTCCCCGGGAGACGACGCGGCCGACGGGGCTGACAGAGTCGACGCGGCCTGCGGGGCCGACGGAGCCTGCGCCGGGGCCCTCCGTGCGGGTCCGGACGGGGTGGTCATCAGAGCCCCTCGGAGACACTCGCGGTTGCGGTCCCGGCGGGGGCCCCTGCAGTGACCGACGCGGACGGCGAGGCCGTCTGCCCGCCACGCACCGGGGCGATGCTCACCGGGGTGTCGAGCACCCGCTCTCCGTCGCCGACCACGCGCACCGCGCCGGTGATCCGGAAGGATCCCTCGTGCCGCATGTCCTCGCTCGAGGAGCCCACCCGCACGCGGAACTCACCGGGCTCGACGATCCGCTGGTAGTCCTCACCGAGGAACGAGGTGCGGTCGGCGTGGAGGCTGAAGGTGACGCGGGCGCTCTCCCCGGCGGCGAGGGCGATCTTGGTGAAGCCGACGAGGCGCTTGAGCGGGCGCACCACGGAGGCGACCGGGTCGCTGAGGTAGAGCTGGGCGACTTCCTTGCCGTCGCGATCGCCCACGTTGGTGACGGTGGCCGCGATCTCCACGGTGCCGTCGGCCGCGATCTCTGCGGACGAGAGGTCCAGGTCGGAGTACTCGAAGCGGGTGTAGCCGATGCCGAAGCCGAAGGGGAACAGCGGCTGGGGGTCGATGTTCGAGATGCCGTCGCTGACCCAGGCGAGCACGGGGGCGAGGTAGGTGCCGGGCTGGCCGCCCATGCCGCCGGGGATCCCGATCGGCAGGCGACCGGAGGGGTTCACCCGGCCGGAGAGCACACCGGCGAGCGCGCTGCCGCCCTCTTCGCCGGGCATGAACGCCTGCACGATGGCGGCGCAGCGGTCGACGTAGGCGCCGAGCGCGTAGGGCCGGCCGGTGACCAGCACCAGCACGACGGGGGTGCCGGTGGCGAGCACGGCCTCGACGAGCTCATGCTGGGCGCCGGGCAGCTGCAGGTCGGCGACGTCGCAGCCCTCCCCGGAGGTGCCCGCACCGAACAGGCCTGCGATGTCACCGACGGCGAGCACGGCGACGTCTGCCGCCTCGGCGGCGGTGACGGCCTCGGCGATGCCGTCGGTCGACGTGCCGGTGAAGTCGGTCCCGGCGACCGTCGTGACGGTGGAATTCGGGAACTCGGCGGTCAGGCTCTCGGCGAGCGAGGGCACGGCGACCGAGGTGCCGTTGTCCTCCAGGCGCGAGAACACGTGGTTGGTGAAGCTGTAGCAGCCCAGGAAGCTGCGCGGCTCGACGGCGCTGGGGCCGATGAGCGCGATGCGGCCCGGTGCCGCGAGCGGCAGCACGGCGGACTCGTTGCGCAGCAGGACGATGGACTCCTCGGCCACGCGCCGGGCGAGATCGCGGTTCTCCGCGGGGTCCAGGTCGATGGCCTCGCCGGTGGTGGCGGGGTCGAACTCGGGGTCCAGCAGGCCCAGCTCGACCTTCTGGCGCAGCACACGGCGCACGGCGGTGTCGAGCACCTCGACCTCGAGCTCGCCGGCCTCGATGGCGTCCAGCAGCTCGGGGAAGGTGTTGGTCTCGGGCAGCTCGACGTCCATCCCGGCGCGGAGGGTGGTCACGGCGGCGTCGCGGGTGGTCTCCACGACGCGGTGCATGGACTGGAGGAAGTTCACGGCCCAGTAGTCGGAGACCACGGTGCCCTCGAAGCCCCAGGTGTCCCGCAGCAGCTCGGTCATCATCCAGCGGCTGGCCGCCGGGGCGATGCCGTCGATGTCGGCGTAGGAATTCATCACGGAGCCGACCTTGCCCAGGCGCACGGCCATCTCGAAGGGCACCAGGTCGATCTCGTGCAGCTCGCGCAGGCCGATGGAGACGGGCGCATGGTTGCGGCCCGCGCGGGAGGCGGAGTGGCCGGCGAAGTGCTTCAGGGTCGCGATGACCCCGGAGTTCTGCAGACCCTTCACGTACTCGGTGGCCAGGATGCCGGTGAGATACGGGTCCTCGCCCATCGTCTCCTCGATGCGGCCCCAGCGGTAGTCGCGCACGATGTCCAGCACAGGGGACAGGCCGTGATGGGTGCCGATCGCGCGCATGTCCGACCCGATGCGCGCGGCCATCTCGCCGATCAGCTCGGGGGCGAAGGAGGCTCCCCAGGCGATCGCGGCGGGGTAGGTGGTGGCCTCATGGGCCATGACGCCGGTCAGGCATTCCTCGTGCGCGATCGCCGGGATGCCGTGCGGGGAGCCCGCGGTGACGGCGGTCTGCAGGCGGCGCAGGTTCTCGACGCCCTCCTGCGAGGTCAGCGGTGCGCTGCCGTAGGCGCGGGTGATGTGCCCGAGCCCGTTCTGCACGGCGTCCTCGAAGGGGTCGCGGCCTTCGTCGAAGGTGGACTGCATGGGTGCGAAGCCCTCGGCGTCCCCGATTTCGGGCCGCTTCCAATAGCTGCCGAGCTGGGCGATCTTCTCCTCGGGGCTGAGATCGGCCAGCAGCGACTCCACGCGCTGCTCGACGCTCACGCTGGGGTCTCTCCACGGGGCAACGGTCATGAGGTGCTCCTTCGCACGGCCGACGGGGTGGCGGCGCTCCCGCGCACCTCGAGTTTTAGGCAGTTTTTGAAAGCTTTCTGTCCACTTTCGGTTCGCCTCAGGCTAGAGCAGGCACCTGGGTGGGGTCAATGCCCGGTCACCGGGCGTTGTGGCGGCCGCACGACGAAGCACCTCACCTGAAAGTTTCAGGTGAGGTGCTCTGCGTCGTGTCGTCGTTTCGTCGTGTCGTCGTTTCGTCGTGTCGTCGTGTCGTCGTGTCGTCGACTCGTCGTGTCGGCGGGGCCGGTCCGGGCTCAGCCCTTGGCGGCCCAGTCCGCGGTGCGCTCCTTGAGCTCGCGGTAGGTGCCGAGCACCTCGGGGGTGGGCTCCGCCTCGACGCTGCGGCTGCCGGTGAGCTCCCAGGCCGGCGGTTCCTGCTCGCCGGAGAGGGCCCAGGCGGCCTGGCGGGCGGCCCCGAGGGCCACGTACTCCGCGGTCGGAGCGATGGTCACCGCACGCCCGAAGATCGCCGGGGCGATCTGCTGCACCGCCTGGCTGCGGGCGGCGCCGCCGATCAGGGTGATCCCGGCGGCGGCGGTGCCGGTGATGTCCTCGAGCGCTGAGATGCCGTCGGCCAGGGAGCACAGCAGACCCTCGACGTAGGCGCGGGCGATGTCCTCCCGGGTGGTGGAGGTGCTCATGCCGGTGAGGGTCGCGCGCGCCTCGGGACGGTTCGGGGTGCGCTCGCCGTCGAAGTAGGGCAGCAGCGTCACGCCGTGCGCGCCAGGTGCGCTGGCCAGGGCGAGCTCGGCCATCTCCTCATGGCTCACGCCGAGCAGGGCGCGACCGGCCTCGAGGATGCGGGCGGCGTTGATCGTGGTGGCCATCGGCAGGAAGCGGCCGGTGGCGTCCGCGAAGCCGGTGACCGAGCCGGTGGCGTCGTTCGGGCGGGTGGGGCTGACCATCGCGCACACGCCGGAGGTGCCGATCGAGACGGAGACGTCGCCCTCGCTCTGCGAGAGGCCCAGCGCCGCCCCCATGTTGTCGCCGGTGCCGGCGGCGATCGCGGCGCCCGTGGGCGTGCGGGCCATGATCTCCTGCGGCGATCCGGGCAGGCGGGGCAGCTCGAGGGAGCGGCCCAGGGCCAGCTCGACCAGCTCGGGCTTCCACTCCTCCGTACGGGTGGAGTAGTACGCGGTGCCGGAGGCGTCGCCGCGGTCGGTGAAGGCCTCTCCCCCACCGGCGAGATGACGGGAGACGTAGTCATGGGGCAACAGCACGCTCGCAGCGCGCTGCGCATTCTCGCTCTCGTTCTCGCGCACCCAGCGCAGCTTCGAGGCGGTGAAGGAGGCGACCATCAGGCTGCCGATCTCCTCGACCGACGCCTCGGCGCCGCCCATCTCCTCGATCAGGGCCTCGGCCTGCGGCGCGGAACGGGTGTCGTTCCACAGCAGCGCGTCACGCACCACCTCGCCCTGAGCGTCGAGCAGCACCATGCCGTGCTGCTGACCGCCCACGGACACGGCGTCGGCCCGCTCGAGCAGCGGCCCGGCGGCCTCGTCGACCGCCGCGAGCCAGGCACGCGGGTCCACCTCGGTGCCGTCGGGATGCGCGGCGCGGCGCTCCTCGAGCACCGCCCCCGTCTCCGCGTCGACGAGCAGGGCCTTCGTGGCCTGGGTGGAGGAGTCGATTCCGAGAACCGTGGGTGCCATCAGGAGGTCCTTTGCGTGGTGTGCGTCGGGAGTGCGTCGTGTGCGTCGGGAGCGGGTGGGCCGTGCGTGCGGGTCGCGTCATGGATGCCGGGTGGGCCGCCAGTGCGGGTGGCGTCATGAGTGCCGAATGGTCGTGTGCGTCGTGGTCATGCGAGAGGCCACGACGCTGGGCCGCCCGACGGCGGACGACATGCTCGAGAGGCGCGCTGCGGCTGCCCCACCAGGTTATGGCACCCGCCGCGCGCCACTCGAGCAACGGCAGGATCGGCAGGGACTGCAGGAACTGCAGGAACTGCAGGAACTACGGGAACAGCAGGGACTGCAGGAACTGCAGGAACTGCAGGCGCCGGGCGCCGGGCGCCGGGCGCCGGGCGAACAGGCTACCCGCGCATCGACTGGCGGCAGACGTACAGGCAGGCCCCCATACGGGAAGCGTGCACACCTAGCGCCACCGGATGCGACGGCCGAGCCGCGCCGGCCGTGCCCGGGCCCACCCGGGAGAACGGGCCACCCTCACCTCGACTGGCGGTATGCGTGCAGGCAGGCCCGTATACGGGGAGCCTGCACACATACCGCCACCGGATACGACGACCACGCCACGCGGGCTGCGCAGAGCTGGGGCCGCACGGGCCCGAGCGGAACAGCGGAGCGGGGCGGGGCCGGGCCGGCCGGGCGGACGCGCCCGACCGGCCCCGCCCCCACCGGATCAGGCGCGGAAGCCGAGCAGGTGCTGCATGGCCAGCTGCTGCAGGCGCACGAAGCCGAAGTTGCGCTCGCCGGCCTTATCCGCGTCGAACTCCTCGAAGGTGGAGCGATCCGCGAGCAGGTCCGCGAGGGACTCGCCCTCGGCGAGGGTCGGCTGCGCGAGCTCGTCGATGCCGGAGTACGACAGCGCCTCCTGGACCTCGGAGTCCTGACGGAACGCGAGGGCGCGCTCCTTGAGCATCAGGTACATCTCCATGTTGGCCGCGGCGGAGTCGTACTGACCCGTCTCGTGCTCGGTGCGCGAGGGCTTGAAGTCGAAGTGACGGGCACCCACGTAGGCGCCGGGCTTGGACGGGAAGCCGTTCTCGAGCAGGTCGACGGTGAAGAAGGCGCTGATCAGGTCGCCGTGGCCGAACACGAGGTCCTGGTCGTACATCGGGCCGTGCTGGCCGTTGAGGTCGATGTGGAAGAGCTTCTCGCTCCACAGCGCCTGGGCGAGGCCGTGGGTGTAGTTCAGGGTCGCCATCTGCTCGTGGCCGGTCTCGGGGTTGATGCCCACGATGTCGCCGTGCTCGAGCTGCTCGATGAAGGCCAGCGCGTGGCCCACGGTGGGCAGGAAGATGTTGCCGCGGGGCTCGTTCGGCTTCGGCTCGAGGCCGATGCGCATGTCGTAGCCCTTGTCCTTGATGTAGCCGGCCACGGTGTCCAGGCCTTCGCGGTAGCGCTCGAGCGCGGCGAAGAGGTCCTTCGACCCGTCGTACTCCGCGCCCTCACGGCCGCCCCACATGACGAAGGTGGTCGCGCCGAGCTCGGCGGCGAGGTCCACGTTGGCCAGGACCTTGCGCAGGCCGAAGCGGCGCACGTCGCGGTCGTTGGAGGTGAACGCGCCGTCCTTGAACACGGGGTGGGCGAAGGTGTCGGTGGTGACCATCTCGATGACCAGGCCGGTCTCGTCGGTGACGGACTTCAGCTGGTCGATGATCTTCTGGCGCTCCGCGGGGGTCGCGTCGAAGGGCACCACGTCGTTGTCGTGGAAGGTGAAGCCCCAGGCGCCGAGCTCGGAGAGCTTGCGGATGTGCGCGCTCAGCTCGAGCGGCGGGCGGGTGGCGGAGCCGAACTGGTCCTGAGCCTGCCAGCCCGTGGTCCACAGGCCGAAGGAGAACTTGTCGTCGCGGGTGGGGGTGGGTGCAGTCATGGTCGAACTCCTCTGTACGGACAGCAGTCTGTGATCCCTCGCGGTACGAGATGACGCACTACGATGCCCTGAACCGATCCAGCAGTTCTGCGGAACGGGCATCCTCGAGCCGCTTAGTATGTTTGAGTTACTAACATACGACGATTCGCCGCCCGATCACAAGGCGGCACCGCGGATTCGTCCGACGGAAGGGCCTTCTCCATGCAATCGACGCACCTGCGCGAGCACAACCTCTCGCTCGTCATGCGCGCCGTCGTGAACGCGGCCGATCCCGTCTCCCGAGCCACCCTCGCCCGCTCCACGCAGCTCACCAAGCCCACCGTCTCCAAGCTCGTGGAGGAGCTGATCACGGCCGGTCTCGTGGAGGAGCATGCCCCGGTCTCCCAGGGCAGCGGCCGACCGATGGTGCCCCTGCAGCCCGCCCAGCACACGGTGCTCGGCATCGGGCTCGAGATCGCCGCCGAGCACATCTCCTGCCTCGGCATCGATCTGGCCGGCGGCGAGCTCAGCTCCCGCACCGAGTACCTTGAGGTCACGGCCGACAACGTCCCCGAGGCCGTCCAGGCCTGCGCGCGACTGCTCGACCAGGTCCGCGCCGAAGCGGGCGAGGCGACGCTGGTCGGGGTCTGCGTCGCCGTGCCCGGGCGCATCTCGCCCGACGGGGAGAGCGTGCTCTCCGCCCCCAACCTGGACTGGGACGACGTCCCCCTCATGCGTGAGCTCCAGGCCATGCCCGCCCTCGAGGGCGTGCCGGTCCTGGTGCAGAACGACATCCGGCTGTCGGTCCTCACCGAGATCGCCCGTCGGCCCGACGAATCGTTCATGTACGTGCGCGGAAGCACCGGCGTGGGCGGGGCGATCGTGCTGGAGGGCAAGGTGCTCGAGGGCGTCCACGGCTGGGCCGGGGAGTTCGGGCACACCGTGGTCGAGCCGGGCGGCGCGCTCTGCCGCTGCGGCCGTCGCGGCTGCCTCGAGGCGTACGTCTCGTACCACGCGCTGCGAGAGCGCGCCGGGCTGCGCCGGGACGTGCTCATCGACGAGCTGGTCGAGGAGCTCTCCCGCAGCACCGACCGAGCAGAGGTGATCGGCACGATCGGCCGCTCCCTGGGCCTCGCGGTCGCGAACGCCCTGAACATCCTGGATCTGTCCACGGTGGTGCTCTCGGGCTACCTGGGCCCGATCGCCGAGGAGATCGCCCCGTTCATCCGCGAGACCGTGGACCTCCACGCCCTGGCCGCCGAGGTCGACGAGATCGTCATCGAACGCTCGGACGACCTCGCGGCACCCGCCCTGTGGGGTGCGGCGCGGGCAGCGGTCTCCCCGCTCCTGGATCACCCCGGCGACTGGATCGCCCGGTCGGCGAGCCTGTCCGACTGACCGGGCCACCCGAGGCCCGTCGGCCCACGGGTCGCCGACACGCATATCGATTGCGCATCCTGTCTTGACCCGACGCACCCCGGTTTGTAAGTTAACGACACTTACCCGGGTGAGTTCCGTCACACCCACTGGCCGCTGCACCCCGTCACCGTCGACATCAGGAGTAGGTCATGAAGAACATCCAGCTTTCTCGCCGGTCCGCCTTGGGCGCCGCCGCCGGGCTCTCCGCGCTCAGCCTCGCCGCCTGCGGGACCTCCGGCCCCGGAGGCTCCGGAAGCGGGGGCGCCGACTCCGCCGGCTACTGGGCTCTCAGCGGTGAGCCGAACGAGACCATCACCGAGGACACCGTCACCGCGTTCAACGAGCTCGGCAAGGGCTCGATCGAGCTGACGTTCTTCCAGAACGACGCGTACAAGCAGAAGATCCGCACCGCCATCGGTGCCGGCGAGGCGCCCGCCGTCATCACCGGCTGGGGCGGCGGCGGCCTGCGCACCTATGCCGAGGAGGAGCAGGTCGACGATCTCACCGACTGGCTCGGCGAGAACACCGACGTCAAGGACAGGTTCATCGAGTCGGTCTGGGCCGCGGCCACCGTCGACGAGCAGGTCTACGCGATGCCCACGGGCGCGGCGCAGCCGATCATCCTGTTCCAGAACAAGACAGTGCTCGAGAAGATCGGCGCCGAGGCCCCCGAGAGCTGGGAGGATCTCCTGGGCGCCATCGAGAAGGCGCACTCCGCGGGCGTCGCCCCCATCTCGCTGGCCGGCCAGTCGCGGTGGACCTCGATGATGTGGCTCGAGTACCTCCTGGACCGCGTGGGCGGCCCGGACGTGTTCGCGAGGATCGCCGCCGGGGAGCCGGATTCCTGGCTCGACGACGCCGTGGTCGAGATGGGCAAGAAGGTCGAGGAGCTCCTGGAGGCGAAGGCCTTCGTGGAGGGCTTCGAGTCCATGGCCGCCGACTCCAACACCGACCAGGCGCTCATGTGGTCCGACAAGGCCGCGCTGATGCTCCACGGCGGCTGGACCTACGGCGGCATGAAGTCCGGGGGCGGCTCGTTCGTCCAGGACGGCCGTCTCGGCTACGGGCCCTTCCCCACCATCGAGGGCGGCAAGGGCGAGCTCACGAACCTCGTGGGCAACCCCGCCGGCTACGTCTCGCTGTCCTCCACGGCGACCGACGAGCAGAAGACGGTCGCGAAGGCCTTCTTCGCCGAGGGGCTCATGACCGACGCCGTCTCGGAGGCGCTCATCGAGTCCGGCTCGGTCCCCGTCGTGAAGGGTCAGGACGAGGCCCTCGCCGCGAGCGACGACGCCGACTACCTGCAGTGGGTCTACACCTCGATGCAGGACGCCCCCTCCTTCACCCAGTCCTGGGACCAGGCGCTGCAGCCCACCGCGGCCGAGGAGCTCCTGGTCAACACCGAGCAGCTGTTCCTCGGGAAGCTCTCTCCCGAGCAGTTCGCCGAGAACATGAACGCCACCCTGGAGGCCTGAGCATGGTGTTCTCCGCCGATCCGACGGCGGTCACGTCGATGCCCGGGCGCCGCCGCGCGCCCGGGCAGGGCGCTGCCGAGAGCCCTTCGACGGCCCGGCGAACGCGGCGGGAGCGACTGATGACCTCCCACGTGCTCTTCGCCCTCCCCGCCCTGCTGTTCTTCCTGGTCTTCGCGGTGCTGCCGCTGCTCGGCGTGGTGGTGCTGTCCTTCACGTCATGGAACGGCATCGGCGCGATCGAGTTCACGGGGCTCGTCAGCTGGAAGGATGCGCTGTCCCGCGAGACCACCTGGCACGGTCTGCTGCTGGTGCTCTTCATGATCGCGGCCACCTGGCTGCTGCAGACTCCGCTGAGCATCCTGCTGGGCACCTTCCTCGCCGGCCAGCAGAAGTACCGCAACGTCCTCGCGGTGATGTACTTCCTCCCGATGCTGCTCTCCTCCGCGGCCATCGCGATCACCTTCAAGTCGCTGCTGGACCCGAACTTCGGCATCCCCAGCGGGCTGAACCTGGGCTTCCTCAAGCAGAACTGGCTCGGGGACTCCACGCTCGTGTGGATCGTGCTGCTGGCGATCATCGCGTGGCAGTTCATCCCCTTCCACACGCTGATCTACCAGGGAGCCGTGCGGCAGATCCCGCAGACGATGTACGAGGCGGCGCAGATCGACGGCGCCGGGCGGGTGCGGCAGTTCTTCTCGATCACCCTGCCCCAGCTCAAGTACACGCTGATCACCAGCTCGACGCTGATGGTGGTGGGCGCCCTGACCTACTTCGACATCATCTTCGTGCTCACCCAGGGCGGGCCCGGCAAATCCACCCGGATCCTGCCGCTGGACATGTACCTCACCGGGTTCCGCGGCAACGAGATGGGAGTCGCGAGCAGCCTGGCCGTGATCCTCGTGGTCATCGGGCTGGGCCTGGCGCTCGCCGTGCAGCGGCTCGGCGGCAAGGATGCCTCCGCCAGCCAGATGGAAGGAGCCTGAGATGAGAAGGAACTGGATCGGTGGCACCTTCGGCTGGCTGTGGCTGATCATCGCCATCCTGCCGCTCTACTTCGTCGCGATCACGAGCCTGAAGTCGATCAACACCTACTTCGGCTCGAACCCGGTGATGCCCTCCCCGAAGCTCGCGGTCGAGAACTTCACCGCGGTGCTCGAAGCCGACTTCACGATGTACCTGCTCAACAGCGTGCTCGTGGCGCTCGGGACGGTGATCCCCCTGGTCGGGATGGCCTTCATGGCGTCGTTCTCGATCGTGCGCAGCGGGCACCGCTTCTTCGGTCCCGTGCGCAGCCTGTTCCTGCTGGGCCTGGCGATCCCGGTGCAGGCCACGATCGTCCCGATCTACCTGCTGATCATCCGGATGCACATGTACGACTCCCTCGTCGCGCTCATGCTGCCGGGCATCGCCTTCGGCCTGCCGCTGAGCGTCCTGATCATCTCCAACGCGCTGCGGGATGTGCCGCGCGAGCTGTTCGAGGCGATGGACATCGACGGCTGCACCGAGTGGCAGAAGATGTGGCGCCTCGCGCTGCCGATCTGCCAGCCGGCGATCGTCACGGTGGCCGTCTACCAGGCGCTCATGTCATGGAACGGCTTCCTGTTCCCCCTGATCCTCACCCAGAGTCCGGACAAGCGCACGCTGCCCCTGGCGCTGTGGAGCTTCCAGGGCGAGTACGCCACGAACGTCCCGGTGGTCATGGCCGCCGTGATCCTCTCGTCCATCCCGATCATCCTGCTCTACGCCTTCGGTCGTCGATACCTGGTCAGCGGCATGACGGCCGGCTCCAGCAAGTGAGCTGAGCGCCCTGCGGGGCCGCGGCCCGGACACCAGGCAGTCCGGAACGTCGACGGCACTCCGTGCGGCCGGGTGCCGCGCGGCCCGGGACCTCCGGCCCCGGCAGACTCTCGCCGCTCCGCCACGCGAGCCGCCCTTGACCCACCGCCGTTCCCTTTATAAGTTAAAGACCCTTACCAGGGCCGGTCGGTCTCTTCCCGAGGCACCTCCGCGTCACCGTCGACATCGAGCGCAGCGCTCCGCGAGGACCCTGCCCGTCGGTCGCCGTGGGAGTCCGGCACCTCCCTCCCCGGGAGGACCCGGCCCCGCCCCACCATCCGCTCTTCGAGGAGTCGTGACACCAGCAGTGACCGCCCCATCCACTTCCCTCCGACCGCTGCACGTCGGCATGGTCGGCTACGGCTTCATGGGCGCCGCCCATTCCCATGCCTGGCGCACCGCCCATCGTTTCTTCGACCTCCCGCTGACTCCCGTGCTGCGCACCCTCTCCGGGCGCACCGAGAGCGCCCTGGTCGCCGCCGCTGAGCGCTACGGCTTCGAGCAGACCACCACCCGGTGGCAGGACCTCGTCGAGGACCCCGAGATCGACGTCATCGACATCTGCACCCCCGGCGACACCCACTTCGAGATCGCCATGGCCGCCCTCGCCGCCGGCAAGCACGTGCTGTGCGAGAAGCCGCTCGCGAACTCGGTCGAGGAATCGGCGAAGATGGCCGCCGCCGCGACCGAGGCGAGCCGCCGCGGGATCCGCAGCATCTGCGGCTTCTCCTATCGCCGCACCCCGGCGCTGGCGTATGCGCGCCAGCTCGTCGCCGAGGGCGCCGTGGGCGAGATCCGCCAGGTGCGGGCCCAGTACCTGCAGGACTGGCTCTCCGACGCCGACGCCCCGATGACCTGGCGCCTGGACAAGGACAAGGCCGGCTCGGGCGCGCTCGGCGATATCGGCGCCCACATCATCGACCTCGCCCAGTGGATCTCCGGGCAGGACATCGCGACGGTCTCCGGCATCCTCGAGACTGTCGTCCCCACCCGTCCCGCGGCCGGGGACATGCAGGGCCTCGGCGGCAAGGGCGACCTCTCCGGCGAGCGCCAGCAGGTGACCGTCGACGACGTCGCCCTGTTCACCGCTCGCTTCGACAGCGGTGTGCTCGGCTCCTTCGAGGCGACCCGCATGGCGCAGGGCCGCAAGAACGCCATGCGCGTGGAGATCAACGGCTCGACGGGGTCGATCGCCTTCGACTTCGAGCGGATGAACGAGCTGGAGATCTACGACGCGACGGCCGACGCGGGCCGACAGGGCTTCACCCGCGTGCTGACCACCGAGCCGGAGCATCCCTACGCCGCGGCCTGGTGGCCCACCGGCCACGGGCTGGGCTACGAGCACACCTTCACCCACGAGATCGCCGATCTCGTGCGAGCGATCGGCGAGGGCACCGACCCCTCCCCCTCCTTCGAGGAGGCGCTGCAGGTGCAGCGCGTCCTCGCCGCCGTCGAGGCCAGTTCGGCCGACGGCTCGCGCTGGCTGGGCGTCGATCCGTCGGCCCCCGAGACCACTGCACAGACCTCACAGACCTCACAGACCTCACAGACCACCCCGTCGCAGGAGCGCACCCGATGACAGATCCTCAGACCACCGCCTCGACCAGCACCTTCGTCGTGGCACCGCCGAGCGACCGCACGGCCCTCGTGGTCCGCGGCGGATGGGACGGGCACCAGCCGGTCGAGGCGACCGACCTGTTCATCCCGTTCCTCGAGGAGAGCGGCTTCTCGGTGCGGATCGAGGACTCCCCCGCGATCTACGCCGACGCCGAGTACATGGCCACGGTGGACCTCATCCTCCAGTGCAACACCATGAACACCATCGAGAAGGAGGAGTTCGAGGGGCTGCGCGCAGCCGTCGAGGCGGGCACGGGCCTGGCCGGCTGGCACGGGGGCATCGCCGACAGCTACCGCAACAACTCCGACTACCTGACCCTGATCGGCGGCCAGTTCGGCTGCCACCCGGGCAAGCATCCCGATGAGCGCGCGGGCGAGCAGGCCGACAACTACGTGCCCTACACGGTGAACATGCTGCCGGCGGCCGCCGAGCACCCCATCACCCAGGGCATCAGCGACTTCGACCTGGTCACCGAGCAGTACTGGGTGCTCAGCGACGACTACATCGACGTGCTCGCGACCACCACGCAGAAGGTGCGCGAGTGGGATCCGTGGAACCGGCCCATCACGTCCCCGGCGCTCTGGACGCGCCAGTGGGGCGAGGGCCGGATCTTCGTCTCCACCCCCGGCCACCGGGTCGAGGTGCTCGAGGACCCGAACGTCCGCACCGTGATCGAGCGGGGCCTGCTGTGGGCCGCGCGCGGCAGCGAGCAGCCCTACGGCGAGCACCGCACGGGCGGACACGCCGCGACCGCGCAGGGCGGCGAGCGCTCGGACGATGCACACGGGGCCACCCGATGAGCGCGGCGGCAGCGCCCATGCGGATCGGCATCATCGGCTGCGGCGTCATCTCGCGGCAGTACCTGGCGAGCTTCGACGAGCTGCCGGACGTGCAGCTCGTGGCGGTCGCGGACCTCGATCCCGCCCGCGCCGAGGCCGCCGCCGAAGGGCGGGAGGGCGTGCGCGTGCTGAGCGTCGACGAGCTCCTCGCAGACCCGGAGGTGGACACGGTCCTGAACCTCACCATCCCCGCGGCGCACGCCGACGTGGACCTGCGGGCGATCGCCGGCGGGAAGAACGTCTACTCGGAGAAGCCGTTCGCGGTGACCACCGAGGAGGGCGCGGGAGTGCTCGCCGCGGCGCAGAAGGCCGGAGTGCTCACCGGGAGCGCGCCGGACACAGTGCTCGGCACCGGCACCCAGACCGCCCGGGTCGCGATCGACGTCGGCGAGATCGGCACCCCGATCGCGGCCGTGGCCACCATGGTCACGCCGGGCCATGAGCGCTGGCATCCGCAGCCGGACTTCTACTACGTGCCCGGCGGCGGCCCGCTGCTGGACATGGGCCCGTACTACATCCACTCCCTGGTCACCCTGCTGGGCCCGATCGCGGAGGTGATCGGGGCGGGCAGCCGCCTGCGCACCGAGCGCACCATCGGCTCCGGCCCCCGCGAGGGCGAGATCATCCCGGTCACCACGGAAACTCATGTCACCGGTGTGCTGGTCCATGAGAGCGGGGCGCTCACCACGCTCATCATGAGCTTCGACGGTGTCGCCACCTCGGCCCATCCGATCGAGGTCCACGGCACCACCGGGACGCTCGCCGTGCCGGATCCCAACCGCTTCGACGGCGACGTCGAGGTCAAGCGGCTGGGCGGCGAGGACTGGGAGACCCTGCCCGTAGCTGGCGGCTACCAGGGCGTCGCACGCGGCATCGGCCTGCAGGACATGGCCGTGCGCGGCGAGGCGCTGCGGGCCAGCGGCGAGCTCGGCCAGCACGTGCTCGAGGTGATGAACGCGGTGCTCGAATCCGCTCGCAACGGCACCCGCGTCGAGGTGGCCAGCACCGTGGCCCGCCCCGAGGCGGTCGAGCTGCAGGACGTCCGCGTCACCGCCTGAGCACCTGGTCCATCAGCGGCACGGCCTGTGTGCCAGGCCGTGCCGCTGCGACCGCTCAGAGGTTCCAGATCACCGGGACCAGCACGATCTTCACCACGATGGAGAAGGCGAAGAGCGTGGCGTAGGCCGTCTCGATGCGCTCGTCGGCCCTCTTGGAGTTCGCGGCATCGAGCACCGCAGGCTGGCCGAGGAAGCCGGCGACGGCGCCGGCCGCACGCGGGGCGGAGAGGTCCAGGATCCAGCGGGCAGCGACCAGCAGCACCACACAGCTCAGCACGGCGACGATCGCCGAGAGCACGGCGGCCCGCCACGCATCGGGCGAGGTGAGCACCGCGGCGACGTCGGGCCCCGCGGTCAGGCCCAGGCCGGCGAGGAAGAGCAGCAGGCCCAGCTGACGCAGCGTGATGTTAGCGCTGCCGGGCAGGGCCCACACCACGGGGCCGGTGCGGCGCAGGGCGCCCAGCACCATGCCCACCAGGAGCGGCCCGGCGGCGGGCCCCAGGGAGAAGCTGCCGCCGCCGGGCATCGGCAGGGTGACCAGGCCCAGCGCGAAGCCGAGCACCAGTCCGAGGCCCAGGGACAGCACGTCGAGCTCGCTGGCCTTGCGGTCGGAGTCGCCGAGCAGCGCATGGACGTCGTCGAGCTTGGAGCGGTCCACGACCACGGCGATGCGGTCCCCGGGCTCGAGCACCAGGTCGTCGCGGGCCAGCAGCTCGAGGTCGCCGCGCCGCACCCGGGTGACCACGGCCCCGAAGCGCACCGGCAGGTTCAGCTCGGCGATCGACCGCGAGGCCAGATCGGGGTTGGAGACGGTGAGGCGGGTGAACTCCACGAGCGAGCGGTCATGGGCGACGTGGCGGTCGCTGCGCTCCCCGAGCACCTCGGTGACGGCACCGACCGCCTCGGGCATGCCCACGGCGACCACCTCGTCTCCCGCCAGGAGGTCCTCCCCCGGCACGATCACCCGTACGCGGCCGTCGCGGCGCAGGTAGGAGAAGCGCACCTGCTGCTCATGCCACTGCGGGACGTCGCGCAGGTTCACCGGGTGCAGCACCTTCACGGTCGTGGAGTCCAGGCTGGTCCCGGCGAGGGCCGGGGTGTCCTTACGGCCCGGCCAGCTGCGGGAGACGACGGTGGAGACCAGCACGATCCCCACGATCACGCCGATCGGGTAGCCGAAGGCGTAGCCGACCGACGGGGCCGACGTGCCGGTCACGCGGCCGGCGGCGTCCAGGGCCGGGGCCGCGGTGAGCGCGCCGGTGAACAGGCCCAGCGAGAGATCCTGGGCCAGGCCCAGCACGCGCCCCAGCACGATCGTGGCGACGGCGGCGAGGACGGTGCTGGCGGTGGCCGCGGCCAGCAGCGGCAGCTGCTTGTTCAGCGAGCTGAAGAAGGCGGCGCCGGCAGCGATCCCGACGGTGTACACGAACAGGGCCAGGCCCAGGGACTGCACGATGTCCATCCCGGCGCCGAGATGCGGGGCGGCCGCCGAGAGGGCGAGACCGGTGAACAGGGCGCCGGCGGCGCCGAAGCGCACGCGGCCGAAGGGGATCGCTCCCAGCACGGCTCCCGAGGCGACGACCAGGAACAGCGTGAGGAGCGGGCTCCCCTCGAGGACGTCGATCACGGTGAGCCTTTCCAGGGCCCGGCAGGGCGCACCGGACCGGTGCGCGTCGAGCGCGGGCTCCGCAGTGTGGAGTGGCCTCCCACGATAGTCGCGGCCTGCCTGCCCGGGAATCGGAGTTGTCCGAGGTCACGACAGGAAGAGGTGACCGATCCGAGCGGCGGACCGCGAGGTGGCCGGCGAGGGCTGCGACGGCACGTGCCGCTGGGGACGGGCCGCCGGGGGCCGGAAGGGCGCGCCCTCAGCCGAAGGACAGCGGCAGCATCTGGCCGCGCGCCCCGAGGGCGTCCAGCTCCGCGCGCTCCTCGGCCGTGGCGTGCCGACGTCCGGTCGCGACGCGGAGCGCGTCGGCGTCTTCCCAGCTCGCGGGCAGCCGGACCCGCAGGCGACGCTCGACCATCTCGCGGGCTTCCGCGAGGCTCTCCGGGTGCGGGAGGTCGACGGACGGACGGCTGCCGGAGGGGAGTCGCGCGGAGGGGAGATGCGCGCCCAGGTCCAGATGATGCAGCGCCGCCTCCAGCACGTAGGCCCCGAGGTAGTCCCGCACGGTGAGCGTCTTCCCCTGGGTGCTCACCGGCAGCTCGGGATGGGCGAGCATCGCGGCCCGGCCGGCGGCCGCACCGAGGTCCTCGAAGTGGGCGCGCAGCACGGCGGGGTCCTCGTACGCCGTGGCGAGCCGCACGGTGAGCGCATCGGTGGGCGAGGTGCTATCGGGCGAGGTGGGCGAGGGCGTCCAGTAGCTCAGGGAGTCGTGGCTGGGGGCGGTGTCCGCCGGAGTGGAGAGCGTGATCAGCAGATCCTGCGCGTCGAGGACCAGGTGGGAGACGAGGTCGCGCACCCGCCAGCCGCGACAGCCCGACGGCTCGTCGAACGCCTCGTCCGGGAGAGCGGCGACCGCCGCGCACAGAGCCGACCAGGTCTGGGGGAAGATGTCCACGTCAGCACGGTAGCAAGCGCGTTCCCCAGGGCGCTCCGCGAGCCGTGGCAACATCCGGCACATGCCTGCCACCCGGGGCGTGGTGCAGGACACTTCACCCCATGCCCCCTGCCGGAAAGGCATCACCCATGCTCAATGTCGCAGTCATTGGGACTGGCTCCATCGCCGACGCCCACCTCCGCGCCTACCTCGACGCCGCCGATCAGGTGCGGGTCGTGGCGCTGGCCGATCTCACCGTCGAGAAGGCGGAGACGGCGCGCGAGCGCTTCGGCCTCACGGACGCCCGCACCTACGCCGACGTCGGCGAGCTGCTCGCGGCCGAGGATCTCGATCTCGTCTCCGTCACGACTCCCCCGTCGGCCCATCGCCCGGTGGCGGTGCAGGCGCTCGAGGCTGGCGTGCACGTCATCGTCGAGAAGCCGATGGCGCCCTCGCTCGAGGACTGCGACGCCATGCTCGAGGCGCAGCGACGCAGCGGGAAGCTGCTCTCGGTGATCGCGCAGAACCGCTTCCGCACCGAGATGATGCGCCTGAAGGCGGTGCTCGACAGCGGAAAGATCGGTCCGGTCGCCCACACCCGGATCACCTCGGAGTGGTGGCGCGGCACCTCCTACTACGACCTGTGGTGGCGGGGCACCTGGGCCTCCGAGGGCGGCGGCTGCACCCTGAACCACGCCATCCACCACATCGACCTCGCCCTGTGGCTGCTGGGCACCCCGCACGCGGTGGTCGCGATGATGACCAACGCCGCGCACGCCAACGCCGAGGTCGAGGACCTCTCCGTCGCGATCCTGCAGTACGAGCGCGGCCTGGCGGAGCTGACCAGCTCGGTCGTGCACCACGGGCAGCGCCAGGAGATCGTGGTCCAGGGCGAGCGGGCCCGCGTCTCCCAGCCCTGGGAGGTGGTCGCCGAGACCGCCCAGCCCAACGGCTTCCCCACGTCCGACGGGAATCCCCCGCTCGCCGACGAGCTCGAGGCCTTCGTCGCCGCGATCCCGCCGCTCGAGCACACCGGGCACGCCGCCCAGCTGCGCGACGTGATGACCGCGATCGATGCCGGCATCGAGCCGATGATCACCGGGGAGGACGGCCGACGGGCGGTCGAGCTGGTCACCGCGATCTACGCCTCCGCCATCGAGCGCCGCACCATCGACCTGCCGCTCGCCCCGGAGGACCCCTACTACCGCTCCGGCACCCTCGTGGAGCGGGCCCCGCACTTCTTCGAGAAGAGCGCCTCGGTGGGCGCGCTGGACGGCGACATCACCGTGGGCGGCTCCTCCTAGCGGCGGCTCCCGGCCGCGCCTCCGGACGTCGGCCCCGGCGTCAGCCCTCGCACCGCCTGCCAGGACCGCCGAGCATCCCATCACCGACCACCACTCTCCCTGACCACCCCGTTGAAAGGACCCCCATGGCTGTCTCCGAAGGAGCCAACTACGCCCCCGCCGCGATGCCGAAGCCTGTCGTCGAGCCCGGCGAGTTCGTCTTCGCCGTCATGCATCTCGACCACGGCCACATCGGAGGGATGACGCAGGGCCTGATCGGCGCCGGCGGCACCCCGAAGTGGGTCTACGACCCCCAGCCCGAACGGGCCGACGCCTTCGCCGAGCAGTTCCCCGGGGTGCAGATCGCCGGCAGCGAAGAGGAGATCTTCACTGATGACGAGGTGCTGCTGGTCGCCGCCGCGGCCGTGCCCGCGGACCGCGCCGCGCTGGGCATCCGCGTCATGGAGGCCGGCAAGGACTACTTCACCGACAAGACCCCGCTGACCACCCTCGACCAGCTGGCCGAGGCCAAGGCCGCCGTGGAGCGCACCGGCAAGAAGTACATGGTGTATTACTCCGAGCGCCTGCACGTCGAGGCCGCGGTGCTCGCCGGCCAGTACATCGACCGCGGGGCGATCGGTGAGGTCATCCAGGTCCAGGGCATGGGCCCGCACCGTATGGGCGACCCCTCGACCCGGCCGGACTGGTTCTTCGAGCGTGCCCGCTACGGCGGCATCCTCACCGACATCGGCTCGCACAACTTCGAGCAGATGCTCACCTTCACCGGCTCCGACGACGCCGAGATCCTCTCGAGCTCGATCGGCAACTTCGGCCACCCCGACCACCCGGAGCTCGACGACTACGGCGATGCCCACATCGCGCTGTCCTCCGGCGCCTCCGGCTTCGTGCGCGTGGACTGGTTCACTCCGGCCGGGCTGCGCACCTGGGGCGACGGCCGCACGTTCATCCTCGGCACCGAGGGCTACATGGAGCTGCGCAAGTACGTCGACGTCACCACCGACAACGGCGGCGGCCAGGTGATCCTGGTCGACGGCGAGGGCGAGCATCGCATCGATGCCACCGGCAAGGTGGGCTACCCATTCTTCGGCGAGCTCATCCTCGACGTCCTGCACCGCACCGAGAACGCCATGACCCAGGATCACGCCTTCAAGGCCGTGGAGCTGGCGCTGAAGGCCCAGGAGCAGGCCCGCGTGCTGCGGGCGCGCGGCGCCTGACCTCGCGCGGCCCCGCGCCGCACACAGCACCTGCCGACGGTCGCTGCCCCCTCCGGGACAGCGACCGTCGGCTTTTTCGTGTCCCCAACATCTCGACGTGTTTTCATTCAGCTTTCGGAGTTCGATTAGTGCCTGAGCCTGGCTTGACCTAGCGGTAGGACCGGGCATACCGTGACACCCTCGACAGAAGTTTCCGAAATCTTTTCGGCGTTGTCGCCGAACTTGCGAACTGGAGCAGCAATGAAGCCTGTCACCCGCCGTGCAACCCTCGCCGGCCTCGGTATCGCCGTACCCGCCCTGGTCACCCTCAGCGCGTGCAGCGGCGGCAAGAAGCCCGCCGGTGGCGGCGGCTCGCCATCGAGCCTGTCCGTCTGGGCCCTGACCGGCGCCAAGCAGGACACCTACCAGGGGTCCTTCGACGCCTGGGACAAGGCGAACCCCGACGACCCGTTCTCCGTGGAGTTCTTCGCGAACGACTCCTACAAGGAGAAGATCCGCACCTCGATCGGCTCCGGCAATGCGCCGACCCTGATCTTCAACTGGGCCGGCGGCACGCTGGAGGACTACGTCGGCAACGAATCGGTCGTGGACCTCACCGGCAAGGTCGACGACATCCTCTCGCACTCGATCGAGTCGATCGCGAAGGTCGGCGAGGTCGACGGGAAGCAGTACGGCGTCCCGAACAACGACACCCAGCCGGTGGTCCTGTACTACAGCACCGAGCTCTTCGAGGAGCACGGCGTCACCCCTCCCACCACCTGGGCCGAGCTGATGACCGCCGTGGAGGCCTTCGTCGCGGCAGACATCACCCCGATCGCCCTGGCCGGTCAGAGCGTGTGGCCCGAGCTGATGTACATCCAGTACCTCACCGACCGCATCGGCGGCGAAGGGGTCTTCGAGAAGATCCTGACGGGCGAGGCCGACGCCTGGTCCGATCCGGCCATCACCTCCGCTCTGGAGTCGATCGTGCAGCTGGTGGACGCCGGCGCCTTCGGCTCGAGCTTCGGCTCGGTGGCCGCGGATGCGGGCGCCGACGCCGCCCTGGTCCACACCGGCCAGGCCGCGATGCTCCTGCAGGGCAGCTGGGTCTATGGGACGTTCAAGCAGGACGCCCCCGACTTCGTCGCCGGCGACAAGCTCGGCTTCCTGAACTTCCCCGCGGCCGACGGCGGCGCCGGCGACCCGGCCAACGTCGTCGGCAACCCGGCCAACTTCTGGTCCGTCTCCGCAGACGCGGACCCGGAGGTGCAGGAGCTCGCCATCAAGTACCTCAACGAGTTCAACCTCAACGAGGACATGGTGGACAGCTTCCTGGGCATGGGCGCGATCCCCGCCGTCAAGGATCTCGAGGACAAGCTCCCCGATCTCGACGACGGGAAGTTCCTGTCCTTCGCCTACGACATGGTGATCAACGCTCCGCACTTCCAGCTGTCGTGGGATCAGGCGCTTCCGGCGGCCCCGGCCCAGGAGCTGCTCACGAACCTCTCGCAGATCTTCCTCGGGGAGAAGAAGCCGGCCGACTTCGTGAGCGCGATGAACGCGACCCTGGACTCATGACCGCGGCGCAGTCCCCAGCACCACAGCCCGCCGCCTCGCAGCCCGCCGCACCGTCCGCTCCTGGAGAGGGCCGCGCGCCCTCCCCAGGGGCACCCCGATCCCGCGCCCGGAAGAGCCTGCGCACCGCGCCGAGCAACTGGATGCTGGCGCCGGCCCTGGCGTTCTTCGGCGTCTTCGCCCTGCTGCCGCTCGCGGGCGTGGTCGTGCTGTCGTTCTTCGCGTGGGACGGACTCGGAACCCCGTCGTTCGCCGGGCTCGACGCCTGGTTCGCGGTCTTCCAGAACCCGGTCACCCTGAACGCGATGAAGCTGACCTTCCTGATGACGGCGCTGAGCTTCGTCGTGCAGTTCCCCCTCAGCCTGCTGCTGGGGACCTTCATGGCCGGTCACCAGCGCTACCGCGAAGCCTTCTCGGTGCTCTACTTCCTGCCCCTGCTGTTCTCGGCAGCGGCGACCGGCATCGCCTTCAAGGCCCTGCTGGACCCGAACTTCGGTCTGTCCCGCGCCTTCAACGCGGACTTCCTGAAGCAGGACTGGCTGGGCTCGCCGAACCTGGCGTTCTACACGCTGATCATGGTCATCTCCTGGTCCTTCGTGCCCTTCCACTCCCTGCTCTACCAGGCCGGGGTGCGACAGATCCCGAAGTCGATGTACGAAGCGGCCACGTTGGACGGCGCCGGGCGCACCCGGCAGTTCTTCAACGTCACCCTGCCCCAGCTGAAGTACACGATCGTCACCAGCTCCACGCTGATGCTGGTGGGCTCGCTGACCTACTTCGACCTGATCTTCATCCTCACCGGCGGCGGGCCCGGCAATGCGACGCGGGTGCTCCCCCTGGACATGTACCTGACCGGCTTCCGCTCCTACCAGATGGGACCCGCGAGCGTCATCGCCGTGATCCTGATCGTCGTGGGGCTGCTGCTGTCCCTCGGACTGAACAAGGTCTCGGGCGCCGACAAGATGGAAAGCCAGATGGAGGGCGCCTGAGATGAGAACCCGTAATCCGAACGTCCTCGGCGGCGTCCTGGGCTTCGCCTGGCTCCTGGTCATCATGGTGCCGATCTACTACATCGTGATCACCAGCATCCGCCCGCGCGAGGACTACTTCAGCTCCAACCCGCTGTCGCTGCCCAGCGAGTTCACCCTCGAGCCGTTCCGCTACGTGCTCGAGAACGATTTCCTGCGGTACTTCACCAACAGCGTCATCGTGACCGTGGTGACCGTCGTGGCCGTGGTCGTGTCCTCCCTGATGGCCAGCTACGTGATCGTGCGCAGCCGTACCCGGATGGCCCGCTTCAGCCAGCGCCTGTTCCTCATGGGCATCGCGATCCCGCTGCAGGCCACGATCATCCCGATCTACTACCTGATCGTGCAGCTGGGCCTGTACGACACCCTCTGGGCGCTGATCCTGCCCAGCGTCGCGTTCGCCATCCCGATCACCGTGCTGATCCTGACGAACTTCCTGCGCGACGTGCCCAAGGAGCTGTACGAGTCCATGACGGTCGACGGCGCCTCGGACATGCAGATGTTCCGCCGCCTGGTGCTGCCGCTCGCGAAGCCCGCGATCGTCACCGTCGGCATCTACGACGCACTGCAGGTGTGGAACGGCTTCCTGTTCCCGCTGGTGCTCACGCAGAGCTCGGAGATGCGGGTGCTGCCGCTGTCGCTGTGGGCCTACCAGGGCGAGTTCACCACGAACATCCCGGCCGTGCTCGCGGCCGTGATGCTCTCGGCGCTGCCGATCCTGGTGCTCTACATCGCCGGCCGTCGCCAGCTGATCAGCGGCCTCACCGCCGGCTTCAGCAAGTGATCGAACCGGGCGGCGCCGTCGCCTGATCCCGGACGCCGACGAGGCCCCGGCCCCTTCTCCTCCGCGGAGCGGGAGCCGGGGCCTCGGCAGCTCCGATCACCTGGTCAGACGGGCATAGTCCTCCGCGAGGGTCATATAGCGGGAGTCCCAGACGTCCATCCCGGGGATCTCTCCGCCGGTCACGGCGCCGGTGAGCCGGTCGAGGTACCACTCCCAGCCGGGGCCGATGTGCTGCACCATGTCGGCGGGCACCGCATGGTGGCGGAGCGAGACCACGGTTACCGCGCCATCGGCCGCATCCCCACGATCGGGTGCTCCGGCGCTGTCGGACGCCTCCGCACCGCCGGCGTCGGCAAGCTCGACGGAGAGGCACCAGGTGTCCTCCCCCATCGCTGAGCTCACGGTGAGCAGGGCGCCCTGCTCGCAGGCGTGGATCGTGTACTCGACTGCTGAGGAATCGCCCGGCTCGGCGGTCATCGTGACCTGCACCTGCCCCGATCCCGGGTCCCCCTCGAAGGTGCCGAACCAGGTCTCGAGCAGGGCCGAGGTGCTCAGGTGCGCCCAGATCCGGTCGCGCGGCGCCGCGAGGGTGCGGGTGAGGACGAGGTCCTGTCCGTCGGCGTCGAGATCTCCGGTGATCGTCATCTGCACTCCTGATGGTCGGGCGCGGTCGCTTCCGCGGATGCGGCCTACGGTAGACGGGGATCGCCGGTGCGGCACCTGCGAGCCGCGCTGCGCCCCGTCCCGCTTGCTAGACTGTTACGAGTTGCGAAACTGCCGTTTCATATCATGGAACGCCACGTCCGGGGAGACCTCCTCGGACCAGTCCGGTACCGTCGCGGGAGCGCGCCCGGGCACCGACCAGGAGGTTCACGTGTCGTCTTCCAGCACCATCCCGGACCTGGGCCGCGGGACCCTCGCGGGCCTTCCCGCCCTCGGCGCCTCCGCGCCCCGGGACCCCGCCCGGGCCGGCATCATCCATCTCGGGCTCGGCGCCTTCCACCGCGCCCACGGCGCCGTGCACACCGCCCGCGCCCTCGAGGCCGAGGAGGGCGACTGGGGCATCGTCGGCTTCGCGAACCGCTCCCGTTCCGTCGTGGATCCGATGGCCGCGCAGGACGGCCTGTACAGCGTGCTCGAGCTCGCGGACACCGGCACCCGCGCCGATGTGGTCGATGTGCACCGCGGCTTCGGCGTGATGGCCGAGGATCCCGGCGCCGTGGTGGCCGAGATCGCGACCGCCGCGCGCCGCATCCTCACCCTGACCGTGTCCGAGGGCGGCTACTCCGTCTCCCCGCGCACCGGCAGCCTCGACGTCGACACCGCCGGGATCCGCGCGGACCTCGCGACCCCGGCCGCTCCCCGCACCGTGATCGGCCTGCTCGCCCGCGGCCTCACCGAGCGTGCCTCCAGCGGCGAGCCGTTCACCGTGCTGCCCTGCGACAACCTCTCCTCCGCGGGGCAGACGGCCCGCCGCATGGTCACCGAGTTCCTCGAGCACTCCGGCGCCACCGAGGACGTCCTGGCCTACGTGCGCGAGCAGGTCGCCTTCCCCGACGCGATGGTAGACCGCATCGTCCCGGCCACCACGGCAGGGACCAGCGATCAGGTCGCCGAGCTGCTGGGCGTGCGCGACGGCGCCCCGGTGCGGGCCGAGAAGTTCTCCATGTGGGTGATGGAGGACCACTTCCCGGCAGGTCGTCCGGCTTGGGACCTGGGCGGCGCGATCATGTCCGACGAGGTCGGCAAGTACGAGCAGGTCAAGCTGCGGATCCTCAACGGCCCGCACTCGCTGATCGCCTACCTCGGCGCACTCGACGGCCGTGCCACGATCCCTGCGAGCTTCGAGCAGGACTGGATCGCGGAGTCCACGCTCGCGCTGATCCGCGGCGAGAACCTGCCCACCATCGACCTCCCCTCGGGCTTCGACGTCGAGGAGTACATCGAGGACCTCACGCACCGCTGGCACAACCATGACCTGGGCCATCGCACCCGTCAGGTGGGATCGGACGGATCCATGCGGCTGCCGCAGCGGATCCCGACCCCGGCCCTGTTCCACCTCGAGCAGGGGCGGATGCCGGCGCTGCTCGCGCTCACCGTCGCCGCCTGGTTCGCCTGCGTCGTCCCGCCCCGCGGCTTCGAGCCCGGCGAGCAGGCCCGGGCGATGAGCGACCCGGACCAGGACCGCCTGCAGGGGATCGCGGAGCGCGCCACCACCCCGGCCGAGCATGCCCGCGCCCTGCTCGAGAGCGGGTGCCTGTCCGAGCAGCTCGCCGAGCGCGAGGACTTCGTCGTCGCCGTCGGCGAGCTGCTGACCACGATCGTCACGTCGGGACCGCGCGCCGCGGCCGCCGACGCCCTTGCCGCGTCCCTGAAGGAGAACCGCTGATGAAGGCCCTGACCATCCATGCCGCCGAGGACATCCGCTGGGCGGACGCCCCCGACGTCGAACCGCGCGGGGACGAGGTGCGCCTGCGGATCGCGTACGTCGGCATCTGCGGCTCCGACCTGCACTACTACTTCCACGGCGCGAACGGCGCGTTCGTGATCACGCAGCCGCTGATCCCCGGCCATGAGCTCTCCGCCGTGGTCGATCTCGACCCCCGGGGCGAGTACGCGCCCGGCACCCCGGTGACCGTGCACCCGGCCCGGTACGGGGCCAGCGCCCCGGGCATCGAGGACCGCCCGCACCTGTGGCCCGGTGGCGACTACCTGGGCAGCGCGAGCGTCACCCCGCACCGTCAGGGAGCCGCGGCCCAGTACATGGTCATCGACCGCGCGAACCTGCGCCGCCTGCCGGAGTCGCTGCCTCTGCGCCGTGGTGCGCTCGCGGAGCCGCTCGCCGTCGCCCTGCACGCCGTGACCATCGCCGGTGATGTGACGGGCAAGAAGTGCCTGGTCCTGGGCTCCGGCCCGATCGGTCTGCTGGCCGTCGCCTCCCTCCTGCACCGCGGGGCGGCCTCCGTCGACGTAACCGACGTGCGCCCCGAGCCGCTCGAGCGGGCGAAGGCCCTGGGCGCCTCGCAGGCGATCCTGGTGACCGAGGCGAGCCCCGAGGACAACGCCTACGACGTGGTGCTCGAGTGCTCCTCGGCCCCCGTCTCGCTCTCCTCCGGGGTGCGCGCCGTGCGCCCCGCGGGGATCATCGTGCAGGTCGCGATCCTGCCGAACACGGACATCCCCGTGAACCTCGCCGCGCTCGTGGCCAAGGAGGTCCAGCTGCGCGGCACTCAGCGCTTCGACACCGAGATCGACGAGGCCATCGAGGTGCTCGCGGCCGACGACCGCTTCGACGCCGTGATCACCCAGGTCATCCCCGCTGCGGACGCCGTCGAGGCGTTCGCGACCGCGAAGGATGCCTCCCGTTCCGCCAAGGTGCTGCTCGAGCTGTGAGGATCGCCGGGCCGGCGCCGCGCGCGTCGGCCCTGCGTCCCCGCAGTTCCCGCCGTCTCCGCAGTTCCCGCAGTCTCCGTCGCCTCTGTCGTCTGCCCGTTCCGTCCGTACCGACCTCTCCGAGGAGCCCGCCATGACCAGCATCGAACGCCCCACGCTTCCCGAGCGCACCGCGGCCGCCCGCCTCATCGTCGTGATCCGCGGCGAGCGCGCCGACCAGTACGCGCCCGTCCTGGAGACCCTCGCCGGCGCCGGCATCCGCTCCGTCGAGCTGACGCTCTCCACGCCCGGGACCCTCGATGAGCTGCCCGGCCTGCTGGAGCGCTTCGGCGACCAGCTCGACATCGGCATCGGCACCGTCACCGACCCCGACGACCTGCGGCGTGCCGCCGAGCTCGGCGCCCACTACATCGTCACCCCCATCACCCGTGCGGACCTGCTCGACGCGGCGACCGAGGCCGGCATCGCGATCGTGCCCGGCGGCCTCACCCCGAGCGAGCTGCACACGGGCTGGGCCGCGGGCGCGGCGGCGGTCAAGGTGTTCCCGGCGAGCGTGGTGGGCCCCGGCTATCTCAAGGACCTGCGCGGTCCGTTCCCCGGCATCCGCGTGATCCCCTCCGGCGGCGTGGACCTCGAGGCGGCGGGTGCCTGGCTGCAGGCCGGGGCCGACGCCGTCTCCGTGGGCGGCCCGCTGCTCGGCGATGCGCTCAAGGGCGGCGACCTCGGCGCCCTCGCCGACCGCGCCGCCCGGTTCGTGGGCGTGACCACCCGCGAGGCCGGGGCATGAGCGGGGCCCCGTCGGCCGCGTCGACATCGGGCCCGTCGGCCGCCCCGTCCGCCGCGTCGGCATCGGCCCCGTCGGCCGCGCGCGTGGTCGCCGTCGGCGAGACGATGGCGATGATGCGCAGCGGCACCATCGGCTCGCTCGCCCACCTGCCCTCGGTGGACATCTCCCTGGGCGGCGCCGAGTCGAACCTCGCGATCGGCCTGCGCCGCCTCGACGTCCCCGTGGCCTGGGTGAGCCGGGTGGGCGACGACCCCCTCGGCACGCGGGTGATGCGCGAGATCCGCGCCGAAGGGGTCGAGGTGCACTGCACCGTCGATCCGACACGGCCGACGGGCCTGATGCTCAAGTCCCGTCCCAACGGCACCACCACGCGCGTGGACTACTACCGCGCCGGGTCCGCCGCCTCCGCGCTCACGCCGCAGGACCTCCCCGAGGGGCTCATCGAGCAGGCGCAGATCCTGCACCTCAGCGGCATCACCCCGCTGCTGTCGGAGACCGCGCACGCCACCAACGTCGCCGCCGTGCAGCGCGCCGTCGCGGCCGGTGTGCAGATCAGCCTCGACGTGAACTACCGCTCCCGCCTCGGCTCGCAGGAGCTGCTCGCGGCGCGCCTGGGCGAGATCCTCGAGCACGTCGACATCGTGTTCGGCGGGCCGGAGGAGCTCTCGATCCTCGCCCCCACCGCAGGCGGGGCCGGCGCAGACGGCGCTGACGGGGCAGGTGCTGCCGCCGCCGCGGCCGGCGACCCCGACCACCGCGCCCTGCTGCGCGCGCTGGAGGCCGACGGCCGCCAGGTGGTCGTGAAGCTCGGGGCCGACGGCGGTGCGGCGCTCGCGGATGGCCAGATCCAGGAGGCTCCCGGGCACCGGGTCGACGTGGTCGACACCGTCGGCGCCGGGGATGCCTTCGTGGCCGGATATCTCAGCGCTCAGCTCGACGGACTCGACGTAGCCGCACGCCTGGCCCGCGCGAACGCCTGCGGGGCGCTGGCCTGCACCACCCCCGGGGACTGGGAAGGCGCACCGCGACGGAGCGACCTCGACGCACTGCTCTCCGGCTGTGCCGCGGATCCTGTGATCCGCTGACACCCGGCCTTCCACGCACCCCCACGAACGTGGAGCCTCTCCTCACCTGCAAACATGGCAGAATGGTTTCGCCAGCGATACCATTCTGCCATGTTGAGTATTCAGGAGTACGCGGAGCGGGCCGGCATCTCCTCACAAGCCGTGCGGAAGCGAATCCTCACCGGACGGCTCCCCGCCCGCAAGGTCGGGCGGGAGTGGGTCATCGCCGACGACGTCGACACCCCTAGGCCGCAACGTCCCGGCCGAAAGCTCTCCACTGCCACGTTCGACGAACTCGCCGCGTACCTCGACGGCGACACGGCCGGCCTCCATCCGGACAGACTGCGGCGAGCGCGAGAACGGGCGTCGCTGATCACCCGACTCGGGCTACCCCAGATCGCGGAGTATGCGCGTCGACCCGACCTCCACGTCCGTCGTTTTCGGGCAGGCGATGCAGACGTCGCCGAACTCCGCATCGACCCCCGTCTCGCGCTCACCGGCATCTCGCACCCCGACGCCGAGGTGTACGGCGCCTCCGTCGACGCGTACGTCTCGTCGGCGACCCTCGACGACATCGAACTGTTCCACATGCTCGACCCGGCGAGCCGACGCGAAGCGAATGTCGTTTTGCGAGCACAGGACCCGCCGCCCCGAACCCGCAGGCTGCACATCATCGCGGACCTTCTGGATGACCACCGCGCGCGCAGCACCGCCGAAGCCGAGCGACTCCTCGACCAGTTGATCGAGGAGCGCGGCCGATGAACAACGCCCCGGTCGCGCACCTCCTCACCGCGGACCACCGAGAGCACGCCTCCTGGGAAGGCATGGCGGATGTCGCCCGCCGGATGCCCTCGGGATGGTCTCTCGCCGGGGGGTAGCCTCGTCCGCCTCCACCTGGCAGAGCGCCACTACGATTCAACCCGCTCAACTCGCGACATCGACGTGATCCTGGACGTACGCGCCGAGCCCCGCGCGATCGATCGCATAGTCGCTGCGCTGCGCGCCGCCGGATTCGCGCCGGACGGCTTGAACCCGTCCGGTCAGGACCACAGGTGGGCACGGGGCGACGCCCAGATCGACGTCCTGACCCCCGACTTCCTCGGCGCACGGATCCTTGACAGGAAGCACCCAGGGATCGGAAGGCCTCTGGCGACCCGCGGAGCCCAATTCGGACTGGACCGAACCGAGCGCGTCCGTGTGCACGTCGACGACCTCGAGCTCGATGTGAATCGTCCCAACCTCGTCGGCGCCTTGTACGAAAAAAGCTCGGCTCTGCTGATCCCTCTCGACGCCAACAAGACCAGGCATCTGGAGGACATCGCAGCACTGGCAGACATCCTCGGACCGGGTGACCGGCGCGAACTCCTCCAACTACGTCGCCGCCAAAGGGCGCGCGTCATCTTCGGATTGCGCAAGACATTAGATCAGGTCGACCTCGATGCCCGAGGCTTGCATCGCCTTGCGAGGCTGATAGAGCTCCTGGCGTCCACCTGACGCCCGGTCGAGCTGGCCTGACGATCGCGTCCGGGACGAAGCCGCCACGGCGCCCCGCCTTCACCCGCAGGTCCCCGGGCCCACCCGCCCCGTGAGACGCACACAACCAGTTCGCATCCCTCACTTGTTTTAGTTTGCATTGCGAACTACCCTGTCTCCTCGTGATGACTTCTGTTGATGCACCCGGTGACCTCCCGCAGCACCTCGCGCTGGTCTGCAGCCAGTTCTCCCGACTCGCAGCACGCCGCTCCGAAGTCGGCGTCGGGACCGTCTCCTGGCGCGTGGTCGCCACGATCGAGCGGCACGGCCCCCTGCGGCTGAGCGAGATCGCCGACCGCGAGCGGGTCTCCCGCCCCACGGCGACCACCGTCATCAAGCGGCTCGAGGAGGAGGGGCTGGTGCGCCGGGAACCCGACCCGACGGACTCCCGCTCCTCGCTCGTCAGCACCACCGAGCAGGGCACGGGACAGCTCACCGCCTGGCGCTCCCAGCTCGCGACGGGCGTCGGCGGACTCCTGGAGCCGCTCCCCGCCGAGGACATCGCGACCCTCGAGCGCGCCGCCGAGATCCTCGCCGGACTCGTCGACTCCCACGACGGATGACCTCTCCCCACCGCTCCGCCCTCACTCCCCCAGCCCGTCCTCACCCCACCCCTTTTCCGACCTAAGGACCCCCACGCATGACCGCACGACCCACCGAGGCCACGGCCTCCACCCCTGCGGGCACTCCGACTGCTGCTGCCCAGAACGCCGCCCCCACCCTGCGCGAGGCGTTCCGCCAGCCCAAGTCCGTCTGGGCGATCGCCTTCGCCGCGACCGTGTCCTTCATGGGCATCGGCCTGGTGGACCCGATCCTCCCCGCGATCAGCACCCAGCTGGAGGCCACCCCGTCGCAGGCGATGCTGCTGTTCACCAGCTACCTCTTCATCACCGCGATCGCCATGTTCTTCACCAGCTGGTTCGCCTCGAAGATCGGGGTGAAGCGCACCCTGCTCATCGGCCTCGTGCTGGTGGTGCTCTTCGCGGCGCTCGCCGCGGGCGCGGGCGGCGTCTGGGAGATCATCGGCCTGCGCGCCGGCTGGGGCCTCGGCAACGCCCTCTTCATCTCCACGGCCCTGGCCGCGATCGTCGGCGCCACCGCCGGCCCCAGCGCCGGCGCGATCATCCTGTACGAGACCGCGCTCGGCATCGGCATGGCGCTCGGCCCGCTGCTCGGCGGACTGCTCGGCAACGTCTCCTGGCGCGCCCCCTTCGCCGGCACCGCCGTGCTGATGGCCGTCGGCTTCCTCGCGATCGTGGTGCTGCTGAAGAAGGAGGCCAAGCCCGCGCACGTCGCGCCGCTGGCCTCGCTGCGCGCCCTGTCCCATCCCGCGCTGCGCACCCTCGCCCTCACCGCGATCTTCTACAACTTCGCATTCTTCACGCTGCTGGCCTACTCGCCCTTCCCGCTCGAGGCGGCCGCCGCCGAACACGGCATGGAGTTCGGTGCCCTCGGCATCGGCGGCGTGTTCTTCGGCTGGGGCCTGGGCCTCGCGATCACCTCGGTGTTCGTCGCCCCGATCCTCACCCGGAAGCTCGGGCTGATCCCCACGCTGCTGACCGTGCTCGGCCTGCTCGCCGTGCTGATGGTCGTCATGAGCATCTTCCACACCTCCATGGCCGGGCTGATCGCCCTGATCGTGATCGGCGGACTGCTGCTGGGCATCATGAACACGGCGCTGACTGAGACCGTCATGGAAGCCACCGACCTGCCCCGCGGAGTCGCCAGCTCCGCATACTCCGGCGTGCGCTTCCTCGGCGGCGCGATCGCACCCGCCATCGCCGGCCCGCTCGCCGCCGCGACCGCCGCCGGTGCCCCGTACCTGCTCGCCGCCGGGGCGCTCGTGGTCTCGATGATCATGCTCGTGCTCGGCCGACGCCACCTCGCCGCCGTCGGCACGCACCACCAGCTCACCCCCGTCGAGGAGGCCGAGGCGATCTCCGTCGGCGACGGGGCCTGATCGCCGCTGGACCCAGGGGCGGGCTGCGTCGGCCCTGCCGAGCCCGGGCCAGGACACGCCCAACCTCAGCTATAGAAACTCTCGAAATGTGCCATCAACGGCACGAATCGGGGGAATCGGCGCACGTCGGGCAGGGGTCGGCCACGCCGGGCACAGTCCGGCCGGGTCGTCAGAGCCCCAGCACGGCCGTCGCGATCGTGAAGTAGATGATCAGGCCGGTGGCGTCGCAGAAGGTGGAGATGAAGGGGTTGGAGAACACCGCCGGATCCGCCCCCACCCGCTTCGCGACCAGAGGCATCAGGCCGCCGACGATCGCGGCCATGGTGCAGATCGACAGCAGGGTCAGCCCCATCACCGTGCCGATCGCCCATCCGTAGACCAGGCCGGAGACGAGGAACCCGAGGGCTCCCAGCACGGCGCCGAGGGTCGCGCCCACGCGCAGCTCCTGCCAGACCACGCGCGGCAGGTCCCTCACCCTCACCTCGCCCACGGCGAGCGCACGGGTCACGGTGGTCGCGGCCTGGTTGCCGGTGTTGCCACCGGTGCCGGTCAGGAGCGGGATGAACAGGGCCAGGATCACCACCTGGTCGAGACGGTCCTCGAACACCTCGAGCACCTGCACGGTGAGGATCGCGGAGATGGCCAGCACGAGCAGCCAGACGATACGGCTCCGCACGATCCCGATGATCGGGGTGGACAGGTACGCCCGTCGCAGGGGCTCGGAGCCGCTGGTGCGCGCGGAGTCCTCGGTGTTCTCCTGCTCGAGGATGTCGATGGCGTCGTCGACGGTCACGATCCCCACCAGACGGTCCTCGCTGTCCACGATCGGCATGGCCAGGAGCTTCGCGCCGAAGAAGCGCCGGGCGGCATCCTCGCGGTCGTCCGTGGCTCTCGCCCGGACCGCCTCGTGCGCGATGTCGCCCACGAGCGCCTCCTCGTCGGCGACCAGCAGGCGGCGCAGTCCCACCACCCCGAGCAGCGTCCGGCTCCCGTCGACCACGGGGAGGAGGTAGACGGTCTCGGGCTCCTCCGCGTGGGCCCGCACGTGGGCCATCGCCTCGCGGACCGTGAGCGTGGGGAGCAGGGTGAGCACCTCGGGTGACATGTACCGGCCGATGGCATGGCGCGGATAGCCCAGCACCGTGGTGGTCATGGCGCGCTCGTCCGCATCGAGACCATGCATCAGCCGCTCGGCGACAGAGGCCGGCAGCTCGTCCAGCAGGGCGGCACGGTCGTCGGGGTCGAGGTCGCCGATGATCTCGGCGACCTGCGGGGTGCGCAGAGCCGAGATCAGCTCGGCCTGGTGATGGGAGGGCAGCGACTCGAAGACTCCCAGAGCCCGGTCCTTGTCGAGCACCCGGAACAGCACGGCCGCCTCGGTCTCAGGACGGGACTCGAGCAGATAGACGAGTTCCCCGACCGGCAGCAGATGCGCCTCGAGGGCGAGCTGTTCCAGCTGTTCCTCGTCGTGCGGCTGTGCGCGCAGCATCGCGAGGACGGAATCGACGGTCGCCTGGGTCTCTGTCACGTCTCCATTGTGTCCGAGTCCGCAGGCCGCAGGGGCGAGCAGTGAGCGGCGAGCAGTGGGCGGCGAGCGGCGAGCGGCAGGCTGCACGGGCAGGCCGTATGTGGCAAGGGGTAGGCACCGCGCGAGTCCCGCCTCAGGTCAGACCTTCCTCCTGAGGCGGGACCCACCGGTCGATACGCTCTGCCGACCTCACCGTGCCGGATTCCCTCGATATGCCCCACCAGCGGCATGAATCGAGGGAATCGAGGGGTCAAGAAGGTGTCGGAGAGAGAACGGGGCGATCGGGGGTCGAGTGGCTCGCAGCGCCCGGGTCAGCGGCCGGCAGCGTAGCCCTGGGAGCCGCGGGAGTTCGCCGCGGCGCGAAGGATCCCGGTGCGCGGATCGCGCATCACGCAGGACAGACGACCGAGGGACCAGTCGCCGGCGCGGATCACGTCGTGCCCGCGCGCTGCGAGGCCGGCGAGGAGGTCCTCCCCGAGCCGATCCTCGACGACCGCTCGGCCCGGCGACCAGGTGCGGGGCCAGAAAGAGCCCGGCATCGAGAGCGTGTGCAGGGCCGGGGCGTCGATCGCCTGCTGGAGGTCGAGCCCGCCCACGAGCACGCGCAGCAGGAACAGCAGCTGCCACTGGTCCTGCTGGTCACCGCCCGGAGACCCACAGGCGAGCACGGCGGCGCCGTCGCGCAGCACCAGCGTCGGGGTGAGCGTGGTGCGCGGGCGCCGGCCGGGGCGCAGGGCCGACGGGAGGTCCTCGTCAAGCCACATCATCTGCAGCCGGGTGCCCAGGCAGAACCCGAGGCCGGGGATCGTGGGCGAGGACTGGAGCCAACCGCCGGACGGGGTGGCGCTGATGATGTTCCCCCACCGGTCGACCACGTCGAGGTGGCAGGTGTCCCCGCGGGCCTCCCCCGTCGCGCGGACCGTCGGCTCGCCCGTGCCGCGGTCGACGGGCTGGCCCGTGCGTTGCGCGAGCTCGTCCTCGGTGAGCAGCGGGGGCCGGGCCGACGGGGAGTCGCCGAGCGCGCCCGGACGGAACTCGTGCGACGCCGCCTCGGTGATCAGGGCGCGACGGGCGGCGAGGTAGTCCGGGGAGAGCAGCCGCTCCAGGTCGACATCACCATCTCCGAAGTGCGCGTCGCGGTCGGCGAGGGCCAGCTTGAGTGCCTCCAGGATCGTGTGGGCGCCCTGCTCGGTCGAGGGGTCGAGATGGTCGTCGTCGTACCCCTCCAGGATGCCGAGGGCTTCCAGCAGAGCGGGTCCCTGCCCCCAGGCGCCGGTCTTGGCGACCGTCCAGCCGCGGAAGGTGGAGGTCGCGGCGGGTTCGACGCGTGCCTCGATCGCGGCGAAGTCCCCGAGGGTCATCACGCCGGCGTGGTCGGCGCCGTCGGAATGGCGGTGCGGGGTGCGCAGGAACTCGGTGACGGCCTGGGCCACCGGACCGGTGCGCCAGCGTTCCCGAGCGGCGGCGATCCTGGCCTCACGTCCACTCGGGGCCTCCGGCTCGATGCCGATGCCCCCACCCGCGGCGTGCGGCTCGATCCCCCCGCCTGCGGCGACAAGGTCCCGGAGCACGGCCGCGTACTCGGGGTTGCGGATCAGCTCGCCGGCCACCGGTGGCGTCCCCTCGGGCATCCACAGAGCCGCTGAGCTGGGCCAGTGCTCGGTGAAGGTCTGCGAGACCGTCGCGATCTGGGTGCTGACGGAGGCCAGCACGGGGTGGCCGTTCTCCGCGCAGTCGATCGCGTAGGACAGGACGTCCTCGAGCTCCCAGGTGCCCCTCTCCTCCAGGAGCAGCAGCCAGGCGTCGACCGCGTACGGGACCGCGGCGGCGAGGGCGCCCGTGCCCGGCACGGCCGTGAGCCCCTCGGAGCGGTAGTGCTCGATGGTCGCCCCGGCGGGCGCGGGCCCCTGGCCCATGAGCACGACGGGGGTGGGGTCCTCGGCGGTTGCGAGGATCGCGGTCATGTCGCCGCCGGGGCCGTTGAGGTGGGGTTCGACCACGTGCAGCACGAAGGCTCCCGCGGCGGCGGCGTCGAAGGCGTTCCCGCCGCGCTCGAGCACGCTCTGCATGCAGGCCGTCGCGATCCAGTGGGTCGAGGCGGACATCCCGAAGGTCCCCTGGAGCGTGGGGCGAGTGGTCGGGCCGGGCGGCGTCACGAACGAGTGAGTGGTGGGCGTGCGGCGGTCGGCCGACGAGCGGTCTGCGGGAGAGTGCTCGGCGGACGGGCCGTCGGTCTGGGCGGCGGGCGGAGCAGGGGTCACCGGTGGTCTTCCCTTCGAGAGGTCGAGATCGGCCGCCCCGGGGCAGGCGGGCGGGGTGGACGCCCTCGTGACTCCGGGCGATCTGCTGCGGGGTCCGACCCCATGGTGCCCCCTGCGGTGACCGCGGCAACAGGACGTTCCACAGCCGCGCCCGCCCGCACGCACGCAGGCACGCACGGCACGGCACGGCACGGCACGGCACGGCACGGCACGGCACCAGTCACCGCACCGATCACTGTCCGCTGAACCAGAACCCGTCGAACGGATCCTTGTAGACCCGGTAGCCGTGGCTGGCGGAGTCGTAGCGATAGGTGGCCAGCACCGTCCCGTCGGCCGCCCGCTCGGAGAACTCGTTCGCGCGCCCGGAGTTCGCGACCATCGGCTGGTCGATGCCGCCGTCGCCGAGGCGGTCCACGTTGGAGACCACCGAGGAGTAGGGCAGCTCGACGGCGTCGTCCTGCGCGAAGGTGCCGGCGTTCTCGTCGACCAGGTAGCGCAGGGCGTGGCTGACCCCGTCGTGCTCCTCCAGGGAGGCGTCCTGAGGGCCGACGTCCTTCCAGTCGGCGTCGTCGCGGGTGCTCATCCGCCAGTAGTTGTTGTTGAACATCTCCAGGTAGAACTGGCCCTCGTCCAAGGCATCGTCGTCGAGGCGTCGCACGCTGTGCTGGCCGGCGTTGCCGATCACCGTGCCCTCGGCGGCCAGGAACTTCTCCTCGTAGCCGGTGCCCTCCCACAGCGCGTCCACCCCGATCATCCAGCGCACCGCGGGCTCGGAGCCGGGGTCGAGGGCGTCGTCCAGGGCGATGATCGTGGAGGTCTCGCGGGCGGAGAGGTACATGACGCCCTCGCGGACGTCGATGGAGTTGATGTGGATCCAGTCCTTGCCCTGGACCTCGGAACCGCCGGCCTCGCCCTCCTGGGCGTGGGCGAGCTTCTCGTACTCCGGGAGGAGCGTCTGCAGGTCGACCACCTGGGCGACGTCCCCGGAGGCGAGGTCCACCCGGATCACCCGGTCCTCGACCCGCTCCGAGGTCGCGTCCGACGTGAGCACGTAGGCGATGCCGTCCACCACGGCGAGGTCGTGGTGGACGCTGTGGTCACCCAGATCGATGAGGGTGCGGGCGTGCCCGAGCGGGTCGAGCACGCCGATCTGCCGGGACCCGGTGGTGACCACGAGGTTCCCGTCCTCGACGACGAAGTGGTGCGCGGCGGTGTCGCCCGAGATCACCTCGGCGCGCATCGTGCCCGCGTTGTCGATCAGGTAGGTGTTGGTGCTCTGGGCGGTGACGCCGCTGAGGGCGAACAGTCCCGGGGTGAGGGCGCCCGGGTCGGCGATCTCGGCCCTCACGGCGGTGCCGTAGCCGGACTCTGTGGTGGGTGCCTTGATCCGCAGCTCTCCGGCGGATCCGCTGCCGCTCTCGGGCGTCCAGGTCAGCGTCAGCGTGTTGTGGGCGCCGGGGATCAGGCCGATGACCAGGCCTTCGAAGCCGGTCTCCGCCGCATGGTTGGCGGCCGTGTGCGCGAAGTCCTCCGTGGCGGCGGCCGTCGAGACGACGTCGAGCTGCCCGCTCGCGGCGTCCTCGAAGTAGACGTACAGCCCGGTGCGGGTGCTGCCGTAGGGGTCGAGCACCAGCAGCGGGTCCTCGCGAGTCCAGTCCTGCTCGGCCTTCTTGGCCTGCAGAGCCTCGTGCCGCGCCTGCTGGGTGGTGGCGTCGTACAGCGGCGGGGCGTCCTGGTCCTCGGCGAGGTCGTAGCCGACGGACCAGACGGTCCAGTCGCCGCGCGCCGCGGGGTTCTCGCTGTAGATGACGCTCAGCTCGGCGACCTCGTCCGCGTCGGGCTCCTGCGGCCCGGGCTCGGTGTCCTCGTCGGTGCAGGCGGCCAGGGCGAGCAGGGTCAGCGAGGTGCCGGCAGCGCCGGCCAGGAGCGTCCGCCGACGGACCGGGGAGCGTCCCCGGGTCACGCCTCCCCCGGTCGCACCATTCCGGGGCGTGCCTCTCCCTGTCGTCACGGCAGGCAGGAGACCGAGCTCAACGTCGAGGGCGGATACGGGATCAGGATCGACGCGCATGGACCCCACCCTAAGCATCCGGATCCGGCATCGCGCGCGGCAGCACCCAGTACGAACTCCGGGCACGGCAGCGCTACGCAGTCGCTCCTGGCACACCGTTAGTCGCCCTTTGGTCGTCCTGGATCACCCCGGGCCACCTCAGGTCGTCCCAGGTCGCCCCGGGTCGCCCCGTGCGGTCCTGGCTCATCCAGTGCGACCTTACGAACCCGATGCCACCCTCATGCCAGCGCTAACGTCGCACTCGTCGCGGAAAGCAGCCGACGACAGCGGGCCCGGCTCGGCTGTGCCCGGCAGCGCGCCAGGTCCACCCGGGCACACTGCCCACGTCCCGCAGCAGATGGCACACGGCCCGCGGCACGCGGCGCGCGACGCTCCTCGGCTCACCAGTCGTGCACGGACCCGTCGCGCAGGCGGTTCACCGGCAGGTAGGCGGGCACGTACTCGTGGGCGGCCGCCGCCTCCTCGTCGAGCTCGACGCCGAGGCCCGGGGTCTCCCCCGGGTGCAGCAGACCGTTCTCGAAGCGGTAGCTGGTGCGGAACACCGACAGGGTGGTCTCGGAGTGCGGCATGTACTCCTGGATGCCGAAGTTGTGGATCGCGAGGCCCAGGTGGAGGTTCGCGGCCATGCCCACCGGGGAGACGTCCGTGGGCCCGTGGAATCCGGAGCGGATCCCGTAGACCGCGGCGAAGGCCATGATCTGGCGCAGGCCGGTGATGCCGCCGGCGTGGGTGGCTGAGGAGCGCACGTAGTCGATCAGGCGCTCGGTGATGAGGGTCTGGTAGTCGTAGACCGAGTTGAAGACCTCGCCGATGGCCAGCGGCGTCACCGAATGCTGGCGCACCAGGCGCAGCACGGCCTGGTCCTCGCCGGGTGTGCAGTCCTCGAGCCAGAACGGGTCGTAGGGCTCGAGCGACTTCGCGAGCTTCGCGGCCTCGATCGGGCTCATGCGGTGGTGGCCGTCGTGCAGGAGGCGCAGCTCGGGGCCGAACTCCTCGCGCACGCCCGCGAACACGGTGGGCAGGTGGCGGAGGTAGGCGCGGGTGTCCCAGGTCTCCTCCGTCGGCCGCATCGCCGCGCCGGCATCAGCCCGGCCTGCGGGCTCGTACTCGTACTTCCCGCCGGGATCGGAGTCGTGCACCCCGTAGATCTGGTCCAGCCCGGGCACCCCCGCCTGGATCCGCACCGCGCCAAAGCCCTGCTCGACGTAGCCGTGGATGGCCTCGTTGAGCTTCTCGATCGTGGTGCCGGAGGCGTGCGCATAGGTGAGCAGGCCGGTGCGGGAGGCGCCGCCGAGCAGCTTGTACAGCGGCTCGCCGGCCTTCTTCGCGGCGATGTCCCACAGCGCCATGTCGATCGCGGCGACGGCGGCCATCGTGACCGGACCGCGGCGCCAGTAGGGGCTGCGGTAGAGGTACTGCCAGGTCTGCTCGATGGCCGATTCGTCGCGGCCGATCAGGGTGGGTGCGACGTGATCGCGCAGGTAGGAGACGACGGCGAGCTCGCGGCCGTTGAGCGTGCCGTCGCCGAGGCCCACGATGCCGTCGCTCGTGGTGACCTTCACGGTCACGAAGTTGCGGCCGGGGCTGGTGACGTTGACGTCGATGCGTTCGATGCTCATCGGGTGCTCTCCTGGGTGGCGTGGTGGGTATCAGTGTGGTCGATGGACGACGAGGTGGGGGCCGCGCGAGCGGGCGCCCTCACATGGCGGGGTTGGGGTCGGTGAGGTCGCGTCCGGCGACCTCCTTCATCCAGATCGCGGCGAACAGGGCACAGCCGCTGAAGAACATGATGATCACGGCGACGGGGATCCAGGAGCCGGTGGCGCTGACGATCGCGGCGGCGATCACGGGGGTCGCGCCGGTGGCGACGATGGCCGCGACCTCGCGCACCACGCCGGTGGCCTGGTAGCGGTTCTTCGCACCGAAGATCTCGGGAAGGGTCAGGTTCTCCATGGACGCCAGGGACATCACGCCGAGGTTGTGGAGGACCACGTATCCCACGATGACCTGCCCGGTCTGCCCGGAGACGATCAGGAGCACGCACGGCAGGGCCGCGACCAGGCCCGCGGCGCTCATGATCGTGTACATCGTCTTGCGCCCGTACTTGTCTCCGAGCAGGCCGACCACGGGGACGGTCACGAAGGCGACCAGCGAGGAGATGATGACGACCTCGGTGGAGAGCTGTTTGTCCAGCAGCAGGAACACCGTCATGAAGGTGATCAGGTAGGTCTGGATCATGCCGGAGTTGCCGGCCTGGCCGAAGCGCAGCAGGAAAGCGACCGCGACGGACTTGACCGTCAGCGACGGGGCCTGCTTGAACTCCGCGGCCTCGGAGGGCGCCTCGCCGGCGGCGATCTCCTCGTGGCCCACGGCCTCGCCGTCGACCACGTCATCGCGGGCCTCGAAGACGGGGCTCTCCTTGAGGTTCAGGCGCACCCACACGGCGAACACCATCACCAGGGCGCTGGCGATGAAGGGGATCCGCCAGGCCCAGTCGAGCAGCTGCTGCTCGGTGACGACCACCAGCAGCACCGCCCAGATCGCGGAGGCGAACAGGGTTCCGCAGTTGGTGCCGAGCGCGACCAGGGAGGCGACGAGCCCGCGGCGCTTGACCGGGGCGTATTCGGAGAGCATCACGCCGGCGCCGGAGATCTCCGCGCCCGCGCCGAAGCCCTGCAGCAGGCGCAGCAGCACCAGCAGCGCCGGGGCCAGGAGCCCGACCTGGCTGTAGGTGGGCAGCACGCCGATCAGGGTGGTCGCCGTGCCCATGAGCACGATCGTGTAGAAGAGGACCTTCTTGCGGCCGATGCGGTCGCCCATGCGCCCGAAGTACCAGGCGCCGACGGGGCGGGCGACGTAGCCGACGCCGTAGGTGGCCATCGCGCCGATCACGGCCATGCCCGGATCCGAGGAGGCGAAGAAGACCTGGCTGAACACCAGGGCCGCGGCCAGGGAGTACAGCTGGAAGTCCATGAACTCCAGGGCCGTGCCGAGCCAGCCGGAGACGGCGGCGCGCACGAGGTCGCCCACCGAGCGGACGGGCTGGGCGGGGCTCGCCGTCGGATCGCCGGGCGTGCTGGCACGACCCTCCGAGGCGGTGGTGGGGGTGCTGCTCATCGTGCTCCTTCGCGCGGCCCGCACGCGGCGGGCGAGCTGATCCCGACGGGCTGACAGAGCGCGCCGGATCACGTATCGTTTCGGTATGCAAAACATCCGTTTCAAGATGCGCGATAAGCATAGGGCTCTGGTCCAGGGTCGGCAACGCCGTCCCAGCACGGCCCGGCGAGGGGAGAATGGGGCTCATGACGTCGACCTCTGACCCCACCGCCTCCCCCGTCGGCAGCGTGGACAAGGCGCTGATCCTGCTCGAGATCCTCGCCGGCGCCGGCCCGGACGGCATGACCCTGCGGGCCATCGCTTTGCAGAGCGGCCTGAACAAGGCCTCCGTGCACCGGCTGCTGCGCGCCCTGATCCACCGGGACTTCGCCGAGCAGGCGGATGCGGACCAGAGCTACCGCCTGGGCAGCGCGGTGCCGCTGCTGGCCGCGCACTTCGAGCGCGGGGAGAACCTGCCGACGCTCTTCGCGCCGGCGCTCGCGGCGATCTCCCATCACACCCAGGAGCTCGTGCACCTGGGGCGGCTCGACGGTGCCAACGTGCTCTATCTGGACAAGGTCGAGCCCGAGCGCACCGTCCGCGTCTGGTCCAGCATCGGCAAGCGCGCCCCGGCGGCCCGCACCGCCATGGGTCGGGCAGTGCTCGCGGCCGACGGGGTCCACGGGATCGCCCTGGAGGCGTACGCCCAGGCCACCGCGGTGGACACCGGGGAGCCGGGACAGCTCGTCGACATCGCACGGCTCTCCGACATCATCGAGGAGACCGGGCAGCGCGGCTGGTCCACCGAGGTCGAGGAGAACGAGCAGGGCATCGCCTGCGTGGGCGTCGCCCTCGTGCGACCCGGCAGCCGGTCCCTGGCGGTCAGCGTCACCGGCCCGATCGAACGGATGGGCGCGCGCCGCCGCACGGAGGTCGCGGAGCTGCTGCGCTCCGAGCTCTCACGCCTGGCCCCCGCCGGCTTCGACGTCGCCCCGCCGGCCTGAGAATCGCTCGAGCACCGCCCCGCCGACGGTGCCGATCACGAGCACCACCACGATCACGACCAGCTGCGTGACGATCGGGACCCCGCCCGCCTCGAGCTCGATGCGTCCGCGCAGCAGATGCAGGGTCACCGAGATGCCGATCATCACCGCGGCCACGGCCCCGGCAGCGGCGATGCCGATCTGCAGGGCCCGCACCCGCCCGGCCGCGGCGACCAGGGCACCGACCACCACCACGATCACGACGGCCTCGATCACGATTCCGGCGCCCACCACGATCACCGACTGCGACAGCCCGAACAGTGCCGGGAGGGCCTGACTGGGCTCCCCCAGCCCGATCACGGCACAGGCCAGGATGCCGATGAGCGCGGTCACCCAGGACCCGTCGGAGCGGATCACGATGACGACGCTCGCGACGACCGCGAGGGACAGGCCCAGCAGATGCCCGAGCGAGGACACCACCAGGGCCGTTCCGTGCAGGTGGAGGAAGTGTCCCGCGATGGCGGCGATGACGCCGAACAGGATCCCGAGACCCAGGGCGAGCCCCGCCCCGTTCCACAGCCGGCGCGGGGCGGCGATGGCGGCCGCGGCGAGGGGGAAGGCGATCGGCAGGGCCAGCATCACGGCGGTCAGAGCGACCGCGAGAAGCTCGAGGGGATCCAGATCGAGGGACATGCCCACATCGTCCCCCCGTTCCGGGCCCTGCGGGGGCGGAGTACGCGAAACCGTGACCTGCGGGAGCCCTGCGCGAGCCCGACGAGCCCCGGCGCCGCACCATCTGCTGGCGCCCCACGACCTCCCGGCACCACGCAGGCGGGGCCTGCCGTCAGGCCCCGTCGGCCGCAGCCCTCCTGGTGTGGGACTCTGATCCCGCGTTCCACCCACCTGCCCGTTCACGGCCCGCCCACGTCCCACCCCGAGGAGACCCGCTGTGTTCGACATGGAGATGTTCACCAACCTGAGGTACGGGGTGCCCATCGTGCTGGGCATCGCTCTGCTCGGGGTCGCCATCACGGTGCTCAGCTCCCTGATCCGGGGGATGGTGGGCGCGATCGCGCTGGTGCGCTCCTACCGCCTGGTGAGCAGGACGGGCCTCGCCGCCCAGGGCACTGTGGTCAGGAGCACCGAGCACCGCACCCGCCTCCCGGGCGGCTTCGAGCGCCGCATGGTCGAGACGATCGCCTTCACCACGCAGTCCGGGGAGGCGGTGCAGGGCGAGGCGGGCACCTCCGACATCGGCATGGAGGACCGCACCGGGCAGGCGGTCGAGGTGCGGTACGACGAGCAGGACCCGACGCGCTTCGTCGCGCCGTCCGACATCGCCGACGCCGTCGACATGCTCGGGGGCCCGCGCGCCAAGGAGGTCGGCAAGCAGCTCGCCGTCGGCGGCATCGGGCTGCTGGCCGTGGTGTGGGCCGCGCGCGTGCTGCTGGGCTGGTTCTAGGGACGCATCCAGGGCCTGCCCCGAAACTCTCTCCAGCCCCTCGACACTCATCTGCATGCACGCTCCTGCAGGACGAAGCGGTTAAGTCTTTGGCAAAAAAGGTGGCCGCAGGTGTGCGCGACCGCGAAATCTCTGTAGGCTGAGTCACAGCCATCACGCGGCTGTAAGTCCTGCGGGCACGTCGCTCCCCCAACCCTGGATCGTGAGGATTCGTGTCCGCACCGCTGCGCATTGCTGCCCTGTCCGCTTGGCATGTCCATGCTGAGGAATACGCCCGAGAAGCCCAGAACCACCCCGAGACCGAGCTCGTCGCGGTCTGGGACGACGACGCCGAACGCGGCAAGGCCCTCGCCGAGACCGTGGGCGTCGAGTTCGTCGGCGATCTCGACGAGCTGCTGGCCCGCGAGGATCTCGACGGCGTCACCATCACCACCGCCACCACCGTGCACCGCGAGGTGATCGGGAAGGTCATCGCCGCCGGCAAGCATGTCTTCACCGAGAAGCTGCTGGCTCCCACCCTGGCCGAGTGCGACGAGCTGCTCGAGGCCGCTCGCGCGGCCGGCGTGCAGGTCACCGTGTCCCTGCCGCGCCTCGCCCACGGGTACACCGTGGCCCTGCGCGAGGTGCTCGACGGCGGCTCGCTGGGCCGCCTGAGCTATTCCCGCGTGCGCCTGGCGCACAACGGCTCGACGGCCGACTGGCTGCCTCCGCGCTTCTACGACCCGGCCGAGGCCATCGGCGGGGCGTTCAGCGACCTCGCGGCCCACCCGTCGTACCTGACCCAGCTGATCCTGGGCACCGACGTGACCGTCGCCTCGGCCACCTACACCGATATGACCGGTCGTGGCGTCGAGGACAACGCGGTGGTCACCGTGACCAGCCCCGACGGCGCCATCGGCGTGGTCGAGACCGGCTTCGTGACGCCGTTCAGCCCCTTCTCCATCGAGGTCCAGGGCACCACCGGGACCCTCACCTACGGGCTCGGGGCCGACGGCGCCATGGTCCTGGACACCGGGGACGGGCCCACGGTCATCGAGGTCCCCGAGGACATCCCGAACCCCTTCGCCCAGTGGGTCCAGGCGATCCGCACCGGCGAGGAGACCACCGAGAACCTCGATCGCGCTCGGGCTCTGACCGAGCTGGTCGTCGCGGCCAACGCCGCCGCGGCCGCCTGAGACCGGTCGGGCGAGCTCGTCCAGCGTGTCCACGGCCCCGCGTCGCCCGGCACTTCCCACGTGCCAGACGACGCGGCCCCAGAACCACAGCAGCACCAGCATCACCCCGCAGCACCCATCACCCTCTTGAGGAGAACCCCATGACCAGCACCGTCCAGTCCCCCGTCCGCATCGGCCTCATCGGCGGCGGCGGCATCGCCAACGCCCACCTGAAGGGCTACGCCCAGATCCCCGACCGCGTGAAGATCACGGCGATCGCGGACGCCAGCGAGGAAGCTCTCGCCAAGCGCGTCGAGGAGACCGGCGCGACCGGGTACAGCGACTTCACCGAGATGGTGAAGGACCCCAACATCGACGCCGTCGACATCTGCCTCCCCCACCACCTCCACACCCCCGCGATCATCGCGGCGGCCGAGGCCGGCAAGCACATCCTGTGCGAGAAGCCGCTGTGCCTCACCCCGGAGGAGGCCACCACGGTCAGCCAGGTCATCGAGAAGACCGGTGTGACCCTCATGTGCGCCCACAACCAGCTGTTCATGCCGGCCGTGGCCAAGGCCAAGGAGGTCATCGACTCCGGTGCCCTCGGCCAGGTCTACGAGGTGCGCACCACCGACTCCTTCTTCAACGACTTCGACCCGGAGTCGATGGGCTGGCGCGGGCACGCGGCCACCTCCGGCGGCGGCGAGCTCATCGACACCGGCTACCACCCCACCTACCTGATGCTGCACCTGGCCGGGGCCACCCCGGTCAGCGCCTTCGCGATGCTCTCCACCCACCGCCTGAAGTTCATGGAGGGCGAGGACTCCGCCCAGGTGCTGGTGCGCTTCGACAACGGCGCCGTGGGCCAGCTCGTGACCTCCTGGGCCTACGCCGCCGCGCCCGGCACCGATCGCTTCTCCGCCGTGGGCGAGAAGGGTTCGCTGAGCTCGGACGGCTCGACCCTGCGCGTGCAGCTGCGCGGCGAGGAGGCCCAGGTCTTCGAGCACGAGGACGTCGACACCTTCGCGGCGGAGATCTCCCACTTCGTGGACGTGCTCACCACCGGCAAGCGCCCGATCAACAACCAGGTCGAGGGCGTCAGCGTGCTCGGCGTGATCCTCGCGGCCTACGAGTCCTCCAAGACCGGCCAGGTCGCGGACGTCATCAGCCTCTGACCCGACGGGCGGGCCCGGCAGGACCACCGGGCCCGCTAGCCCGACGGGCCCGCACCCCGGTAATGCGGCTCCAGGACCGATGTTTCGCGCATCATCGGTCTTGGAGCCGCATTTCTGACTCTCCTGCGCCCCGCGCGTCCGCACCCGGCTCGTCCGTGCACGGTTCGCCTGCACGCCGTTTGTCCGCACACCGTTCCCCTGCCACCCCTCTCCTGGCACCGACCGATAGAGAGGCACCCGCCTCGTGAGCACCCCCGAAGGCCCCGCCATGTCAGGTCCTGCGTCCACGAGCCCGACGGGCGTCCCGTACAGCACGCTGATCTGGCTCGCCGTGGCCACCTTCACCACCGGCATCGACGGCTACGTCCTTGCCGGCCTGCTGCCGGACGTCGCCGCCGACCTCGATGTCACCCCGGCCCTCACCGGGCAGCTCGTCTCCGTCTTCGCGCTGACCTCCGCGGTGGCCGGGCCGATCCTCGGGGCCACCACCAGCGGCTGGGAGCAGCGCCGCGTGATCATGGCGGCCCTGTCGACCTTCATCGTCGGCAACCTGCTCAACGCGATCGCCCCCACGTACTCGCTCGCCCTCGGCGGACGCGTCATCGCTGCGCTCGGCGGGTGCCTGCTGGGCGCCGCCGTGACCGGGTACGTCGTGCACCTGGTGGCGGAGCGGCATCGGGGCCGGGCGCTGTCCTTCGTGCTCGGCGGCTGGATGACCGCCACCGCGCTCGGGGTGCCCGTGGGCCTGATCCTCGGGCAGACGAGCTGGCGATTCCCGCTGATCCTGGTCTCCGCGGTCGGGGTCATCGCCCTGATCGGGATCGGGCTGCGCCTGCCCCCGCTGCGCTACCCCTCCTCGACGCTGGCGGCCCGGCTGAAGCCCCTGGCCCAGCCTCGCCTCGTGGCCGGGCTGCTGGTCTCCACGGGGGTGCTGTGCGCGAGCTATACCTGCTTCACCTATGCGGTGCTGATCCTGGAGCCGACGCACCCGGCCGGCTGGATGATGATCGTGATCATGTGCGCGTACGGCGTGGCCAGCATGGTCGGCAACGCGATCACGGGCCGGCTCGTGGACCGCTTCTCCCCGGTGCGGGTGCTCACCGTCATCCTCTGCGGACTGCTCGTGAACGCCCTGTTCGGAGCCCTCGCCTTCGAGCTCGCGGCGCCGGTCGCCTTCGCGGTGCTCAGCCTGGTCTGGTTCGTGCTCGCCGGCATCGGCAACGGCGGCCACGCCGTGCCCCAGCAGGCCCGCCTGGCGGCGATGGCCCCGGGAACCGTCGCCGTGGTCATGGCCCTGAACGCCAGCGCCGTCTCGCTCGGCGGCGCGCTGGGCGGGGGCGTGGGCGGGATCGCGCTGACGACGGGTCTCGTGCCCGGGCATCTGCCGCTCGTCGCGGCCGCCGTTCTCGCCATCACACTGCCGCTGCACCTGCTGGTGGCCCGGTGGTCACGCGCAGGGTCAGCGGCAGCGATCGACCCATCTCCCGCGGGCTGAGCCGCCGCACCTTCCCTGCAGCTCTCAGCCCCTCACCCTCACCCCTCACCCCTCAGTCGCGGTGCGCCCAGAGGTCCCGCAGCAGCGCGATCTCGGCGAGGTGGTGGATGAGCTCGCGATTGATGTGGGCGACGAGGGTGGCGCGGGAGTACTCGGCCCACGGCCCTTCCGCCTCCCCCACAGCGACCTGGAGGTCCTCCGTGCTCCAGGAGCGGACGCCCGTGATCCAGCGGTCGTACCCGGCGTCGAACTGGGCCAGCGCCTCCTGGGCTGTCGCCGCGTACTCCCAGGTCATGTAGTCCGCCGGCGGCCCGTCGAAGTGGGCGTTGGTGCGTGCTCCGAGCACACCGACGATGATGTGCCCGAGGCGCCACGCGATCGTGGTCAGCGGTGTGGGTTCGGGCTCGGGGAACTCGAAGTCGATGACCATGTCCCCGCTGCCGCCCTGGATGGACGTGGGCGGCGCCAGGCCCTCGGGTGTGCGCGGGTGAACGGTCCAGGCGGTCCCGTCGGCCGTGGCGTCAAAGAAGTACTCCTCGTCGCTCAGCCCTTCGATCCGTGGCCGCAGGAACTCGCGGACATGGAACTCGATCTGATCGATCAGGACGGTGGGCAGGTCCCCGTCTTTTCCCGGGACCGGGTCGCCGCTCTCGGTGGGTGCGTCGCTGCTGGTCATCGTGCTCTCCTCCTGGGCATCAGTCGTCGGCCGTCAGTCGTCGGCCATCGATCCTCGGCGGTCGCGATCCCGTCCCTCGGGTCCGGGCTCACCAGCCCTCGGGCGGCCAGGTCTGCCCGGCGGCGAGGGCGTTGAGCTCGTAAGTGGTCCTGCCGTCGATGCTCTCGCGGAGGATGTCCGCGTGGCCGGCGTGGCGGGCATTCTCCTCGACCAGGTGCAGGGCGTACCACCGCATGCTCCAGCTCGTGCGGCCCTCGAACCAGGGCTGGTCGGGCATCGGGCCCCGGGTCTCGGGATCGGTGCCGCGGATGGCGTCCGCGAGGTCCTGGCCCGCCGCCTGGAGCAGCTCGGTCAGCGACTCCGCGGTGTCCTCCTCACGGGCGGCCTCCGGGGCGAGGCCGCCTTCGGCCTGGTACCGCTCCGGCGCGCGGTCGGGGGCCGATCCTGCCTCGGGGGCCGCGGCGATGGTCCGCGCCGCGGTCTCCGCCATGAGGAGGACGTGCCGGGACAGCGCACCGAGGCTCATCCCCGAGGCGCTCGGGACCTGGCGGAGCTGCTCGGGGCTCAGGCCATGGAGGGTGGTGGCGACCTGCTCGACCTGCTGCTGGGCGAAGGTCGCGAGGTTGTCGAGCTCGTCGGTCGTCTCTGCGGTGAGAAACGGCATGGGTCTGTTCTCCTTCGGTGCGGGCTGCGGGTGTCCGCGATGCCCTCCTGTGCGGTCGAGAACCACCTTCCTCCCCGAAGCGGACAGCTTCTGTCCGCAAAGACGGGCAGACTCGTCCCATGAGCAACGTGACCACCAGAGCCCTGCGACTGCTCGCCCTGCTGCAGTCCCGCACCGTGTGGACCGGCCCGGAGCTGGCCGGCGAGCTCGACGTGACCGAGCGAACCGTGCGCCGGGACGTGGACCGGCTGCGCTCGATGGGCTACCCGGTGCTCACCTCGGCCGGGCACGGCGGCGGCTATCAGCTCGGCGCCGGGCGGGAGCTGCCGCCGCTGCTGCTGGGCTCCCAGGAGGCGGTGGCGGTCGCCGTGGGACTGCGGCTCGCCGCCGCCTCGGGCCTCGAGGGGCTGGACGCCGAGGCGCTGCGGGCGCTCGCAGCCCTGGACCGCATCCTGCCGCCGACGGTCCGCTCGGAGGTCTCCGCCGTCACCGACGCCCTGGGCGTGGTGGCCCGGCCCGTCCCCGCCGCGAGCGCCGCCGTGCTGATCGCCCTGGCCACCGCGGTGCGGGACGGGCTGCGGGTGCGCCTGGACTACGAGAAGGGGAACGGCGAGCGCGGGGAGCGCCGCATCGAGCCGCGGCGAGTGCTCTCGGTCGACGGGCGCTGGTACCTGTTCGCCTGGGACCTGGACCGCGAGGACTGGCGCACCTTCCGCCTGGACCGCATGCACACCGTGCATCCCAGCACCTTCCCGATCACGCCGCGGCCCACGCCGGACATCGAGGCCACCGTGCGCGAGTCGATCACCGTGGGCGGGTACACGACGGCGGTGGTCGCCCGCATCCGTCGGCCGCTCCACGAGGTCGAGAAGCTCACCCCGGTGCGGGCGGCGACGGTCACGGCCGACGGCGAGCACGCGTGCATCGTGCGCGCCGGATCCGACAGCGGAGATCTGCGCTGGGTGGCCATGCACCTGATCAGCCTGGGCGGACCGATCGAGGTGATCCAGCCGCCCGAGCTGCTCACCGTGCTCCAGGAGATCAGCACCTGGTCGGGCGCCGCCACTCTGGCGGCTGACGCCCGCTGAGCCGCGTTCCTCGGGGCAGAGGCTCGTCTGGACCGGAGCTCAGAGGACGAGCAGTGCCAATGCCGAGACGACGGTGAGCACCAGGATCAGCTTCTCGAAGACCGCCTGCGGGATCCGCCGCGCGATCTTCGCCCCGCAGTACGCGCCGATCAGCACGAGCGGCACCAGCATCAGGTCCATGACCAGGGTCTCGCGCGTGATGAGGCCGAGGCCGGCGGAGAAGGGCAGCTTGATGACGTTGACGATCGCGAAGAACCAGGCGGAGGTGCCCAGGAACGTCAGCACCGGCATCCGCATCGCGTAGAAGTACATCGACATCACCGGGCCGCCGGCGTTGGCGACCATCGTGGTGAAGCCGCCCAGCACCCCGTACCCGGCGCGGCTGAGCGCGACCCCGGCGCCCGACGGGGCGACTGCCGGATCGGTCGCGTCGCCGGCGTCCGCGGCCGCGGACGGATCCGCCGACTTCTTCACGCGAGCCGAGCGCCGCCGCCACACGGTCACCGCGATCAGCACCAGCAGGATCACGCCGATCGTGGTGCGCACGGTGTCCCCGCCCACGGTCGCGAAGAAGATCGTGCCGAGCACGATGCCGATGAGCACGCTGGGGATCAGTCGCACCAGCGTGCGCACGTCGGGCTCGCGCCGATAGACCCATAGCGCGGTCGCGTCGCCGACCATGAGCAGGAGCAGCAGCGCGGCGGTGGATTCCTTCGCCGGCAGGGCGAGCGCGAAGAGGCCGACGGCGATGGTGCCGCCGCCGGGCATGGCGGTCTTGGACAGGCCCACGACGAGCGCACCGATCATCACCAGCACCCAGGTGGCGGCGCCGAGGGTGGGGATCAGGGCAGCGAGGTCGGACACGAGAACTGAAGCTACCAGTGCAGAACATCGCGCCCCGCGCCCGTCCGCGACCCGGGTGCCGACGACCAGATCCAGCGAGCCAGAGGACTGCCGCGTTCTGCCACGGCCGCAAGCGGCCCGAATGGGCGCAGAACAGTGGCATTTGCGTGGCATAGGGGTAGCCATGCGGGGACAAGTCCGAGTATCGTAGAGGGCATAGACCTCAGAACGGAGGCACCCATGGTCCCCACGACATCCTCTGCCGCACCCTCGACCGGTGCTGGTGCGATCCATGACTCGGCCTACCGTCGTGCGATCGCCCTGGACATCCGGGAGCTCACCCGGCGCCTGAACGCCTCGCTGGGTGGAACGCTGGTCTCGGCTCTGGCCGGCTCCTCCGATACGAAGTCCTCCCATAGGTGGGCGAAGGCAACAGGTCCTCAGCCGCGACCGGAGACCATCAAGCGCCTCGTCTTCGCCTACGAACAGTGGCAGAAGGTGGCCGAGGCGGAGGGGGAGCACGTCGCTCGGGTGTGGTTCATCGGAGCGAACCCCTGGCTGGGCTATGACACTCCGGTGAATGCAATCCGCGAAGGTCGCCTCCCGGAGGTGGCGACGGCCGCTGAGGCGCTGGTCGACGACACGTTCAGCGGCTGACGCGCGCTCATGCCCGCACCAGATGAGCGGATCTGTTCGCGGACCGGGCTCGCCCTCGTGGCGAGCCCGGTCTCCGCTCTGCGCATCGCCCGCGAGTCCTACGGCCCTCTCGACCCCGTTGCTCGAGCTTCGAACAGCGGCCCTGAGGCGTGGAGCCGGTACGACACACCCGGGCGGACGATCTACGCGTGCGCTGACCGGGTCACCGCCTATATGGAGCTGCTGGCGCCGTACCGTACCGACGTCAGCAGAGAGCGCCGCGCTCTCCAGCCGATCGCGGACGCCCTCGGGAAGAATCTCGACGAGCTCTGGCGCGACATCGTCGCCGAGTGGGACGAGACCGGGTCGATGAAGGCCAGCTGGCTCCCCCGCACCTTCCGGGAAGGGAGGCGGGTCTATGCCCTCGCATTTCCGGCTGGCTCGTGGATCGACAACACGGCCACCGAGACGATCACCGCCCTCGAGGACTTGCACGAACATCCCTGGCCGACGGCCGACGGCGAACTCGAGGAACCTCTGACGCTCGCTCACCTCACCGGGGACGACCGGACACTGACAACTGCGATCGCCCGCGTGCTTCGTGATGAGGTCACTCTCGACGACGGAACGCGCCCCCTGGGGGTCAGGTTCCTGTCCAAGCACGGACACCCGGCCACGGGCACGGGGCTCTGCTGGGCGTACTGGATGCGCGATGTCGACAGCGGGGTGCCGGAGCCTACAACCATCACGCACCACGCCTCGATCGGGGAGCACGACCCCGATCTCGCAGCAGTACAGGCCTACTGCAGGATCAGGGCTCGCTGAGCTCGCCGATCGGGACGAGGCAGGGCCTCCATGCATCGCCGCAGGGCACCAGGACCTGTGCCCTGCTCCTCGGCATCCGGGACGGCAGGTGCCTCAGGCGATCCAGCCGAAGTGGGCGACGCCGGAGCCGTCGGCGCCGGCACGAGCGGAGCTGATCACGATGGCCATGGCGGCGGAGCCGGGGTCGATGACGCCCTTCGAGGCGTCGCCGACGTAGCTCGCACGGCCACGGCGGGCGGTGGTCTGCGCGGTGGCGGTGGCCCCCGCGACAGCGGCATCCTCCGCCGCGAACAGGGCCTCGACGGCGCTGGTCTCCGCATCTGCCTCGAGGGCCGCGCGCAGGGCGGTGATGGCCGGGTCGAGGGAGTCGATCATCGTCTTGTCGCCCACCTTTGCCTCGCCGTAGCGCTGCACGGTGGCCTGGCCGGCGGCGAGCGCGTCCGCGAACTGGGTGACGGTGGGAACGTCGGCGCCGGACTCCTCCCCTGCCTTCGCGAGGTCGCGGAAGAACATGCCGAAGAGGGGGCCGCTGGTGCCGCCCACGCCGAGCCACCCCATGTACAGCGCGGTCAGGTACTCGCGGTAGCTGCTGGGCTCGTCGGTCTCGAGGTTCGCATCGAGGTGCTTCATCGCGGTGCGCACGTTGGTGCCGAAGTCGCCGTCGCCGGCGCGGCGGTCGAGGTCGCCGAGGTCGTCCGCGGCGCCCTCGAGGGCTTCGCGCAGGGTGAGGACGAAGGCGCGGCCGAACCCGGCGGGGAGGGTCCTGCTGGGGGTCTGTTCAGTCATGGGTGTGTTCCTTACCAGGTCAGGGCGGGGGTGCGGACGGGGGCGTCCCAGAGGCGGCGCAGCTCGTCGTCCAGGGGCATCAGGGTGATCGAGACCCCGTGCATGTCCAGGCTGGTCACATAGGAGCCGACGAGCCAGCGGCTGATCTCGACGCCCGCGTCGCCGAGGCGGTGGTGCAGGGCGCGGGCGACGAGCTGCAGCTCGAGGGGGTAGGTGGAGCCCAGGCCGTTGACGATCGCGACGACCTCGTCGCCGCGGCTCAGGTCGAGCTCGGCCAGCAGCGGCTCGAGCAGGAGGTCGGTGAGCCCGTTCGCGTCGGTGAAGGAGGCGCGCTTCGCGGCCCGTTCGCCGTGGATGCCCACGCCGAGCTCGACCTCGTCGTCCCCGAGGTCGAATTGGGGGCGGTCATCGCCCGGGTGGGTGCCGGCTGCGAGCGCCAGGGACATGGTGCGGGCCGACGCCGCGGCGCGACGTCCGATCGCCGCGACCTCCGCGAGGCTCGCGCCCTCCTCCGCGGCCGCTCCGCACACCTTCTCGACGATCACGGTGGCGGCGGTGCCGCGGCGCCCGGGGCCGTCGTCCCCGCTGTCGGTGGCGACGTCATCGTCCACGAGCACGATCTCGGTGTCGATCGCGTCGTCCCCGCTGATCTCCCCGGCGATGCGGAAGTTCAGCACGTCGCCGGTGTAGTTCTTGACGATCTGGACCACGCCGCGGCCCGCGTCGGCCGCCTTCGTGGCCGCCAGGACCTGCAGGGCGGTCGGGCTGGCGAACACGGCGCCGGCGACCGCGACGTCCAGCATCCCGGTGCCGACGAACCCGGCGTGCAGCGGCTCATGGCCGGAGCCGCCGCCGGAGACCAGGCCGACCTTGTCCCGGGCGGGCTCGGCGCGGGTGAGGAAGCGGTGCTCGGTGTCCAGGGTGAGCATCGACGGATGGGTCAGGGCGAGGCCCTCGAGGGCCTCGGGGATCAGGTCATCGGCGTCGTTCACGATGCTGCGGCGCACGGGCGCTCCTTTCGCACAGGGTTGCGCTCAGGCTACGCCGTGCCGGGGGGGGGCGCCCCCGTGACGTGGCCGAGTCCGGACGCGGCCCGCTGGGAGCGGTGATGGTCCAGGTGTCCTATGGTCCTGGCCATGCGTCTTCTCCTCATCCGTCATGGCCAGACCCCGAGCAACGTCCGCGGTGCGCTCGACACCGCTCGCCCCGGCCCGGGGTTGACCGACCTGGGCTGCGAACAGGCCCGGGCGGTGCCGGAGGCGCTGACCGGGGAGGAGATCGCCGGCCTGTACGTCTCCCCGCTGCTGCGCACTCAGCAGACCGCCGCTCCCCTGGCGTCCGCACGCGGGCTCACCGCCGAAGTCACCGAGGGTCTCGAGGAGATCGCGGCCGGGGACCACGAGATGAGCCGCGACCACGAGGCGATCGCCGCCTACCAGGAGAACCTCGTGCGCTGGGCAGAGGGCGACCTCGACCATGCGATCGCCGGCGGCGAGGACGGGCGCACCTTCTTCGGTCGCTACGAGGCCGCGCTGCGCACGATCGCCGCGCAGCATCCCGAGGACGCCACCGTCGCCGTCGTCAGCCACGGCGCCGCGATCCGCATCTACGCCACCGTCGCGGCGGCGCTGGACCTCGAGACGCTGGACGACCAGCCGTTGTACAACACGGGCCTGGTGGTGCTGGCGGGGCATCCCGATCACGGCTGGGAGCTGAGCTCGTGGGTCAACGACCCCGTCGGCGGTGCGCATCTGCGCGGCGACACCCGCCACGACGTCACGGCCGACGACACCACCGATGCGGTTCAGGACGCGGCAGACGACGCATGAGATCGGGCGAGCGGGCGCTCGTCGTGCGCCTCCCGCCGGGCCGTCGTGGTCCGGGTCCGGCCCGCGACACCGCTCCTGCTCACCAGCGCGGGTGGATCGACTCCCGCAGCAGCTCGTCGTAGGTCTCGCGCACGGCCTCGTCGAAGCGGTCGAGGATCTGCTGCTGCTCGTCGGTGGCGACGCTGCCCGCGGCGGCGTTGCGCCGGGCCTGCTCGCCGTTGCTGGCCCCGGGGATCGCGGCGGTCACGCCGTCCTGGGCGAGGATCCAGCGCAGCGACGCCTCCGGCAGCGGCATCTCCCAGCGCAGCGCGTGCTCGAGGCGCGCGACGGCCTCCAGGCCCAGCTCGTACTCGACGCCGGCGAAGGTCTCGCCCTGGTCGAAGGCTTCGCCGTGGCGGTTGAAGCTGCGGTGGTCGTCGGCGGCGAAGGTGGTGTCCGCGGAGAACTTGCCGGTCAGCAGGCCGGAGGCGAGCGGGACGCGGGCGATGATCGCCACGTCCTTCTCCCGGGCCCGGGGCACGACCTGCTCGAGAGGCTTGAGGCGGAACGGGTTCAGGATGATCTGGATCGAGGCGAGGTGCTCGCGCTCGAGGCTGATCAGCGCCTCTTCGCAAGTCTCGACGCTGACGCCCCACGCGGCGATCTTCTTCTCCTCGGCCAGGGTGTCGAGCACGTCGAACACCTGGTCATCGCGGTAGATCGCGGGCGGCGGGCAGTGCAGCTGCACAAGATCAAGGGTGTCGGTGGCGAGGTTCTGCCGCGAGCGCTCCACCCATGCCCGGAGGTTCTCCTCGGTGAAGGACTCCGGGGCGAAGGGATCCGCCCGACGTGACGCCTTGGTGGCCACGAACAGCGGGGCCGACGGGCCCTCGGCACTCGCCGCGCGCTGACGCATCTGGCCCACCAGACGCTCGCTGCGGCCGTCCCCGTAGACGTCGGCGGTGTCGAAGAAGGTCACGCCGGCCTCGCGGGCCGCGTCGAGCACGGCGTTCGCGGACTCGTCGGAGACGTCGCCCCAGTCGGCGCCGATCTGCCAGCAGCCCTGCCCGATCACGGACAGCGGTCGGCCCAGGCGGGAGGGGGTGCGGTACTGCAGGGACATCATCGACCTCAGTTCGTCAGGGCGCCGCTGAGCAGCGACGCCAGGTGCACGTCCCAGTCTTCCAGACGGCGACCGAGCGCGGGAACTGCTCCGCGGCCGGGGGTAGCCTGCAAATATGGATATTGACCAGGCGATCGTGCAGTGCAGCAAGGGCGCCTACTACGAGACCGTGTGGTTCCCGCTCGTATCGTTCACAGCCATCCGCCTCGGCAACCGCCGCTTCCAGAAGTGCCCGGTGCACCAGCGCTGGGAGCTCGCGCGGATGGTGCCCGAGGAGGAGTGGACCGACGAGGTCGTCGCCGAGGCCGCCAAGCACCACGACTCGAACATCGCCTGACACCTGCGGGCCCTGGCCGTCCACCCAGCGCCTATCCGCCGGGGCTTCTAGGATCGATGCATGCAGTCGACGCTCTCTGTGGTTCCACGGACCCATTGGATCAACGGGTGGTTTCTCCGGGTCTTCGCTCGCCCGGCTGCCCTCGTCGATGGGACCGAGCACTCCGGCCGATGGGGGCGGCCGACGGACGTTCACGTCGAGCCCGGACTCCATACAGTCGCCGGCGGTGCCCGCTACCGCGGGACGACCGGACTGCTCGGGCTCGATGAGACGGAGGTCGAGGTGACCTCGGGCCGACGACAGCTCGTCATCGCGAGGAACGGGTTCCTCAACCACCAGCCCTTCACGGTGGATGTCCCTCACCAGGCGTAGCCCTTTAAGTGCTCACGCCAGGGGCGCTGTCCACCGTGTCTCCCCATCGACGACGACGTCGGTCGGGCTCATGCCGAGCCGCTCGGCGACGCGCTGGGACGCCACGTGATCTGGATGGATGTGCGCGATGACCTGCGTGACTCCTCGAGTGCGAAGGCTGTCCGCGAGCAGCTGCACAGCGCGACCCGCGTATCCGCGCCGCTGCCACGGGTGGCCGATCACCCAGGAGATCTCCGCTGTCCGCTGATCCGTCGGAAGAGTCGCCTGGACGAAGCCGACAGCTCGCTGATCGTCCCCGATGACGACGATGTCGTTGAGCCATTCCTCGGCTCCGTCGGCAGATCGTCCCCGCGTCTGGATGGCATACAGCCGCTCGAGGTCAGCTTCGCTGGGCGGCTCCCCGCCCGTGTACCGGTAGAGGTCGGGGTGCGCGAGAACGACCGCCATCTCGGCGGCGTCCGTGACACGCAGGGTGCGAAGTGCGACGGTCTCCGTCATGACAGGTCCTCTCTCCGCAACGGGATGCCGATGGTCGTCGACGCGTCGTCCGGCGCGGCACCCCAGAGCCGCAGCGGATAGTTCCCTGCGACCCCATCGACCACGAAGACCTCGCAGGGCGATCCTGCGGCCCGCTCCCGCGCCCAGGCGATCGCGTCCTCGACAGTGCCGACATCGCAGAGTCGCCAGTCCGCGGTGCTCCACCCGTGGAGCTCGGTGCGCCCGGGGACCCATCTCCGCACCAGATAGCAGCGGACAGGCGTGGGATCGCCCAGGGGATCGAGGTAGGCGGTGACGTCCATGGCGGGGCTTCTCCTCCGGTCGATTCCGACCTGGTCGTTCGATTCCGACCTGGTCGCCTTCGATGTTCAGGCCATCGGTCAGGGGCTCTGGCCGAAGGTCTCTCGACAGGCGTCGACGCCCGTCATCGTGATGTCGTCGCGTCTCGCGGGAAGCCATTTCTCTCGCGTGATGCGCCAACGCTGCATCTGTTCGGGTTGTCCCCTGCGAGTGGCCCAGGTCGTGCCGTTGCGTTCATACCCGAGGGCCTGCGAGACCCGGTTCGACCCGACGTTGTCCAGGAAGGCTTCGCTGCTCGCCTCGGCGGCCTCGAACCCTTCGAAACACAGGTGGAGCGCGGCTTCTCGCATCTCCCGCCCCAAGCCCCTGCCACGGAGTTCGGCGGACAGCCACGAGAACGTGACCGCGGTTCCGTAGGTGTCGAAGCTGGTCCCGATGATGTCCTGCATTCCCGATGGGCGGCCATCGATGAGGACCACCAGGTTGAGCCTCCAGAAGTCAGGGGTGACGCTGCCTCGACCGCGCCAGATCCCCTGCAGCCACTTCTGGACCCGCAGGTCCGGATCGGGCTCGTACAGCGACATCGGGTCGTCGAACGGCGGCGGCTCCGCATCTGCCAGACCCGCCCGGACCACGGGCACCAGCTCCTCGAGCAGGTCATCCGTCGCGCCGCGCAGTTCGAGCCGTGGCGTGCTGACGCTCAGATTCAGCGGAGGGTAGCTGTACATGTGTGGAGCGTATTCGGCGCTCACGCCGGCGGCACCCGGTTTATCGCCTCGCCGGCAACCCACCAACGACCACCCTGGGAGGGAGCGACCGGGAAGAGAATCGAGGCCGTGGGCGTTGCTCGGGCAGGTGCTGCGCCGTCCGGCGCCGCCTCCCGTTGAAAGGTGCTCCATGCCCGTCCCGCTCTCGATCCTCGACCTCGCCACCGCTGCCCGCGATCAGACCATGGCGCAGGCGCTGGAGGGCACGGTCGCCCTCGCCCAGAAAGCGGAGGAGACCGGATACGAGCGGGTCTGGTACGCCGAGCACCACAACATGGCGTCGATCGGGTCCTCCGCCACGTCGGTGCTGCTCGCCCACGTCGCGGCGCACACCAGGACCATCCGGCTCGGAGCGGGCGGCATCATGCTGCCCAACCACGCCCCGCTGGTGATCGCCGAGCAGTTCGGCACCCTCGAGACGCTCCACCCGGGGCGGATCGACCTGGGGCTGGGCCGGGCGCCGGGCACCGACCAGAACACGATGCGCGCACTGCGGCGCAGCGGCGCCAAAGCCGACACCTTCCCCGAGGACGTCATGGAGCTGCAGGCCTACCTGCAAGGACAGTCCCGGATCCCGGGAGTGAACGCCTACCCGGGCAAGGGGACCGACGTCCCGCTGTACATCCTCGGCTCCTCGCTGTTCGGCGCCGGTCTCGCCGCCACCCTTGGCCTCCCGTACGCCTTCGCCTCGCACTTCTCCCCGGGCGCCCTGCATGAGGCCATCGCGCTGTACCGCCGCGAGTTCCAGCCGTCCGAGCAGCTCGAGGCGCCTCACGTGATCGCCGGTTTCAACGTCATCGCCGCGGACGACCAGGCCGACGCCGAGCGTCAGCAGCACGAGATGATGCGCAGCCGGGTGGCGCTGCTGCTCCAGCCGGGCACCGAGTACACCGACGAGCAGGCCGATGAGCTGCTCGCCGCTCCCCAGGCCTCGCACCTGCACCAGATGGCGACCTACAGCGCCGTCGGCACCCCCGGCGTGGTCCGGGACAAGGTCACCGAGTTCGCCGAGCAGACCGGAGCCGACGAGCTGATCATCGCCCACCAGGGACCGCAGGTGGAGCAGCGGTTGCGGTCCGCCGAGCTGCTGGCCGAGGCGTATCTGGGGTGAGGGTCACTGCCTGCCGCGGCTCGTCAGCTCGTCATTCGCCGGGGTTCCACTCCTGGGTGGGGAGGGTGTCCCACAGGGAGGTGTCCGCCGCATCGATCGATCCGTCGGCGAGCGCGCGGGTCGCCTCTTCGTACACCGGCGGCACCCGGTTTGTCGCCTCGCCGGCAGCTCCACCTGCCCCGGCTTGACGCCCTACGACACCTCGCAGGCCCTTCGCATCCGACGGACTGCGCAGATGCTTAGGTCAGTCGGTCGCCGAGTCGACGTCATCCTGAGCGTCATCGCCGACGTGGCCGTGTGCCTCCAGTGCCTTGGCGAAAAGGTGGCATAGACGGGCTCTTCCCGGTTCGTGGTGATGGGGAGCGTCGCGTCGTTGACGTAGAACGG
>NZ_BAAAIR010000039.1:0-14293 GCF_039526165.1 Brachybacterium tyrofermentans
AGCCCTATTCTTCCAGGTCAGGAGCACCTTCACCCATCACGACCCACCCCTCGGACACCTCAACGATGAAAGCCCGAGGTTAGAAGGCGAAAGGCCGGGCAGCTCAGCGAGCGATCTCCCTCGGCCGGACGGCCACAGCGAGTGCCCCGCCCACGCTCTCCCCCCACAGGGCCGGGAACGCGGTCGGGAAGATCCGCAGGTCGTCGGCCCCGCCGATGCGGGCGCTGGTCGCGACGATCGCCCCACGACCGGAGGGCACCCCGTCCACGTTGATCTCCGGTGCGTGCTCCCCGCGCTTGTCTTGAGCCAGAGCCATGTGGGGCCGATCCGAGAGGTAGGAGACGTCGGCCGGTCCGAAGTGGGAGGCGAGACGCCCCACGTACTGCTGCACCGTCACGCCGGAGTGGGTATCCATGCCGAAGCGCTGCGCCGTCTGGACCACCAGCGCATGGATCCACTCGTGCACCGCGCCGTTGGACAGGGCGGCGACTCGGAGCGTGTCCGGCGATCCGCTCTGGTCCACGGTCTCGAACAGGGCGAACAGAGCGTCCCCCATGAGGTCATGCCGGGTGGTGGAGTCCAGGGAGAGGTGCACGTCGGACATCCCCCGGATCGCCCCGGAGTGGACGGAGGCGCCCACGGAGGTGCGGTTCCCCGCGGCGTAGCCGACGCCGAATGACTGGCCGAACATGCTGAACTGATGCATCAGCGTGCCCCGAGCCTCCCCGGCGGTCTTCTCGTCGAAGTGGCGCTCCACCTCGAGCACCCGTCGCGGGTCGAGCCGGAGCACGGCACCGGAGCTGTAGGCGTTCGCGCGCGGCTGGGCGAGGAGCTGATCGGCATGAGCGGCCAGGGCAGTGGCCGTTGCCCAGTCCTCACGGTTGATCTTCCGCGCCTTGAGCTCCCCCAGGACGCCGACGATCAAGAGGACCAGACCAAAGATCCACAGCATGGATGTGAAGATCAGAACCGTGCCCATGACGGCGAGCGCACCGCTCGCTGTCTGAGCGAAGAACAGCGGCAGGGCACAGAGCGCGGCGGTGACTACCAGAATGATGATGCCGAATGTCATGGCGGTGCGATGAAGATGCCTGCGGGCCCGGCCGCACATGGAGGGTGCTTTGCTCATGTGATCCAGACTACTGGTCAGTTGTCATAGATCCGTCGTCAGAGTCGCCCGTCCCGATACAGCCCAATAGCAGTTCCTGCATCTGCGGCCTGTACTCCACAGAGGTGTACGTGCTGCGCTCGGCCTCCAGCGCGGCCAGCACTTCGGCGAGCCGCGTCGGCTCCCACTCCCCCGGTTCGCCGACGAGCACGCCTGCGTCTGCCAGGCGCAGGTTGAATGCTGGGGTGCTCAGGTCGGCATCGTCCTCGTGGAGCTCCCCCGGCTCGCGCAAAAAGCGCAAGCATCCGTCCCACACCGGGACCGCGTCGTTCGAGGGAACGCGATCATCAGTAGGATCACTCTCATGCGCGGGGGAAACGCAGAAGCATCGGGGTCGGACGACGAGGCGGCGCTGTCGCGCGCCGCGCTCAAGGCTGCAGACGGGGACTCCGCCGCTCTGGAGGAGCTCGTCGAGACCCTGGATCGGCTTCGCATCGTGCAGCGCATGGTGGGGTCGATGCTCCTGGACCTGGACACGGTCGACGACGTCTCCCAGGAGGTGCTCATCTCCATCATGGGTTCGATCAGGCAGTACCGAGGGGTCGGCAAATTCTCCACCTGGGTGCACCCCATCGCGAAGCGGCGCGTCGCCGATCACCTCCGTCGGCAGCGGGATGCCACCGCGCTCGAGGAGACCGATCTGCCCGCGCAGCGCTTCAGTTCGATGGTCGCCTCGCGCACCGCCTTGCGCGCAGCTCTCGCAGAGCTGCCGGAGAAGTACCAGGCCCCGCTCATCCTGCGTGATCTCGAGCAGCTCCCCGTCGCGGAGATCGCGGCGCGTCTCGACCTGCCCGAGGGCACGGTGAAAGCGCAGATCAGCCGGGGCCGAGCGAAGCTGGAGACGATCCTGGGAGCCATCGAATGAGGGAACGCATCGGCCGGTTCGAGGTCAGGGGACGCCTCGGCGTCGGTTCCTTCGCCACCGTGCATCGCGCCCTTGACCTGCGCCTCGACGACGAGGTCGCCGTGAAGGTCCTCGCGGAGAACCATTCCGCGAACCCGGAGATGCTGAGCCGTTTCATCGGGGAGGGGCGAGCGCTGCGGCGCGCCGGCGGACCGCACGTGGCAGCGGTCCATGACATCGGCGAGCTCCCCCACAATCAGCCGTATCTGGTGCTCGAGCTCGCCGACCGCGGCACTCTCGGGGACCGCGTCGAGCAGCTCCGCGCGACCGGATGGACTGCTGATCGGCGGGATCTTCTCCTCGTGGCGCGATCCCTCACGGCCGCGCTCGGGTCCGTCCATCGTGCGGACCTGGTCCACCGCGACCTGAGTCCGTGGAACCTCCTGCTGACCGCTCGACCTGATGCCCGCGGCGTCGCCGGGGCGGTGCCTGGAGGCGGCACGCTGATCGCAGAGGACGAGCGTCTGCTGCTCGCGGATCTCGGCATGTGCAAGGACCTGGCCCGCAGCTCCGGTATGACCGTCGCGGCCGGCACCTCCGGCTTCCGCCCGCCCGAGCAGGAGCGCCACGGGGTCGTGGACAGGCGAGCGGACATCTGGGCGATGTCCGCTCTGATGGAGTGGCTGGCCGACGGCGCACGCATGCCCCCGGCCTTCACCCGCGCTCTCGCCCGCGGGAGAGCGGAGAACCCGCGGAAGCGGCCCGAGGACGTCGAGACCTGGCTCGCGAGCATCGAGGAAGCACTCGCGGACCCGCCCGCAGCGGCACCGGACTCCCCCGCACCGGAACCCGCCCCCGCTCCCCGGAGCACCCTCCGTCGCCGGGTCCTCCCGGCCGTCGCTCTGCTGATCATCGGTCTACTCGTCGGGCTCGGGTTCGGGAAGCCCGTCTGGGACGACCCTCCGGTCGCGGCGTCCGACGGGGCGTCCCTCGCGATCGACGGACCGGAGACCCTCGCCGAGGGTGAATCCGCAACGTACTCGGCCGACGTGACGGGCGTGGACTCATGGGTCTGGACACTGCCGGACGGCCGGCACGTCGTCGGCGAGCGCACCGTCTCCCTGACACCGACCAGCCCGGGGAGGGCGGACGTCGTGCTGCGCGCACGCGCCGCGGACGGCACCGAGCTCGAGTCTCGTCTTGAGCTCCGCGTCGAGCAATGAGAACTCCTCTGGATCCGATGCAACCGAATCGCGATTCGTCACGACTCATAGGGGACAGCACCACCACACGAAGGGGAACATCATGAACATCACCGCCACGCGATTCAGCCGCCGGGCACTCGGACTCGCCGTGTTCGGAGCCCTCGCGCTCAGCGCCTGCGGCGCCGACGAGGTCGCCGGGTTCGGCGGAGGCGGCAGCTCGGACGGCGGCGGATCCGGCGCGAGCGACGGCGGGGCCGACGCTCCCGCGACCGCTGCACCGGATCTCCCCCCAGCTGGAGGCGGGATTCTCGCTGGAGGACTTCACCAAGGAGGTCACAGTCTCGGGCACTGTCCACCCGAAGGCCGGCACCATCGTCACTCCGACGGGGACGCTGCGCATCGACGGCATCCAGGAGATCACCTCGGTGCCGGCGGACGCGGTCGGCCTGGACCCGGAGACGAACGAGGACGGCGAGGAGCTGGAGTTCGCCGCGGCGGAGGGGGAGGTCCTCCGCGCCGTCGACTTCTCGTTCACCGCGAACAGCCAGGACGCGTTCAGCACCGATGCCGCGCTCCCTGCCACGGATGTGTCGATCCGCGGCGGAAGCTCGCAGACGCACCTCGCCGAGCTGACCGGGGACACCAGCAGCCGCTACCTGCTCTCGGTTCCGGCGGACGGCTCCGCTGTGCTCGTGGTCTCCAGCGAGGGACACGATCAGGTGATCGATCTGCTCACGGGCGAGCGGCAGGCGGACGATGTCGCCGCCGCCTTCTACCGCGAGGGCCGCGTGCAGGAGCCGCACCACACCTTCCCGGCCGAGGTGAAGGCCATCCCCGTCCTGTACAGCGGGGAGGAGGACAGCGAGATCGCCGCCAGCGTCTCCTTCCAGGCCACGACCCTCACCCTCACGGCCTGGACGAAGGAGGAGGGCTGGGCCGAGGCGGGCAGCGCGTGGCTCGTGCTGGACTGGAACAGCGAGGCCTCTCTCGACACCGAGGTGCAGGGGCTCGTGGACGTGAAGGGCTACTCCGCGACGGCCTCCGTGACCGTCGACGGAAAGGCGACCACGGACGAGTTCCACGCCGACAAGCTCTCGTTCGCCCCGAGCAGCACCAAGGAGGCCCGCGCCCTCACCGCAGCGGTCCCCGTCGGGACGACCAGCGTGACGGTGGGCATGAGCGGAGGGTTCTCGATCGAGTTCGACGGCATGGGCGGCGCCTACGAGACGACCGGCTCCCTCGACCGGGCGTACACGGCGGAGGAACTGACCGTCGAGTTCCCGCCCACCGGTGACGCCTCCGGCGCTCCGGCCTCCGACGGCGGCGGTGCACAGCCCTCCGACGGCGGCGGGAGCTGACCTCTGCCCCTCCCCTCCCACGCCCTCTCCCACCAGCACGACACCCCGAACAGGACATCACCATGAAGACTCGTATAGCCCTCACCGCCACCCTGACCTGCACCGCAGCCCTCGCCCTCTCCGGGTGCGGCGGTTCCTTCGACGACTCCCGCGAGCTTTACGAGCAGCTCCGCACGGAGATCGGCTGCGACACCGTGGACTCTGACGACTTCGAGTCCTTCATGGAGGGCGAACTCTCGGACTCCTTCCCCGCCTTCGACGTGGTCGACGGCGACTGCACGCTGGGCGACGAGGACCTCTCCGTCTCCGCCGTCGTCCCCCACGACGTCAAGGGCGAGGAGTTCCTCGAGGCCATGGTCGCGGAGGAGTCCGAGGGGTACGCCGTGCACTCAGCGAAGTGGGTCGTCCTCCTCGAGGGCATCGACGAGGAGAACCTCGAGTTCGCCGAGGCCGTGCACGAGGAGCTGGGCGGGAAGATCGTCACCTTCTCCGCCGCCGGCGTCGTGGAGGTCTGAGCCGCCCGTGGGGTGAGCGGGCGCTGCCGCTCGCGATGCGCAGGACGCGCAGCGCGAGCGACTCGTCGCGCTGGCCGAGGAGCTCGCGCGCCTGGGCGCCGCGGGTGATCTGGAGGCGTTCCTCGACGTGGACATCGCGTACCACTCCCTCCTTCTCGAAGCGAGCGGGAACGAGCTCTTCTCGGCGCTGCAGAACGTGTTCGCCGAAACCCTGCGCGGGCGGACTCATGGCGGGCTGATGCCGCAGTTCCCGCGCCCCGAAGCGATCTCCGCGCACCTGGACGTGGCGCGCCTCGTGCATGGACGGGACGGGCAGGGGGCGCACGACGCCATGGCCGCGATGATGGGTGAGCTGCGGGGCGATCTGTTCGGGGCCTGACGCCGGTAGACAGAGCGTGATGCCGGCGAACCCAGAGCACGGCCCATCCGCTCAGAAGCTCACGCCCCAGCGGGCTCCGCAACACCATACGTCCGCCCAGACCGCAGGTCGTAGATGGCGTAGGCGAGCACGACAGCGAAGCATGCTGTCGGCACCAGCAGAGCCGTGGGGCTGCCGAAGACGTCGGTGAGGTAGCCCTGAAGCGGCGGCAGAAGGGCTCCGCCGACGATTGCCATCACCAGGCCAGAGGCGCCGAACTTCGTATCCTCGCCGAGTCCGTGGAGGGCTACTCCGTAAATGGTGGGGAACATGAGGCACATCGTCCCGGAGACGGCGACCAGCGCCCAAGCCCCAGAAAGCCCTGGGTTCAACCAGGCGTAGATGCTGAGAACGATGGCGGCCCCCGCCATGATCGACATGAGCAAGGTGGGCCGGATATACCCCATCAGCCACGTCATGACGAAGCGCATGACGAGGTAGACGATCAGGCCGATCTGCAGGAACCACGCCCCCTGCACGTTGTCGCCGCCAGGGACGACGTTGGCGACGTAGATGACGATGTAGGTCCAGGTGCAAACCTGGGCACCGACATAGGCGAACTGGGTGAGAACCCCGTATCGCCAGTGCCGGTTGGCGAAGAGCCGCCGGAGCACTCCCCCGATTTCCCCCGGGGCCAAGGAGCCCACCTCGTCGGTGCGCGTGGCTGGCACCTTGACCCATGCGATCCCTACCCAGATGACGAGGAGGAGGCCGGCAAGGGCGAGGTAAGGGCCCATGATGGCGAAGAGCTCGCTCTTCTGGATCGCCAGGAGACTCTGATCCGGCATCGCCGAGCGCTCGGCGGCGGTGGCAGGGTTCATCCGGGGCAGGATCATCACCGCTGCGATGAGGACGCCAAGGTTCGTGCCGATGGGGTTGAACGCCTGCGCGAGGTTCAAGCGCCGCGTCCCGGACTCCTCCGGCCCCATCGAGATGACGAAAGGGCTCGCCGAGGTCTCGAGGATCGAGAGACCAGCTGCCAGAACGAACAAGGCGATGAGGAAGAAACCGAAGGTCAGCGAGTTCGCGGCCGGGAGGAACCCGATCGCACCCAACGCAGCAAGGCCCAGTCCGGAGAGCACACCCGCCTTGTACCCCCATCGTCGATTGATGAAGGCGGCCGGCAGGGCGAGCAGGAAGTACGCACCGTAGAAAGCGAACTGCACTAGTGAGGCCTCGAAGGTGCTCATCGTGAAGATACCTTGGAAGGCGGCCACGAGTGGCGTCGTGAGGTCCTGCGCCAGGCCCCAGGCGGCGAAACAGCACGCTATGAGCACGAACGGGACGATCATGCCCGGAAAGAAGAATTGCTTTCCCGGCGCCGGAAGTCGAGTCGAGGTTGTCATGAGGGAACTCCGTCGTTCTGAGGGTGGGATTACTCGAGGTTGGTGTGGCGGCGCCGCATCTGCTCCGCGGTCCCACCTGCCAGCTCTCGCACTCGCCGGCTGACGAGGTCGGTCAGCACGAGTAGGGCGATCTCGAACGCACTACCCATGGGCAGCACGGAGTCGGATCCTTGATCTGAGGCCATGGTCTGAGCATCGATCGGTACCACGTGGTCCAATAGTTCGGCCCGCACCAGCTCCGGCTGAGCCGTAAAGCCCACGACTCGCGCCGAGGCACCCCGAGCTCGGTCTGCAATCGCTTCGATCGAGGCCAGGCTGCCGGGACCGAGCGACACGAGAAGCACATCCTCTTCACCGAGCGCGGGGCAGGTCATGTCTCCGACGTAGTGAGCGTCCACCCCTGCATGGAAGAGCCGCATCGTGAGGGCTCGCATCATGAGTCCTTCGCGACCGGCCCCGAGACACGCGACGACCTTCGCCTTGGCAATCTCGTGCGCCACCTCGGCGAGCTGCGTCTCCGAGACGCTGTCCAGGGCAACGCGCACCGGTGCGAGAGCCTGCTCCACTTCATCGCGCGCTTCTTCGCTGCCTTCGTGCTCCACGGGACCATTCCGGTCGCTCGTTCCGCGTTCTGTCGTCATCTGCGACATCCTCCCTCTCGACCCGATACCGGCGCTCGGCATGACCTGGCTGGGCGCCATACCGGCCAGCACCCGCTTCAGCCATAGCTTCCACATGTCGGTCTATAGTTCGACATATGGACAGCGTTAGAGTAGTCAGTACCCTGGTGAGCGTCAAGGACCTAGGTCAGAAGCATGAAAGGGCGGCCAAAAAGATGGAGGACCGAGCGCGAACGCCCGCCGTTGTGCGCTCCGCCGCAGTCCTGAGACTGCTCGCCCGCAGTTCTCATCCCCTCACCCCCTCCGCCATTGCGCAGGAGATCGCCGCGCCGCGCACCAGCGTGTTGAGAATCTGCGAATCCCTGAGCGACGAGAGGATGCTCGTCCGTGGACGACAGGGAACCTATTGGCTCGGCCCGCGCATCGCTTCTCTCGCAGCGGATGCCCGCTTGTCCGACCATCACGCACTGACTTTCGGTGCCCTCATCCCCAATACCAGCAATGCCTATTACGACGCTCTCCTCGCTGCTGCGGCAGCGGACGTCGAGTCATCCGGCGGGCGCCTCATCGTGCACGATGCGAGCGACGACGCCGTGCGGCAGCGCCACCAATGGGGGGAACTTCTTGGGCTCGGTGCCGACGTCGTCCTCGTCGATGCCGTCGAGACATCCGGCTACGAGGATCTCGTCCAGGCTTCCCACGACCGCGGAATACCGGTGGTCGCCATCGGCACCCGGATCGACGGCGCCGACGTAGCGGTGACCAGCGATAACATTCAGGCAGGGTTGCTCTCTGCGACGGCCCTGCTCAGCCGTCTTCCCGACGACTCGCACGTCGCGATACTCGATGGCTTGAGCAAGAATGCCAACGCGGAACGGATCAGCGGATTCCGCGATGCGCTGAGGGACCATCCTCAGGTTCACCTGGTCGCCCATGAACGGGGCGGCGCCGACGACGTCGAGTCGGGCCGGCGCGCTACTCGTCGGCTTATAGAGGACCACCCTGGACTGAGCGGGATCTTCGCGGTCTGCGACCCACTCGCCCTGGGAGCCGCCGAGGCGCTCCGAGACCTCGGACGCACCATGGCGATCACGGCAGTCGATGGCCTTGCAGGCGCCGTCGAACTGATCGATGCCGGTGGCCCAATCCTCGCCACCGCGGCTCAGGATCCGGCTCACCTGGCTCGCACGGCGCTCGCGATCGCCCGCCAGCTCCATGACGGGACGACGCCGCGACAGCGGGTCGTCTCACTGCCTGTCCGCCTGGTCACGGCGGCCGACTCCCGGGGGTACAGCCCGTGGGGATGATCGAGAACGGCGCGTCGCCAGCAGTGCATCGCGCTCTGTCGGTGCTGGAGGTAACCAGCCGGCACGAGCACACGACCCCAGGAGTGCTGGCCGAAGAGCTCGGCCTGGCCAAGAGTTCAGTTGCGGACATCGTGAGCACGATGGTCGACCAGAACCTGTTGCGCCACCACAGCGACGGTCTTGGCATCGGGCGCCTCTTCGAAGAGCTCACGAGTGCGACGCTCGGCTCCTCGCAGGTGCTGGGACGCTTCGCATCCCGGTGGCAGCGTCACGAACTCTTGGCCGAGCACACGGTCACGGTCCAGAGCGTTGTCGGCACGGTCAGCCTGTGCCTCGAGGCCCGTCACGGGAGCCATCTCCTCCCCTGCACCCCACGTCCGGGTCTGCGTACGGACACCTGGACCGGAGCCGAGGGAGAGCCGATTCTTCGCGCCCTGCAGGTGGACGACGTGCTGCAATCGATCGAGTCCTTCGAACTCCTCGGCCCCGAGCTCTCGGCGCACACCCGGAACACGAGAGAACGCTGGATTCACGAGAACTCGCGCGGGGGCCAGACACACCCCATGCTCTCGTCAACCGGAAACCTCGAAATGAACGTTCGTGTGGCGCTGCCGGAAGGCGCCGGCCCCACGACGCTGACGCTCCACCTGGCCCCACAGCATCCTCGGCACGACGTGAGCCGCCTCCACGAGGCGCTCAGTGCATTCGCGGCGTGGCTGGTCACGTAGACCCTGAGCCCGGCCACAGCTCAGGTCATCCGCTGAGTACGAAGCCAGCTCCGGCGGGCCCACAGGCGTTCACAGGAGCGCTCATGGCGGTGTCCGCACCACGCCCGGAGTCGGAGGAAACCGACATCGACCGTGCGAAGATCGACCCCATGGCCGATCGCTCCAAGTTCCGCACTCTGGTGGATGAACTGCGCCAGCAGAAGCAGGCAATGCCCGTCGGCGCTGCGGTGCCCAGCGAACGCGCGCTAGCTGTTGCGGGTCATGACCTCATACACCTAGCCACCTGGCCCGCACGGAAGGAGATCGATTGATCAGGGCTTTCAGGTCGCCGGGCCCGCTGACCGAGTTCCGCGGCTACAGCGTCGTCGTCTCTGTTGCGTCGCACGGGGCCAGCTAAGGGTCGGCGAACCCATTCTGTAGACGCTCCTTCTGCCGTACATAGAGGGAACATGGCGGAAGGTGCATTTTGAAGTGCGCACCGGCGGCAACACTGCCGAGCACTCACTCAGCGACGAGGTTCGCGATCCGTACGCATTCGGCTCGCAGTGAGGACAGCTCGGGGAGCGCCGCAGGATTTCGTTGCAGGTTGAGGAGGGGGCGATGGCCCCTGATCAACGCAGTCTCTTGCGCAGTGAGATCGTCGGAGGTCTCCACCCAGTTCGCGAGGAGGTTCGCGTTGATCCAGTCGATGATCGCCTGGTTATCCGCCGGGGCGAACCTGTAGTTCCCTGTGTTGCTCTTGCCGTGAAGGCTCCCCGCGGGGGGACGGTAGCCGAGCAGCGCTCCGATGCTGCGGAACAGCGTGCCGTGGCCTCGCGCTCGAAGCTCCTGGCCGAGGAAGCGGCGACTCAGGCTCGTGGTGGCGAGCCCGATGTAGAGCAGATCCTGGCGGCGCTTCTCGCTGTAGCTCCTAAACGGCTGGGGCAGCGAACCCGTGTCGCGTACACGGATCGCGTAGAGGCCGGGACGATTGGGCACCACTAGGTCGATGGCCCCAGCTGGGCTGAACGCGGCTTGTTCGAGAAGTGCCGCCGCAAGCTCAGATGGCTCGGCAAAGGACTGGATCGGGCGTACCGCGACAGGCGGCACCGAAGCGTCGTTGAGTGCCTTCGGGGCGGCTGGCTGCACTTGTTGCCAATCCCGCAATTGCACTATGCCGGTTGCCGCCGCTTCTCGGGTGAAGAGGTGCGGGTATCTCCGAGCCCAAGCGCGCACCTGATCGGGCTGGACAGGCGAGCCGTCCCGCATCTGGTAGAGGCCACGCGCATTGATCTTCTCGGCAAGGTCACTTGCCTTCAACGGTCCCCCCGCGTCGAGCAGGACCTTCTCCATCGCATCGCGAAGCGTCAAGGCTCTTCCTTTCGACTGAGGTGAGCGTATCCAAGCCCAACGACTGGCAACTCGAATTCGCTGTCCGGTCAGCCCCGCAGCACGTACCACGCGAAGGCTGCGGCCTCAGGGGAGAATTCGTTCCAGCGGGGGTCGGGCGAAACCGTAGTGGTCGCCGATGTTGAGTCGCAGATACCAGACCGGCATCTCCCGGACTCTGCTCTCCTGCACGAGTCCGCGGTCCACGCGCCAGCCCAGTTCGATGGCCGCTGTGGCGATGGCGTGCACGGGCGCCTCGCCGCCAGCTCGGGCGGTCGCCACGTGCGACAGCAGGAGCTCCCCGGCCATCTACTCGAACGTGCCCGGGGCTGAGAGCAGAGAGTCCGCGACCAGCTCCCGCACCTCGCCAGCGCGCAGCGCATCGCTCAGGGCGCCGGGGTTGGGCCGCAATGCCTCGCGGGTCCTCGCACAGGATTCCGACGCGCTGCACAGAAGTCGCGGAGCCGGACGCCGTATACCTCCGAGTCGTTCGTGCCGATCCAGCTACACCTATCCGTACGGCAGTCCCTTACGCCGACGGCGCATCGCCGCGCTGCAGAGCCTCACGCAGCAGCAACTTCGTAAAATCGATGTGGGAGTGCGTCGCGTTTCTCGCGTTCTCCAGCTCTGCGAGGAGCTGCTCGAGCAGGTCGATGCACTCCCGGTTCCGGCCCAGCTGGCTCGTAAACATCGCGTGCCTAAACCGTGAGTCGAAGGTGTCGGGGTGCGTCGGCCCGAGCACTTCGGACTGGTCGACCATTAGTTCCTTAAGCATTGGTAACCCCTGGTCGAGGTCAACTTCCGCGCATATGAGAATGGCGAGGTAACTGCGCGCGGCCATCGTCTGCGGCGCGCGGCTGCCCAGGCGCGCCTCGTATGACTCGATCACTGACGTGAACGCCGCGACTGCACCAGCGTAGTCGCCGGAGTTCTGCGTGTTGATCGCAAGGTTAAGCCGAGTGTCGAGTGCCTCGTCGGAGTTCTCGCCGTATATGCGGAGCTGTTCGTCAAGCAGCCGTCCGAAGAACTCGGATGCGGCGTCGACGTTTCCGGCCGCTAAATGCTGCCCGGCGATGAACCTGAGCACGCGCAGCCCGAGGTCGTGGAACCGACCGTTGTGCGGTTCATGGAACCGAGCGTCCCGTCCACCGTGCGGCTCGTAGAGGTCCATGAGAAGCCCCTGGGCGCGGACGATCGCAACGACAGGGTCGAACAGCGCGCGCCACTCCAGCTGATCGATCTGGGTCGTAAACACTGCGCGGGAGACCGGTCCATAGAACGCGGCCTGTTGCTCGAGCTGTTCATGGAGCAGATTCACCGCACCCTCGGGGTCATCGGCCAGCCCCGTGAACCGGGCAATGTCGGCGCGAAGGTCCATCGTGATCGGGTGCAGCCGGCCGGGTTCGGAACGCTCGACGACCTCCTGGAACATCGCGACCAAGAGACCGCGGGCCCGGAGCGCCTGCCCCGAGTCGCCGAGCCAGACCGCCGCGCGGTGGCGCAGGTCGATCAGCAACGTATCGCGGAGGTCGAGATGTCCGCCAGCCACTTCGAGCGCTCGGTGCGCCGTCGTGGCCGCGGTGCCAAGCGAGCCGCGTGCGGCCTCTTCCTCGGCGCGCCGCCACAGCGCAGTCGCGTCCACGAGATTCGGATCCTCCGCCGTCGTCAGCGAGAGATACCACCGGCACATGAGAGTCGCGAGCTTCGTGTCAGGGAGGGAGAGGAGAACCCGATCCCTGTCGATCGCCTCGACCATTTCTCGCCGCGCGATCGTGCGGAACTCCGCGATGTCTGCCTCCGAGAACGCCCCGCCTACGAAACGCGATGCACGCAGGGTGAGCAGGTGCTCCGTGAAGAGTTGCACGCCGTCCTGGTCCAGGCACCACCCTGAGAGGTCGATCGCGTAGCGCAGGCTACCCTCGGCGTCGGCGACCTGGTCGTCGAGTGTCTCGCGCAGCACCGAAATGATGGCGGAGACCGGGAACCGGGCGAACTGATCGCCCAGTGGTTCGGTCGCGACGGCGCAGGCGAGGGCCCAGCGCGTCGGCTCGGGCAGCTGCTTCCAGCGGTCCTCGTACAGCCCCTCGAGCCCGTCAGGCAGACCGGTAATCTCGGCCTCTGTGAGCCGTCCGTTGTTACGGCGGATGTCGCGCTTGGCCTTGCCCTCCGTCAGAAACATCTCGACCGCGAGCGGCACCTGCAACCGCTCGCCCACCTGGCGCGCGACTGCCTCATCGGTGTGCTCCGCGCGCTGGCGCACGAGCGCGATGAGGTCGTCAGTTCCGAGCAGGGGCACGTCGACGACAGCTACGACACCCGGAAGCTGCCCCGCGAGCCATTCGGCATACGGCCCCGTGGCCTCTGCTTCCGGCCACACGGTGCCGATCAGCAGCGTCGGGTGCTCCGAGTCGGGCACGAGCAAGCGGTCGAGCAACTGGGCCGCGTCGCCGCTCATGAAGTGCAGATCCTCGGCCACCACGATGCCCGGCAGCTCCGGTGTCGCCGCCTCACGCAGCGCGTCCGCAGTCTCGGCGGTCAACGTGCGCTGGCGCTCGTTATGCTGTGCACCGAGGTCGACGTCGAGCTTCACGTCAGCACGACGCCGGTGACCGGTGCCCAGACCCTTCGCCGCGTCGACGGTTAGATCGAGCAACGCGCGCGGCACCGGCACGAAAAGACCGACGGCATCGAGCAGCGCCTCGATGGCGAAGTCGGCGCCCTCGTTCACGAAGACGTCGCGCACTCGATCGAAGACCCCGGTCGCGGCCGAGCCGAGGCGCTGAAGCGCCCCCGTGTGCTGCAGCTTCGCCGCCGCAAGCGGCACGGCGTGCATGAGCAGTTGGGCATTCAACGACGACGCACCGTCGCGCAGCAAGCCCGACGACGTCTCTTCACTGGAGAGCTCCCACCAGGCGAACTCCGGCAGCGCTCGCTCTGCCCAATGCATGGTCTCGCGCGGCGGCGCGAGCACCTTGCGCTCAGTAAGAATCCGGTCACCGATCTCGGGCAGCGGTGGCCAGTAACGCGGGCTCTGCGACTGGCCAGCGAGTCGCTCGTACACCTCGCGGACGATGCGCGACTTGCCGACGCCGGCCGGCCCGCGCAGGAGGATGACGCGGGGGCCGTTCGGGGGCCCGCCGGCCCGCAGAGCTTCGATTCTGGAGCAAATGTCCTGAACGATTCCGACGTGTGGCCCCAGCAACTCGTTCCCCATGCGTGCCATTCTGGCACCCGTGCGGTACCGAGGTCTACATGGCGTTCGTGCTCGATGACTTCGGTGCAGAAAAGCCCGATCATGGACTACAGGGACTGCCGCACATTTAGGTGACAGTTTGACCTAGCCTCGGGCTTTCATCGTTGAGGTGTCCGAGGGGTGGGTCGTGATGGGTGAAGGTGCTCCTGACCTGGAAGAATAG
>NZ_BAAAIR010000040.1:0-41932 GCF_039526165.1 Brachybacterium tyrofermentans
TATCCTGCTCACCAGCGCCGCGAGAACCGTAGCGTGAATACCCGCCACAGCAGGGTCATTCACCACGAACCGCGAAGAGCCCTTTATGTGGCCCTCAGCGAGCTGATTCCAGCAGCTTCGGAGTTCCGGCCGAGGCCATGGTGCCCGAGGTGCACGGCGATTCCTCCGAGGGGTGGACCCGCCTGCCCCGCCCGCGCCGGATCGGTCGCCTGGACCGTGCACGGGGAGGGGGCCGCTTCCGTCTACGATGACGCGATGGTTCACGTGTGGCCGCTGACACTGCGCGACGGGGAGCTCGCTCTGCGGCCCCTGCGACGCCGTGACCGCGCAGACTTCGAGCGGTTGCGTGAGCGAAACCGTGACTGGCTGCGCCCATGGGATGCCACAGACCCTGATCGCCCAGCCCGGCAGATACCCTTCGCCACGCTGCGACGTTGGAACGAGCAGCAGGCGCGCCTCGGGCTCTACCTTCCGCTGATGATCACCGTGCGGGGCCGGGTCGTCGGCCAGATCACGGCAGGACCCATCCAGTACGGAGCGCTGCGCAGCGCGGTGCTGGGCTACTGGATCGACCGGGATCAGGCGGGAGCGGGCCTCGTCCCGCGGTCGGTGGCCCTGGTGATCGATCATCTCTTCGCCGAGCTCGGCATCCACCGCATCGAGGTGACGGTGCGCCCGGAGAATGCCTCGAGCCTGCGGGTGGTCCAGAAGCTGCATCTGCGTCCCGAGGGGCTGAGACGTTCGGCGATCCATGTCGACGGAACGTGGAGAGATCATCTCGTGTTCGCGCTCACCGCCGAGGAGATCGCCACCGGACATGACGGGCGCGGAGTTCTCGCCAGACTTCATCGGGAGTTCCCTCCCGACACGCCCGCGGGGTGACCAGGGAAATCACATCGGTGTCATTACTGTAGAGATGTGGAGTCAATCAATCTCGGTGCCGTCCTGTTCGGCCTTCTGCTGCTGCTCTGGGTGGCGTATGCCCTGCCGCGCACTGCCAGTCGCCGCGAGGTGATGGGGCGCGCACGCGCCTCGGAGCTCTCCGAGATGAGCTCGGAGGCCCGGGACCTGTCCGCGGCCGTCCACTCCCGTCGCTCTTCCCACGAGGTGAATGCCGCCATGTCCCAGGACCGTCTCCTTCTGCGTCCCGCTGACCCCACCAGCCGACCACGCTTCGACGCGGTGCCCGGGGCCCGCATCGACCTCCTCGAGGAGCGGACCCGGTCGCGCCGACTGATGAAGGTACTCCTCGCCGGGATGAGCGCGCTCACCCTCGCGCTGATCGCCCTGGCCGTCGCCGGGATCGTCGCGTGGTGGGTGCCGGCGATCGCTGCGGTCGCCGTGATGACCTATCTCGTGGGCCTGCGTCGGGCCGAGCTGGATCGTCGGGCCCGTCTGACCCGGGCGGCGACCCTGAACCGTCAGGAGCGCGCCCAGCAGGAGACCGCTCGTCGCGCCGCGGCCGCCCCTGCGGTCGAGCCCGCGATCGCCCGCTCCACCCCCGAGAAGCGCGAGAAGCCTGTGCAGCGCGCACCGCTCGAGGCGACGGCCGAGCGCGCCGCCCATCAGGTCACGGCCGCCGGCGAGTGGACCCCGCGTCCGGTCCCGCGCCCCACCTACGCGCTGCGCGGCGAGGTCGATGACCTCGCCACCCGCCACGCCGCACATCGTCAGAGCATGCAGCCCGCTTCGGTGCCGCTCGAGAGCGGTTCCGTCGAGGAGCTCGAAGCGGTCGACGAGGCCTACGCCCCCGCCCAGAACCTGCACCTCGACGAGATCCTCGCCCGCCGTCGGGCCTGAGACTCCCGGACCCGAGGTCTGAGGCATGCCGATGGAGGCGAACCGGCCGACGCGGAGCACCCGCATCGCCCGGATCGACCGGGCGCTCACCCGTGAGGGCCGGTCAGAGCGGCCCGTCGCCGTCCTGGACCTCGACGCCTTCGACGCCAATCTCGAGGACCTCGCGCCTGTTCGCCGGCCCGCGCGTGGTGGATGATTCCGCCTCGGTGTTCACCGCGCCGCGCCGGGTGCGCTTCCAGGAGTCGGAATGGGCGATCCCCGCGCACCGCTTCGAAGAGGCCTTCGACGCGCTGAGCACCCGCTTCGAGGACGAACGCGTGCACGTCACCTTCCCGCTCGAGGTACGGCGGGCCGCGGCCGACGACGTCTGGCTCTCGACCGCGTACGGACGCGACACCGTCTACCTCGCCGCGCACCGCCATCACCGCGAGGAGGCCGGGCCCTATCTGCTCATGGTCCAGCGCATCCTCGCCCCGTTCGCCGCCCGCCCCCACTGGGGCAAGCAGCATTGGCTGGGCCGTCGCGAGCTGGCCGCTCTGCATCCCCGCTTCGAGGACTTCCGTGCAGCACGGGCGACTGCGGATCCCGACGGGGTGCTGCTGACGGGATATCTGCGCCACCTCCTGGGCTGATAGCCGGCGCATCCGCGCCGGGTCGTCCGCACGCTGTCGTGGCCCACGGACACAGCGTGGTTCGGACTAGGCTCGAGGTGATGAACACCTCGACTGCGCAGACGGCGCCCTCCTCCGTCCCGAGCCCCGACCATCTGCTGGACATCGCGACCACCGCGGCACGGGCAGCGGCCGACTACATCCGCTCCCTGGACCGCGAGCACCTGGCCCGCGAGTACAAGACCTCCAGTCATGACATCGTCACCGAGCACGACAGGGCCAGCGAGGACATCATCGTCGCCGAGCTGCGCCGGCTGCTCCCCACCTGCCGCATCGTCGGCGAGGAGGGCGGGGAGCGACCCGCCGAGGAGGGCGCGCTGAGCGCTGATCCCGCGGAGCCCGTCGTGACCTTCTACGTCGACCCCATCGACGGGACCAGCAACTTCGCTGCCGGTCTTCCCCTGTTCTGCGTCTCCATCGGGGTGGCGGTGGGCGACGAGCTGGTGGCCGGCGTCATCGATGTTCCGGTTCTCGGCCAGGTGTTCACCGCAGCGGACGGGCCGGCGACGCTCAACGGCCGCGAGATCACGCCGCGCTCGACGAACAAGCCCGCCGACGCCCTGGTGCTGTCCGGCTTCCCGGGCCAGCGTGGCTGGGCCGAGTTCCCTGAGCTCGCGGCGAGGGCGCAGCCCGAGCTGGAGAACGGCCTCTCGGCGATCCGGCACCTCGGCTCCGCCGCCATCGAGCTCGCCTATGTCTCCGCCGGGTGGGCCGATGCGACATTCCTGGCCTCCATCAACGCCTGGGACATCGCCGCCGGCTTCCACATCCTGCGCCGCGCCGGAGGCTCGGTGCGCACCTGGCCCGGCCACGGGGAGACGGGGCAGCCCGACTTCCTGAACCCTGCGTACGTGGCGTGCACCGGGCCTGAGCGCCTGGACCTGGTGGATCGCGTGTTCGAGGAGGTTCAGGCCCTGCGCGACGCGGATCTGTGATCCTCGTCAAGGCGATTCCGACGAGTTCTCCTCCGGGGCTTCCCGGTGGTAATCTGGCCGGGTCGCCGCGCGACATGGGGCTATGGCGCAGTTGGTAGCGCGTCTCGTTCGCAATGAGAAGGTCGGGGGTTCGAATCCCCCTAGCTCCACCGAAGAACCCCCTGGTCACGCAACTGACCAGGGGGTTCTCCTGTTCCACGGTGCTGACCACGCACTCAGCCCGGGGCCGTGGCCGCTCGTCCGTTCACCCCGTCGCCGGTTCGCCCTGTCGCCGGTTCGCCCGTTCGCCAGCCGGCCCGTTCGTCTGCTCTCCGGCTCGCCCGTCCCGGAGCGCCGACCTTTCTGAGGAGCTGTCATGGAGATCCGCGACGCGACCGCCGCGCACCTGGATGCCCTCACCGCGCTCTACAACGACGCGGTCGAGCACACCACGGCGATCTGGAACGACCACGCGGTGGATCGTGAGGACCGGGCGGTCTGGCTCGCTCAGCGGCGTCGGGACGGCTTCCCCGTGCTGGTCTGCCTCGGCGACGGCGACGGCGACGGTGAGGGGAGCGGAGCTGCCGGTGAGCTGCTCGGCTACGCGACCTACGGCATGTTCCGACCGCACGACGGATTCCGGGGCACCGTGGAGGACTCCGTCTACGTGCGCAGCGACCAGCAGGGCAGGGGCGTCGGCCGCGCGCTGCTGGAGGCCTTGGTCACCCGAGCCCGGGAACAGGGCGTCCAGGCCATGATCGCGGCGATCGAGGCAGGCAACATCGGCTCCGTGCGCCTGCACGAGAAGCTCGGGTTCGAGCATCGTGGCACCCTGCCCCAGGTCGGGACGAAATTCGGTCGACGCCTCGATCTGGCTCTTCTCCAGCTGATGGTCACGCCTGTCTCGAGCTGATGGTCACGCCCGTGTCCAGCTGATGGTGCGGGAACGGACGCCGGCAGCGGTCAGCCCAGCGGGATCGGCCGGAAGCGGCCCGCCGCGCCCCGCGTGAGCTGCAGCGCACTCTCTGGGGCGATCCGGCCCGCAGTCCCCTCGAGGTGGTCGATGACGACGGCGAGGGCGTGCCGCGCGGCGGCGTCCTCATCCCCGCGGGTGGTCGCCTCCACCGCGAACCGCAGGACGGCGCGTCCCACCCGTCGGTCGCCGATCAGCGGTGCTTCGACGTCCTGCTTCTCGACCACGTGGAGCGTGCCCAGCGCGAGGGCGGCCTGCTCCATCACGTCGTGCGGGGAACGTCCCGGGAGGAGTTCCCCGATGGGCAGGTGCATGCGGTAGCTCGGCATGCTGCTCAGGCTAGCGGTCGGCGCGGGGGCCGACGCTCGCCGTGGCGTCGTCGTCCACCCGCGGACGATCACCCGCGGACGATCACCCTCTGACTATGACCCTCTGCCTTTCACCCACGGACGATAGGGTCCAGACGGGGACGATGCGTCGCGCGATGCGACGGATGCCGCAGGGGAGGGGACCTCGATGACCAGCAGCATCGTGCTGATCCATGCTGTGCGCTCCTCGCGCACCATGTGGAAGGGGCAGACGCGCCGCCTGCGCGAGCACGGCTTCCAGGTGATCGCCCCGGACCTCCCCGGTCACGGTCGACGCCGCGGCGAAGAGTTCACGCTGCAGAGCGCACTGGCCACCATCGAGCAGGCCGTGAGCGACTGCGAGCAGCCACCGTTGCTGGTGGGGCTGTCGCTCGGCGGATACCTGACGCTGCACTGGGCGTCCCGGAACCCGGGCCGTCTGGAGGCGGTCCTCGCGGCGGATTGCACGATCGTCCCGGGACCGGCGATGGCGCGGCTCTACGGCCTGTGGATCACCATGAAGGACTGGCTGCCCGGCGACTCCGACACGCGAGTCGCGCGCGCCTTTGCGAAGCGGCACTCCCGCAAGGCCTCCCGTCGCTACTACGGGGGAGGACGCGCCCACGGCGTGGTGGGGACCGTGGTGCGGACGATCAGCTCCCTCGATCTGCTGGCCGACATCGCGATGATCGATGTCCCGCTGACCTTCCTCAACGGGGAGCACGACCCGTTCCGCCGCCACGAGGCACTCTTCCTGGAGGCCGCCCGGGACGGGGAGCTCGTGATCCTCGACGATGCCGGGCACATCGCGAACCTCTCCCGGCCCAAGCGCTTCACGAAGGTGCTGCGACGTGCCGCCGCAGGTGCAGAGATGGGGACCGGTGTTGAGGTGGGGAACGGTGACTGAGAGCATCGTGCTGGTCCACGGCACCCGCACCTCCTCCAGCCAGTGGGATCTCCAGCTCCCCGGCCTGCGCGAGGCGGGGTATCTCGTGAGCGCCCCGGACCTGCCCGGCCATGGGGTGCACCGCGGCGAGCCGTTCACCCTCACCGAGGCCACGGCCACGATCAGCCGGGCCGTCCTCACCGCGGCCGAGGCGACGGGCCCGGCCACCGTGCACCTGGTGGGATCCTCGCTGGGCGGGATGCTCGCGATCCACGCCGCCGCCGCGCTCTGCGCCGGCGGCCTCGACAGGGCCGACGAGGCGCGGTCCGCTGGAGCTGGAGCTGGAGCTGGAGCTGGAGCTGGAGCTGGAGCTGGAGCTGGAGCTGGAGCAGCAGCAAGGGCAGGGGCTGGAGCACAGGCAGGGTCGCTCGCGAGCCTCACCGTCTGCGGCTCCGCCGTGCAGCCGACCCCGACCACCGCGCGGCTGTACGGACTCGGGATCACCGCCATGAGCGGGCTCCCGACCCTGCCCGGACGACGCTCCCCATCGGGAGGGAGCCGCCTGCGGAGGGCACGGTCCGACCCGAATCCGGCGACCGGTGCCACCCTTCTGCATGCCCTGGCGCTCGGGAGGCGCGGGGTGGGCGCCTACACGCGCGGCGGCCTCTCCGGACCTGAGGCCGTGACCGCCGCGATGACAGCGGTCGGCACCCTCGATCTGCGCGAAGACCTGCGGCGCATCGACGTCCCCGTCACGATCCTCAGCCCACGCTTCGATCAGCTGCGGTGGGACGAGCGATCTTTCGCCAACGCAGCGCCCCGGGGTCGCGTCGTCGCCCTCGGCTATGGCAACCACCTGGTGAACCTGGTTCGTCCGGAACGCTTCACCCAGGACCTCCTGAGGATCCTCGCGGAGGCACGGCCCGCTCCCGGCCTGCCTGCCTGACCGCTGGAGGCACACGGGGCTGAGGCGCAGGGCAGAGGCACGGGGCCGAGGCCCCGGAGCTCCCCGTCCCGCGGAGGGCGTCTCGTGCACGGAGGGCAGCCCCCGCGCCGTAGTCTGGGCACATGGAGAATCGCACCCTGCGCGTCGGGTTCGTCCCCGGTGTCGAACCTGATCGTTTCCTGCGTCGCTGGAAGTCGGGTCGACGGGACGCCTGGCTCGAGCTGACCCCGATCCCGCTCTCGCAGCAGCACCTCGCCCTTCAGCGCGGGGACGTCGACATGTGCTTCGTGCGCCTGCCGATCCCCACCGACGACCTCCACGTGGTGGGTCTGTGGGAGGAGCGGGGGGCGATCGTGATGGGCACGGAGCACGTGCTGAGCCTGCTGGACGAGGTCTCCGAGGGCGATCTCGCCGAGGAGACGGAGATCCCGGCCGAGCATCTCGACGACGCCGCGGACCGCGTGGCCGTCGTCGCGGCCGGCGTGGGCTTCACCCGCATGCCGCTGTCGCTGGCCCGCCTCCACCACCGCAAGGACGCCGTGCATCGGCCGCAGGTGGACGCCGAGCCCACCCGCATCGCGCTGGCCTGGCCCCGTGCGGCCGACGACGAGGTGCGCCAGGAGTTCGTCGGCGTGGTCCGCGGCCGCACGTCCCGCTCCAGCCGCTGACGGACCGGTCCTCGCGACCGCGTTCTCATGACCCCGTTCTCATGACTTTGTTCCCGCGACCGGTGTCCACCACCCTGGGCTGAGGCCCCCACGACAGAGGAGTACCCCATGACCGAGCAGAACCGGCCTCCCCGCATGAACGTCGAGAGCTTCAACCTCGACCATCGCACCGTCGCCGCCCCGTACCTCCGGATCGCCGATCGCAAGGAGCTGCCCGGCGGTGACGTGCTCACGAAGTTCGACGTGCGCTTCACCCAGCCCAACGTCGCGCATCTGGAGTCCGAGACCGTCCACTCCCTCGAGCACATGATGGCCGAGCACATGCGCAACCACAGCGACGTCGTCCTGGACGTCTCGCCGATGGGCTGCCGCACCGGCTTCTACGTGCTGCTGATCGGCGATCACACCACCGAGAGCTTCGCCCCCACGCTGGAGGCCACGTTGCGCGATCTGGTCGCGGCCGACGAGGTCCCCGCCGCCAACGAGATCCAGTGCGGCTGGGGCGCCCACCACACGCTCGAGGGCGCCCAGGAGGCGGCACGGGTGTTCCTCGCCGAGCGCGGATCCTGGGAGCAGGTCAGCGCGGCCTGATGCCCTCGCGCACCGCGGCCAGCAGGCGCGCGGTGCGCTCATCGGTCGCGATGTCGTCGATCGAGACGGGGCGCAGCTCCGCATCGGCCAGCGGGATCCGCCAGTTCGGGTACTCCTCATCGGTGCCCGGCTGGTTCTGGATCCGACGCTCGCCCACGCAGTCCACGAGCGAGACGCCCAGCAGCATCGACGGGGTGCGCGCCAGATGCCGGTGCAGCGCGATCACCGTGTCCTCGAGGTCCGCACCGGGAGCCAGAAGGCCATCGCGGCGCAGCAGGTCGAGCACCTGCTCACGGCCCGCGGCGTCGGCCTCCTGCTCCTCCTCCAGAGGACGCTCGAGCAGTCCGAGCTCGTGGCGCAGCGCGACATGGTCCCCGGCGAGATAGCCGGCCGTCGGCGGCAGGTCATGGGTGTTCACCGAGGACATGCACAGCGTGCGATAGTCCGCGGCCGGGAGCGGCGCTCCCTCGGCGTCGTTCTCGAACCACAGGATCGACGTCCCCAGGATCCCGCGGTCCACCAGGTAGTCGCGGACCCACGGCTCGAACGTGCCGAGGTCCTCGCCGACCACGACCGTGCCGGAGCGCTCCGCCTCCAGGGCGAGGATGCCGATCATCGCCTCGTGGTCGTAGGAGACGTACGCCCCGTCGGAGGCTTCGTGGCCCTCGGGGATCCACCACAGGCGGAACAGGCCCAGCACGTGGTCGATCCGCAGGGCGCCCGCATGGCGCATGAGGGTGCGCAGCATGTCGCGCCACGGACGGTAGGAATCCTCCCGCAGCCGCTCGGGATGCCACGGGGGCTGGTGCCAGTTCTGGCCCTGCTGGTTGTACTGGTCGGCGGGTGCGCCGACGGTGGCGCCGCGGGCGAGGACCCCGCGCAGCCGCCAGGAGTCGGCGCCGATCTCTTCGACGCCGACGGCGAGGTCATGCATGATGCCGATGCGCATCCCGGCGTCCCGGGCGGCCGTCTGCGCGGCGCTGAGCTGCTCGTCGAGCAGCCACTGCGTCCACACATGGAAGTCGACCTTCTGCGCGAGCTCGGTACGTGCTCGCTCCACGGCGTCGTCGTCGAGCTCGGACAGCCCCTGCTCCTCGCCGGCGGCCCGCGCGGATTCCGCGATCGCGGACCACAGCGCGAAGTCCTCGAGGCCCTGCCCCTCACGGCGACGGTAGGCCGTGAGGAGGGCACGACGCCCTGCGGAGAGCGGCACGGCGAACAGCTCCTCGAGCGCCTCCAGCTTCGCCGCGAGCACGTCGTCACGCTCCAGGCGGTCCACCCGGGTGTTCCAGTCCTCGACCCCGCGCCGGGACAGCTCGACGCGCTGCCGGGCGTGCTCCGGCAGATCCCGCCATTCCGGGACGTCCTCGATCCGGAGGTACAGCGCGCTGGTGAAGCGCCGGGTCACCGGGAGATATGGGGACGGCTCGACCGGCGGCGTCGGATAGGAGGCGTGCAACGGGTTGACCAGGAGGAAGTCCGCGCCGTGGCAGGCACCGGAGATCGCGGCGAGATCGCGCATGTCGGCGAGGTCCCCGATGCCCCAGGATCGTGAGGAGCGCACCGAGTACAGCTGCGCCTGGATCCCGTAGGCCCGTCGGGCGGCGAAGCCCTCATGGAGTGTCAGCCGCGCCGGGGTGACGACGACGTCCGCCGTGTCCGTCCCCGAGGGCGTCTCGGCGACGAGCTGGTGCCAGCCCAGCGGGAGGCCCGAGGGGATCCGGAAACGGGCACGGCCGCGCAGGGTGCCGTCGATGTCGACGGGCGGGGTGAAGTCATCGACCTGCTCGAGATCACGGCGGCCGCCGTCCTCCAGGAGCAGATGGGTGGTGACCGGGCTGCCGTGGTCGACATGCACCGGCACCGTCGTCCCGTGGTCCGTGCGCAGCACCGTCACCGGGGGCAGGGTGCGGGCCCACGGGGCATGCTCGTGCTCGCGGCGGATGCGGTCGATGTCCTCCGGGGAGTCGGCCTGCGCGCCGAGCGCGGCGAGCACGGAGCGCAGGGTGTTCTCGGCGACATCCTTGAGCGTGCCGTCCCACCCCCAGTACTCGGTGCTGACACCGAGATCGCGGGCGAGATCACGCAGCGCTGTGGGTTCCGAAGGCATGGCGCAATCGTAGCGGCGATCACACCCTGGGAGCGGAGCGTCCGGCGCCTGCCGGGTCAGGTCCAGGAGGCGCCCGTCGGGTCAGGTCCAGGAGGGAAGCCACATCCGGTACCGCCACTGCTCGAGGTCGATGACCTCGCCGGTCCAGATCGGCCAGAAGAACGCGGAGACCAGCACGATGAGCACCAGCAGGGATCCGGCGAAGAGACCTCCGGCCAGACGTCTCTCCGAGTCCGCACGGGCAGGGCCGATGAGCAGCCCCAGCACGTAGGCGAGGCACAGGATCAGCCAGGGCTCGAACACGACCGCATAGAACGTGAAGATCGTGCGGTCCGTGTACAGCAGCCAGGGGAGGTAGCCGGCGGCGATGCCGGCCAGCGCCGCCCAGGCCCGTCCGTCGAAGCGCACGATCGCGATCACCAGGGTGATCAGCACGGCGAGCGTGCCCAGCCACCAGATGACCGGATTGCCGACGGAGAGGATGTGGGAGGCGCACTTCGCGACCTCGCAGCCGTGCTCCCCATATTCGTAGGAGCGGTAGTAGAAGTTCGTGGGCCGCAGCATGAGGGGCCAGCCCAGCGGGTTGGCCTGATACGGATGCTCGGTGTCCAGGCCGATATGGAACTCGTAGGCCTGGCGGTGGTAGAGCCAGAGGGACCGCAGTGAGTCCAGGATCCCGTTCCCGGTGGCTGTGCCCTCCTTCGCGGCGAGGTTCCGGTTGTACCCGACGGAGGAGGCGAACCAGCCCGCCCACGACGCGATGTACACGACCAGTGCGGTCCCGACGGTCGCGAAGAAGGCCGGGATGGCGTCCTTCACGAACCCTCCCAGCAGCCAGTTCTTCTGGGCGGCCGTGCGCCGTGCCCACCAGTCCCACAGCACGGTCATGATCCCGAAGACCGCCAGCGCATAGAGCCCGGACCACTTCACTGCGCAGGCCATGCCCAGCAGCGCGCCGGCGAGCAGACGCCACGGTCGCAGCCCGCCGGAGACGCCCAGGGCCGGAGGCAGCTCGGCATCGAGCTGGAGCTGCGCGGCCCGCACCGCCAGATGCTCGCGGAACCGGTCGCGATCGACGAGCAGGGCCCCGAACGCGGCGAGCACGAAGAACATCAGGAACGGGTCCAGCAGGCTCGTGCGCGAGTGCACGATGTGCAGACCGTCGATCGCCAGCAGCAGACCGGCGATGAGGCCGACGGTCGTGGAGCGGAACAGGCGCCTGCCGATGAGGGTGAGCATCAGGACGGCGACGGAGCCGAGCACGGCGGTCGAGAGGCGCCAGCCCCAGGGCGAGTCGGGGCCCAGAACCATCATCCCGGCACCGATCAACCACTTCCCGAGCGGGGGATGGACCACATAGGAGCCGGTGCTCTCGTAGGTGTTCACGTCCCCGGACTCGAAGACCGCGTCGTGGTCCTCGGGCCAGGACATCTCCACACCCTCCTGGGTGAGGGCGTAGCCGTCCTTGACGTAGTAGGTCTCGTCGAAGATCAGCTCATCGACTGTTCCCAGGCCCCACAGCCGCAGCACGAGCGCCAGTCCGAACAGGGCCATCGCCCCTGCCCAGGCGAGGCGGGAGACCGGGAGGTCGTAGGTCCTCAGACGGCGCCGCAAGGACGCGAGCACCGCGTCGGGCTCGTCCTCGGCGTCTGCGCGATGGGTCGCGACCTCCTCCGTGTGCACCCGCACATGCTAGGACATCACCTGCGGTGATCCTGGAGGGCTGTCCGCGTCGGCCGTGCGGCTCGCTAGCATGGCGGGATGCTCGAACCCGGAGTCCTCACCCTCGCCGCCACCCCGATCGGCAACCCGCTGGATGCCTCGGTGCGTCTGATGCGATCGCTCGAGCAGGCCGATCTCATCGCCGCCGAGGACACCCGACGCCTCGCGCGGCTCGTCGGGGCCCTCGAGGTGCAGACCACCGGGCGGATCCTCTCGTACCACGAGCACAACGAAGCAGAACGCACCGGGGTGCTGCTCGAGGCGCTCGCCGCGGGGGAGCGGGTCCTGATCGTCACCGACGCCGGCATGCCGGTCGTCTCGGATCCGGGCTTCCGGGCGGTGCGCGCTGCGAGCGAGGCAGGGTTCACGGTCACCGTGATCCCGGGACCGTCGGCCGTGCTCACAGCGCTCGCCGCTTCCGGGATCGCGCCGGACCGCTTCACCTTCGAGGGCTTCCCGCCGCGTCGGGAAGGCCGGCGGGCCGCGACCTTCGGTCCTCTCGTCGCCGAGCAGCGCACGATGGTGTTCTTCGAGTCCCCTCGCCGCACGGCGGCGACGCTCTCCTCGATGGCCGAGTCCTTCGGCGAGCAGCGGACCGCCGCCGTCGCGCGCGAACTGACCAAGACCTACGAGGAGATCGTGCGAGGGTCCCTCGGCGAGCTCGCGCAGTGGGCGGAGTCCACGGAGGTGCTGGGCGAGATCGTGATCGTCGTGGCGGGTGCGGAGCCGGTCGCCCTGAGTGCCGAGGACCTCGTCGAGGAGGTCCTCGCCCGGGCCGCCGCCGGGGAGCGGCTCAAGGACGCCGCGAAGGCGCTGGCGAAGGGACAGGACGGCGTCACCTCGAGCGAGCTCTACGATCTGGCGCTGAGCCGGAAGAGCTGAGCCGGAAGAGCTGAGCCGGACGGGCGGCGCTGCTCTCCGGCGACGTGGCGGATCTGCTGCGTATCCCTGCCGTGCCACGACACGGCGCCATGACACGACCCCACGACACGACGACATGACACGGCCCCACGACACGACGAAGCCCCCGGCACAGGGCCGGGGGCTTCGGTCGAAGATCAGCTGCGGGTCGCGGACCCGCGCGGGATCAGTCTTCGATCTGGAGCAGACCGCGCTGGTAGGCCTTGGCCAGACGACGCGGAACAGCTGCGGTACGGCCACGCACCGTCACCTGCACGAGGTCGGGGTTGTTGGCCTTCCACTGCGAACGACGCGAGTGCGTACGTGCGCGGGACATCTTAAACTTGGGCACTGCCATGAGGACGCTCCTTGGACGGTCCGGAGATGAACTAGCGTTGGCGTCCGTCCCGAGCAGCGACCCGAACCCGGTCCAGCTGAGTCGGGGCGCTCGGGTGCACGTTAGGACGCGCAACGACGACCCATCTTGTCACATCGGGCTCGGCTTCGCCTGCTCGGGGCTCGTGACGTATCCCACCGCACACCGTCCCGACGGTTCGGGAGCCGTGCGTCGACCCTGCGGGCTCCGAGGGCCGGACGTGACGTCGACGTCGCCGCGGTCACCCGATGGCGGGACCGGAGGGCTGACGCTCCTACCATGGTCGCATGCCGTCACCGTACGAGACAGATCCCGCGCAGGACGATCGGTCCCTCGCTGCCCGGTCCGACCCGTCCCCTGAGTCCACTGCGCCGGCCCGGCCCGAGCAGTCCTCCTCCTCATCGGCCGCGCCCTCACCGGTGCGCAGTCGCGAGGACATCGACCCCCGGGGCCGTTCTCGCGACCGTTCCTGGCCGCCGGTGCCGGACTCGCTGCCGTTCCCGGTGATCGACAACCATTGCCACCTGGACTTCGCCGACGGCGACAGGGAGCTCACCGTCACGGATCACGTGGCCCGGGCCGCCGAGGTGGGCGTCGACGCCCAGATCACGATCGGCTCCGACCTCGAGGCCGTGCGCTGGACCGCAGCGCTCCTCGCCTCCGAGGCGTGCCCTCCGTCCCTGCGGGGCGGTGTCGCGATCCATCCCAACGAAGCCGCGCTGCATGCCCGGGGGACCGATCATGACGGCGATCCGATCATCGGGCTCGACGAGGCGATCGGCGAGGTCTCCACCCTCCTGCGGGGCCCCGGCATGGTCGTGGTGGGCGAGACGGGTCTGGACTGGTTCCGCACCTCGAAGAAGGACGACGCCGCGCGAGCCGCGCAGATCGAGTCCTTCCGTGCCCACATCGCCCTGGCCAAGGAGCTCGACCTGCCGATGCAGATCCACGATCGCAACGCCCACCAGGACGTCCTCGAGGTGCTCGACAAGGATGGTGCCCCCGAGCGCACCGTCTTCCACTGCTTCTCCGGGGATGCGGAGTTCGCCCGCGCCTGCGCGGATCGCGGGTACTTCCTCTCCTTCGCCGGGAACGTGACCTTCAAGAATGCCGATGACCTCCGGGGTGCGCTGGCCGAGGTCGGGTTCGGGCAGGTGATGGTCGAGACCGATGCGCCGTTCCTGACCCCGGTCCCCTATCGCGGCCGGCCGAACTCCTCGTATCTGATCCCGCTGACGATGGCCACGATGGCGGAGGTCACCGGCACCGACCTCGAGCAGGCGTGCCGAGCAGTCCGCGCCACGACCGAGCAGGTCTACGGCTGGCCGGAAGCGGTGGCGGCATGAGCGCCGGCACGCCCCACTCCGCCGACGCCGCGCAGCCCGCCGATGCCGCGCAGCCCGCCGATGCCGCGCAGCCCGCCGACGCCGCGCAGTCCGCGGGCGCGACGCAGGAAGCCTCCGGTTCCTCGCCCGCCAACGGCTCGCAGGGCCCGTCGGCCCCTGGGCTCCTGCTGAGCGCTCGCGATATCCGCGAGCTCGCGGATGCGGCCGGGATCCGGCCCTCGAAGCAGCGCGGCCAGAATTTCGTCATGGACCCCAACACGGTCCGCACGATCGTCGGCCGAGCCGGCATCACGCCGGGCCAGGCCGTGCTCGAGGTGGGACCGGGTCTGGGCTCTTTGACCCTCGGTCTGCTCGAGGCCGGGGCGGATGTCGCCGCGATCGAGCTCGACCGTGGGCTTGCGGAGCTGCTGCCGTTGACCCTGCACGCCCGCGGGGTCGACGAGGAGCGGTACCGCCTGGTGCACGCCGACGCCCTGCAGGTCACCGAGCTCTCTGACCTGCCGCACGCCGGGCAGCCGACCGCACTGGTCGCGAACCTCCCGTACAACGTGGCCACTCCGATCTTGCTGACGATCCTCGAACGGTTCCCGGAGATCCGCACCGCGCTGGTGATGGTGCAGTCCGAGGTGGTCGACAGGTTGACGGCAGACCCGGGGAGTCGGACCTACGGCGGGCCGAGCGTGAAGGCCGCCTGGTACGGCCGCGCTGAGCAGGCCGGCCGCATCTCCCGCCAGATCTTCTGGCCCGTCCCCAACGTCGACTCCGCCCTCGTGGAGCTGACCCGGCACGACGAGCCCCTCGGGACCTCCGCGGAGCGTGCCGAGGTGTTCGCGGTCATCGACGCCGCCTTCGCCCAGCGGCGCAAGACGCTGCGCGCCGCGCTCGCGCCCTGGGCGGGCAGTCCGACGAGGTCCGAGGAGATCCTGCGGGCCGCGGGGATCGACCCCGGCGCTCGCGGCGAGACCCTGGAGATCGAGCAGTTCCGGTCGATCGCTCGGGCGAGCGGGGAGATCGCGTGATGGCGAACGCCCTGAACCGGGTGGTGGTGCGCGCCCCTGGCAAGATCAACCTGTCGCTCGCCGTCGGTGCCGTCGACGATCGTGGTTACCACAGCCTCGCGACGGTCTTCCAGGCCGTCGACGTCTACGAGACCGTCACCGCGACCCAGCAGGATGAGCTCACGCTCTCGGTCGATTCCGACGTCCCGGGAGAGGTCCCGCTGGACGGATCGAACCTTGCCCTGCGCGCTGCCGAGCTCCTGCGCTCGGAGCGCGGGGTCACAGCTGGTGCCGCCCTGCATGTCCACAAGCAGGTCCCGGTGGCCGGCGGTATGGGCGGGGGCTCGGCGGACGCCGCTGCCGTGCTCGTCGCCCTGGATCGGCTCTGGGGCCTGGAGCTCCCGGCCGAGGAGCTGCGGGAGCTCGGCTCCCGGCTCGGGGCGGACGTGCCCTTCGCGATGCTCGGCCACACCGCGCTGGGGCGGGGCACCGGCGCGGACCTGACCACGGCGCTCACCCATGGTGAATGGACCTGGCTGCTGGCGTTCCCGGGCGGGCACCTGTCCACCCCGGCCGTCTATCGACGCCACGATGAGATCGCCCGGTCGGTGGGACGGGTCCTGCCGGAGCACCCTGAGATCGAGGAGCTGCAGTTCCAGGCTCTCAGCTCCGGTGATGCGCCTCTGCTGGGGCGCACGCTCCATAACGACCTGCAATCGGCGGCCTTCGCCCTCCACGATGGGCTCGAGCCGGTCGTGGAGCATGCCCAACGGGCCGGCGCCTACGGAGCGATGGTCTCGGGCTCCGGGCCGACGGTCGCGGTCCTGGTCGAGGACAGGGAGCATGCGCAGGAGATCGGGGAGGAGCTGCGGGCGGCACGGCTCGTGGACTCCTATCTTGTGGCGCGGGGTTCTGCAGCTGGCGCGAGCGTGCTCGACGCCGGCTGACGAAGAGCGGCACGTCCTCCGAGCCGGCTGACGGTTGGCGGCACGTCCTCCGAGCCGGCTGACGGTTGGCGGCACGTCCTCGACGGCGTCCGACGATGTGGCGCCATCGCATGCTGTGGCGCCATCCCATGCTGTTGCGCCATTCCATGCTGTTGCTACATCCCATGCTGTGGCGATGTCCCGTGCTTCGGCGGCGGCCCATGGTGTGGCGGCATCCCCTGCTATGGCGACCCGCCCCATCTTGTGGCGGCATCCTTCGTTGTGGCGACCACCCATGTCGAGACGAGACGACCCATGTCGTGGCGGCATCCCCTGATGTGCGGTATTGACGCCACTATCTGTGGCGAATTCTTTCCTCCCGATCCACTGCTTGTCCACATTTGCGTAAAGCGCCTTGTGTTGCGAGGTGCAGTGCGCTATGGGGTTATCTGAATCGTCAGGACCCCACGCGGATCCGCGACAGTGGAAGGAGCCGCAGGCGAGGTGTGGAGCGTGTTCTGTGACGGCAGTGTGTGTGGGCATCGCGTGCGGCTGCCGCATGTGACCATTGCTTATGGCTGCTACGAGGGGGAGTGCCGGCGGCACCTGGTTGGCCGTCGACGGCGCTGTGGCGCACGAGAGCCGACGGGAGGCCCGGGTGGGTCGTTCCTCCACACAGATGGTTTATCCACATTTCTGGATTGGTATGTTATAACCCTTCGGTAAGTGGGGTGGATGTGTAATCATTGATGCATGAATAGGGGACTTGGGGACGCGGAGAGTGAGCGGGACGGGGTCGAAGACGACTCTGAGCACTCTGCCTCTGCCTCTGCCTCTGTGAATTCGACGCCCGCTCCCGCGAGCGTGCTCCGCCTCGGCGAAGTCGATCTGTCCTCTGTGCTGTCGGGGCTGGTGCATGCGGGAGGCGATGGATCGGGATCGATCGAGCGTCTCTCGACGCAGGCCACGCTCTCGCTCCTCGACGGACTGCGTGAAGTGTCCACCGCGATCGCCGCCGTGCAGGCGCGGGCACTCGTCCATCTCGAAAGCGCGGTCAAGGATGAGTGCCTGGCCAAGGAGATGGCGCCGCGCGTCGCGCTGAAGACTGCCCGGGCAGAAGCTGCTTTCGCCCTCCATGCCGCCCCCGCCGTGACAGGCCAGACCATGTCGAGCTCGCGTCGTCTGGTGCAGTCGATGCCGGGGATGCTCCGCGCCCTCGCGCACGGTCGGCTCTCGCCGGAGGCTGCCCATCGCGTCGGCCGCGTCGTCGGCCCAGCTGCTCCGGAGCTGCGCTCCCAGGTCGATCAGGTGCTCACGGAGCACCTCCCGTACCTCGAGGGGTGCGGCGTGCAGCAATGGGGCGATGAGGCGGAGAAGGTGATGCACGCGCTCGACCCTCAAGGCGCTGCAGCCCGCCATACACATGCCGTGCAGAGCCGCAACGTCTCCGTGCGTCGAGCGGAGAACGGGATGAGCGTGGTGACGGCGAGGCTCACGGCGCTCGACGGCGCCAGGATCCGCAAGAGCCTCGCCCTGGAGGCGGAGAGGGCTCGTGCCCACGGGGACCGTCGAGGCCATCAGCAGATCATGGCGGATATGTTCGCCGATACTCTCCTCAGCCGCGGCGAGGGCATGGACCCCGGCACCATGGAGATCGGCGTGATCATCACCGACCGGTCACTGCTCGTCCCGGAGCACGCAGACCCCGCCGTCATCGAAGGTCTGGGGACTGTCCCGTACGAGCATGTCCGCGACGAGATGCGCCGTGCCATGGCCTCAGCCGATGACGATCCGGAGCTGCGTCTCGCACTGCGCAACCTCTACACGGATCCGGAGGATGGTCAGCTCGTCGCCATCGAGTCCAGAGCTCGGGCTTTCCCTCCGGCGCTCGCACGATTCCTGAGCTGGAGCCACCTCACCTGCCGCGCACCCTACTGCGACGCCCCGATCCGCCAGAACGACCACATCACGCCGTATGCGGCGGGCGGGGCCACGTCCGTGGACAACGGCAACGGGCTGTGCGGCATCGACACCCAGAAGGAGGAGGCAGGGATGCGCGCGGCGGTGATCCACGACGACACCGGGCGCCGCCGCACCGTGGAGTGGACCACCCGGTACGGCCAGAAAGCACGACGCAGCGGCATCAACTTCGACCCTGTCGGAACAGCGCTGCGCCGACGGCATCGACGGCTGTCAGCGACAGAACAGACCACCCCAGAGCAGTCCACCTCGATGTCGCCGACGGCGAACCCGCCAGAACAGCAGACGGGCTGGGTCATGCACACCCTCGGTGAGCTGGAGCCGACTCGCGAAGGCGGGCCGACGCCACCCGACTCCCATGCAAGCTTGCATCGAGCGATCTGTCAGCTCGTCCCCGCGGGGATCCTGATCAGGAAACCACCGAGCCACCCGGGGCAGAGGCTGCTCTGCGCACACAGCGACTACGTCTTCGACGCAACGCGCATCACCTCGCGTCTCAAGGCCAAGGGCGAGGTCAGGGGAGAAGCCAGAGGAGAGGAGAAATGAGGTCATCTCCTCCCGGCTGGAGAGGTCAGTCGATCTGCTCCGACAGCTCCAGCCAACGCTCCTCCAGCCCCGTCACCTGAGACTCGATCGCGCGCAGCTCTTCGGTGATCGACTGCAGCCCCTGATAATCGGACTGGTCATGGGCGGCGAGCCTCTCGTGGAGCTTCTTGGTCTGACCCATCAGCTTCTCCATGCGGCGCTCGGTGGCACTCAGCTCCTTGCGAGCGGCATGCGCCTCCGCACCACCTGATCCGGTGGCAGCTCCCGTCGCGGAACGAGTGGAGCCACCGGTACCGGACCCGGACCCGGACCCGGAACCGGAACCGGAATCAGAACCGGCGCCGGCACCCTTGTCGGTTCCGCTCCCGGTACCGGGAGCGCTCGACGTGGCCCTGCGGCCCCCGGTCGTCTGCACAGTTCCCTTCGCGTCGGCTTCCGCACGCAGCTCGAGATACTGCTGGACGCCGCCGGGGACATGACGCACGGTCCCGTTCAGCACTGCGTACTGGGTGTCCGTGACGCGCTCGAGCAGATACCGGTCGTGGGACACGACGATCAGCGGGCCGGGCCACGTGTCGAGGAGATCTTCCATCGCCGCGAGCATGTCGGTGTCCATATCGTTGGTCGGCTCATCGAGGATCAGCACATTGGGCTCCTCCAGCAGCGTCAGCAGGAGGTCCAGGCGGCGCTGCTGGCCGCCGGAGAGCGCGCCGACCAGAACCTTCTGATGCGCGGTGGTGAACCCGAGACGCTCCAGGAGCTGCCCGGGCGAGACCTCGTCCTTCCCCGCCTTGAACGAGCTGCGATATCGCCCCACCACGTCGCTGACCCGCGACGTCAGATGGTCCTGCAACCCCTCGACCCGCTGCGTCACCTGGCGGACGGTGACCGTCTTGCCGCGCTTGACGCGACCCGCCTGCGGCTCGAGATCCCCGGTGATCAGGGCGAGGAGCGTGGACTTCCCGGCACCGTTGGGACCGAGAATCCCGATGCGGTCGGCCGCGCCGATATGCAGCGTGACGTCATGCAGCACGCGCACGTCGCCGTAGCCGGCATCCACATCGAGCACATCGAGCACATCGCGGCCCAGGCGCGAGGTGGCCAGCTGCGTGAGCTCCACGGCGTCGCGCACGGGCGGCTCGTCCGCGATGAGCTCCGTCGCGGCATCGATGCGGAACTTCGGCTTCGAGGTGCGTGCGGGCGCGCCGCGACGCAGCCAGGCGAGCTCCTTGCGCATGAGGTTCTGGCGCTTGTTCTCGATCGCTGCGGCCTGGCGATCGCGTTCGACACGCTGGAGGACATAGGCGGCGTACCCTCCCTCGAACGGATCGACCACCCCGTCGTGCACCTCCCACATCCGGGTGCAGACGGCGTCGAGGAACCACCGGTCGTGGGTGATGACCACGAGCCCGCCGTCCCTGCGGTTCCAGCGCCGGCGCAGATGGTCCGCGAGCCAGGAGATGCCCTCGACATCAAGATGGTTCGTGGGCTCGTCCAGCAGCAGCACATCCCAGTCGCCGACCAGCAGCTCGGCGAGGTGCACGCGGCGGAGCTGGCCACCGGAGAGATCCGCGAGCTCCGCCTCGAGGTCGATCTCGTCGAGCAGGCCGGCGAGAACGTCGCGGATCCGGGAGTCCGAGGCCCACTCGTACTCGGGGCGATCACCGACCACGCGCTGGCGCACCGTCGTGCTCGCGGTCGCCTCGTCCTGCTGGCTCAGCACGCCCACCCGGACGCCTCCGCGCACGGTCACCCGGCCGGAGTCCGGCTCCTGGAAGCGGGCGAGAAGGCGCAGGAGGGTGGATTTGCCATCGCCGTTGCGGCCCACCACGCCGATGCGGTCGCCCTCATCGATGCCGACGGTGATGTCGTCGAGCAGGACGCGGTCCGGCAGGGAGACATGGAGGGACTGGGTGCCGAGCATATGGGCCATACGGGTTCATCCTTCGAGAAGCTGGGTGCTGGGGGACGGACGAGTCACGCGCGTCGTCCAGGGCATCAGCGCGGCGCGCGGATGCCGGATCTGTGGATCATCGATCCAGCGGATCGTCCACCTCGAACGTGAGCAGGAGCGAGCGCAGCGCGTCGGCCAGGGCCGACCTGTCCTCAGAGGCCAAGGGATGCAGCAGCTCGCGCTCCGCGGCGAGCAGGCTCTCCATAGCGGCATCCACCCGGGACACCCCGTCGGGCTGCAGGCGCACCTCGACGGCGCGGCCATCGCGCGGACTCCGGCTCTTCGTGATCAGGCCCCGCGTGACGAGCTTGTCGATGCGGGTGGTCATGGTGCCGCTGGTGACGAGGGTCTGCCGCATGAGCGCGCCGGGGGAGAGGGCGTCGTCCCCGCTGCGCCGCAGGGCAGAGAGCATGTCGAACTCCCAGCCCTCGAGGCCCGCCGCGGTGAACGAGTCGCGCCGTGCGGTCTCGAGGTAGCGGGATAGGCGGGAGATGCGGGAGAAGACGGCGAGAGGCTCGATATCGAGGTCCTCGCGTGCACGCTCCCAGCCCTCGATGATCCGATCCACCTCGTCGAGGTGCGGCGCGGTGGCGTCATCAGCAGTCATGGGCATGCCCCGAGTCTAGGGCGGGGGACCGGCGACAGGCAGGCCCTGCCTGTTCCGGGTGGTGCGTTCCACGGTCCGCCTGTGCGTTCCGGGTCAGGCCTTGGAACCCTCGTGCAGCGTCGGCGACTTCTGCAGGTCCACCAGTCCGTACCAGGACAGGTTCACCATCCGGGAGGCGACGATCTCCTTGCTGGGGGTGCGGGTCTCCAGCCACCACTGACCCGTGTAGGCGACCATTCCCACCAGCATCTGGGCGTACATCGTGGCGTCCCGCTCGGGGTAGGAATGCAGTTTCAGCTGGGCGGCGAGGATCTCCTCGACCCGCTGGGCGACGTCGGTGAGCAGGGAGGAGAAGGTGCCGCCGGCCTGGCTCACGGGGGAGTCCCGGACCAGGATCCGGAACCCGTCCTCGTTCTCGTCGATGTAGGACAGGAACGCCAGCGCCGCCCGCTCCATGAGCAGACGGGGATGGAGCCGCTGCTCGCGCAGGGATCTCTCGAGGTCCGCCAGCAGAGTGCTGACCTCACGGTCCACGACCACCGCGTACAGGCCCTCTTTGCCCCCGAAATGCTCGTACACGATCGGCTTGGAGACGGAGGCGCGGGCCGCGATCTCCTCGACGCTCGACATGTCGAAGCCCTTCTCGGCGAAGACCGAACGGCCCACCGTCACGAGCTGCTCCCGCCGCTCTCGTCCCGTCATCCGGGTCGACCGACCGCGAGGGGCTCCGTTCTCCGCCATGGCGGAAGTCTCGCACAGGCTCTGATCCTGGTCGCGGTCCCGATCCCGGTCCCGCGCCGGATCTCGGTCCTGATCCGGCGCGAGCGTGCCCGCAGTCGTGGGCAGGAGCACTCCGGACCGCCGCCGATCGCGGCCCGGGACCCCTGGTCCGGACGATAGGATCGGTCCGCGCCCACGGGCCCTCCTTCGCGTCCGCGCGGCCCTCGACGGCCCGAACGGATCCCTCGGGGGCAGCCTCCGGCGTGCTCCGCCATGGTGTAATCGGCAACACCTCAGATTTTGGTTCTGAAGTTTCAGGTTCGAGTCCTGATGGCGGAACGCCCACTGCCTCCGCGGCGGTGCCGCTGCACATCACCCGTCGATTCCGAGGAGCTGCCGACGTGGAATCCCCTGCCCCCGCCGCTGTCATCGTCCTGGCCGCAGGTGCCGGGACGCGCATGAAGTCCCGTACACCGAAGGTCCTCCACGAGATCGGGGGTCGATCGCTTCTCGTGCATGCGGTCACCGCCGCGGAGGGCACCGGTCCCTCCGAGCTCGTCGTGGTCCTGCGCCACGAGCGCGATCGCGTTGCCGCGCATCTCGCCGAGCACGCCGCCGAGGTCACCGTCGCCGACCAGGACGACGTGCCGGGCACCGGCCGCGCCGTGCAGTGCGGCCTCGACCAGGTCTCCGCCTCCGAGGGCACCGTGCTGGTGACCTACGGCGACGTGCCCCTGCTGGAGCCGGCCACCCTGCGCGAGCTGGTCACCGCTCACGAGGGCGCCCGCGCCGCGGTCACCGTGCTCACCTCCCGGGTCCCCGACCCCACCGGGTACGGCCGCATCCTGCGCAGCGAGGACGGATCCGAGGTGCTGGGCATCGTCGAGCACAAGGACGCCACCGACGACCAGCTCGCGATCGACGAGATCAACTCGGGCATCTACGCCTTCGACCTCGCGGTGCTGCGCGATGCGCTCGGCCGCATCGGCACCGACAACGCGCAGGGCGAGATGTACCTCACCGACGTCCTCTCGATCGCCCGGGCCGACGGTCGCTCGGTGCGGGCGGTCGTCACCGCCGACGTGATGATGGTCGAGGGCGTCAACGACCGGGTCCAGCTGGCCCAGCTCGGCGCGGAGATGAACCGCCGCACCCTCGAGCGGCACATGCGCTCGGGCGTCACGATCGTGGACCCCTCCACGACGTGGATCGACTCCGACGTCTCGATCGCCCAGGACGCCGTGATCCTCCCCGGGGTGCAGCTCCACGGGGCCACCGACATCGGCACGGAGGCCACGATCGGCCCGGACAGCACGTTGCGCGACACCGAGGTCGGGGAGGGCGCCGAGGTGGTCCGTTCCCACGCCGTCCTCGCGGTGATCGGTGCGAACGCGACCGTCGGCCCGTTCTCCTACCTGCGGGCCGGGACGGACCTCGGGGAGAAGGGCAAGATCGGCGGGTTCGTCGAGACGAAGAACGCGAAGATCGGCCTCGGCGCGAAGGTGCCGCACCTCAGCTATGTCGGTGACGCGGAGATCGGCGAGGGCACCAACATCGGCGCCGCCACGATCTTCGCCAACTACGACGGGGTGGACAAGCACCGCACGACGGTCGGCAAGCATGTGCGGGTCGGCTCGGACAATGTTCTCGTGGCGCCCATCACCATCGGTGACGGGGCCGCCACCGGAGCCGGCACCACCGTGCGCAAGGACGTGCCCCCGGGGGCGCTGGCCGTGAACGCAGTCGCGCAGCGGAACATGGAAGGATGGACCCTGCGACGCCGTGCGGGGACCGCGGCCGAGGCGGCGGCACGAGCCGCCCTCGGAGCCGAGGACAGGTCCGCTGCGGATGCGCCTGCCACAGAAGTTGCCGATGAGCACAAGGAGCACGAGCAGCGATGAGCGGAATCGTCACCACGGGGGAGAAGCGACTGGTCCTCGCCTCCGGCAGGGCCCACCCGGTCCTCGCGCAGGAGGTCGCCGACGAGCTCGGCGTCGAGATCCTGCCGATGGACGCCTGGGACTTCGCCAACGGCGAGATCTATGTGCGCTACGGGGAATCGGTGCGCGGCACGGACGTCTTCGTCCTGCAGTCCCACCCTGCTCCCATCAACACGTGGGTGATGGAGCACCTGATCATGATCGACGCCCTCAAGCGGGCGTCGGCCAAGCGGATCACGGCGATCGCCCCGAGCTTCCCGTACGCCCGTCAGGACAAGAAGCACCGTGGTCGCGAGCCGATCTCGGCGCGTCTGATGGCGGATCTCTACGAGACCGCCGGGGTGGACCGCATGATCTCGGTGGACCTCCACGCACCGCAGGTCCAGGGCTACTTCAACCGTCCTCTGGACCACCTCATGGCGCTGCCGATCCTCGCGACGTACATCCAGGAGAAGTACGGCAACGAGGACATCGCCGTGGTCTCGCCCGACGCGGGCCGGATCCGCGTCGCGGAGCAGTGGGCCAAGAGGCTGGGCGGCGTGAACCTCGCGTTCGTGCACAAGTCGCGTGACATCAACCGGCCCAACCAGGCTGTGGCCAAGCGCGTGATCGGTGACGTCACCGGCAAGACCTGCGTCCTGGTCGACGACATGATCGACACGGCCGGCACCATCGTGCAGGCGTCCGACGCGCTCATCGCCAGCGGAGCGAAGTCCGTCGTCATCGCCACCACCCACGCGATCCTGTCCGACCCGGCCACCGAACGGCTGAAGAACAGCTCGGTGCGGGAGATCGTGTGCACCAACACGCTGCCCGTCCCGCCGGAGAAGCAGTTCGACCGGCTCACCCAGCTGTCGATCGCGCCGCTGCTGGCGCGCGCGATCCGTGCAGTGTTCGACGACGGCTCGGTCACCAGCCTGTTCGACGGCGAGGTCTGACTCGCTCGCACGCTGATCAGTGACGAAGGGTCCGCATCCTCTCGGATGCGGGCCCTTCGCCGTCCCGTCGGGCCCCACGGCGACGGCCGTCACGTCGGCGAGGGACTCCGGGGCCTCGCGTGCTAATCTCACCGGGTCACTTCGGCGAGGGAGCGGGCGCGAGCCCCTCCGTGATCGACGCGGTGCGGAGACCAGGAGATGCTCCTGTGCCCCGTGGCGTCGCTCATCGTCGAGCAACCGCATCCACGAGGAGCACCACCATGGCTGAGAACCTGAATGTCGAACTGCGCGAGGACTTCGGCAAGGGCGCTGCCCGCCGCCTGCGCGTCGACGGCCGCATCCCCGCCGTCCTGTACGGCCACGGCGAGGCGCCGCTGCACCTGTCCCTCCCGGGCCACGAGACCGCGCTGATCGCCCGTAACCCCAACGCCCTGCTCGAGCTGAAGCTCGCCGACGGCACCCAGCACCTCGCACTCATCAAGGAGATCCAGCGCCACCCGCTGAAGCGCTCCCTGAACCACCTCGACCTGATCACGGTCCGCAAGGGCGAGAAGGTCGAGGTCGAGATCCCCGTGATCCTCCACGGCGAGCCCGTCGCGCCGGCCGACGCCTTCGTCGACCTGCAGCACCTCACCCTCCTGGTCGACGCGCTGAACGTCCCCGAGCAGGTCGACGTCGACGTCGAGGGCTCCGAGGACGGCTTCCAGGTCTTCGCCGGCGACGTGACCCTGCCCCAGGGCACCGAGCTGGTCACCGACGCCGAGATCCTCGTCGCCAGCGTGGCGCTGCCCCGCGTGCAGGAGGAGCCCGAGGACGAGGAGTCCACCGAGGCCGCCGAGGCCGGGGAATGCTCCGCCGACGAGGAGTGACCCCTCCGAGCGGGCTCCAGGAAGCAGGGACGCACCCTGCACCCGGCCGGTCCGCTCGATTCCTCACACACATCGCCCCGGGGCGTCGCGCACTGCGCGGCGCCCCGGTACGGTGTTCGAGGCCATGAAGTGCGCGCGGTGGGTCGCGCCGGCCGACACCAGGCCGCCCCGGGCGCAGGTCCCGGGAACGGCGTCGACGCTGCAGCGAGGAGCAGTCCATGACCGTGAGCGAACGTCGACCCGGGCCGTACCTGGTCGTGGGTCTCGGCAACCCCGGCCCGAAGTACGCCGCCACCCGTCACAACATCGGGCACATGGTGCTCGACCACATCGCCGACGCCACCGGGGGCCGCTTCACCGCGGCCCGCCGCGCGCAGGCGGTCGTGCTCGAGGGCCGGCTCGGCATCCCCGGCTCCGATGAGCGCGTCATCCTCGCCAAGACCACCACCTACATGAACGTCTCCGGGGGACCGGTGAAGGCGCTGGCCTCCTACTACGACATCCCGCCGGAGCGGATCGTCGCGGTCCACGACGAGGTGGACATCCCCTTCGACACCGTCCGGCTCAAGCTCGGCGGCGGCGAGGGCGGCCACAACGGGCTGCGGGACATCACCAAGGCTCTGGGCACCAAGGACTACCTCCGCGTGCGAGCGGGCGTCGGTCGACCCTCTGGTGGCCGGGACACGGCCGATCACGTGCTCGCCCCCTTCACCTCCACGGAGCGCAAGGCCCTCGAGCTGCTGATCTCCGATGCCGCCGACGCCGTCGAGGCCGTGATCCTCGAGGGCCTCACCACCGCGCAGCAGCGCTTCCACTCCCGAGAGGCACGATGACCACGAACCGCCCCGCACTCCGCCCGACCCGCGCCCCGCTGCGGCCGCTGCTGGACCAGCTGGCCGGCGGGCAGGACCTCACGACGGTGCGCGCCGCCGTGCAGGAGGGCTCGGAGAGCGGCGAGGGTGGGAGCATCGTCGCCGCGACCGGGCTCTTCCCCTTCGTCGTCGCCGATCTCGCCCGTGAGGCGACCGTCGAGAGCCCTCTCGTCGTGGTCAACCCCACCACGCGTGCCCTCGAGGACGTGCGCTCCGCACTGTCCGCCCTGATCGGTACGGACCATGTCGCCGAGCTCCCCGCCTGGGAGACGCTCCCGCATGAGCGGCTGTCCCCGCGCGCCGACACCGTCGCGAAGCGGCTGGCGACGCTGCGGCGTCTCGCGCACCCCGAGTCCGAGGACCCGGTGCGGGTGCTCCTGATGCCCGTCCGTTCGCTGCTGCAGCCGATCGCGACGGGCCTCGGGGACCTCACCCCCGTGCGCGCCGCGGTCGGCGACACCTATCCGCTGGACGACCTCGTGCGCGACCTCGTCGACGCCGCCTATGCCCGCGTGGACATGGTCGAGAAGCGCGGCGACTTCGCCGTGCGCGGAGGCATCCTCGACGTCTTCCCGCCCACCGAGCCGCATCCGCTCCGGGTGGACCTGTTCGGCGACGAGATCGACGACGTGCGGTACTTCTCCGTCGCCGATCAGCGCTCGCTGGATCCGGCTCCGCGCGGGCTCGACGCCCCGCCCTGCCGGGAGATCCTCCTGACCCCGGAGGTGCGCGAGCGCGCCCGCACCCGGGCCGAGGAGCTTCCCGGCGTGCGGGATCTGCTGCTGCGGATCGCCGACGGCATCGCCGCGGACGGGATGGAGTCGCTCAGCCCGGTCCTCGTCGATGGGATGGAGCAGGTCGCCGACGTCCTCCCGAGCGGATCCCGCCTGCTGATCCTGGATCCCGAGCGGACCCGCGCCCGTGCGGAGGAGCTCGTCGCCACGACCGACGAGTTCCTGGCTGCGGCCTGGTCCAGCGCGGCCGCCGGAGGGGGCCTGCCCATCGACGTCGGGGCGGCGAGCTTCGTCCCGCTGGGAGAGGCCAAGGGACATGCCCGTGAGGGCGGGCGGCCCTGGTTCACCCTGGCGTCCTTCGGGCTGGACGCCGATGTCGACCTCACGCGCGGTGCGCACACCCACCCGGGCTACTCCGGGAAGCCGGGCGACGCGGCGAAGGACCTCGAGCGGCGCCGTCAAGACGGCTGGAGCGTCGTGGCGACGATGGTCGGCCCCGGCGGCGCCCGCCACGTCACCGAGAACCTTCGCGCAGAGGGCATGCCGGCGGTCTTCGCCCCGGACCTCGAGGGGCCCGTGGATCCCGGCCAGGCCGTGGTCACCGTCGGACCGTTCCCCGAGGGCCTCGTGGTCGAGGACCTCAAGCTGGTCCTCGCCTCGGAGCGCGATCTCACCGGGAAGTCCGGCGCACGGCGGGGCGAGGAGCGCAAGATGCCCTCGCGCCGACGCAACGTCGTCGACCCGCTGCAGCTGCGCCCCGGCGACCACGTCGTCCACGCCCACCACGGCGTGGGTCGCTTCATGGAGATGACCAGCCGCGCCGTCGGCGTCGGTGCCAAGCGCACCACCCGCGAGTATCTGGTCATCGAGTACGCGGCCTCCAAGAAGGGCCAGCCCGGCGACCGGCTGTACGTGCCCAGCGACCAGCTGGACCAGGTCACCAAGTACGTCGGCGGCGAGGATCCCAGCGTCAACCGCATGGGCGGCTCGGACTGGGCCAAGACGAAGTCCAAGGCGCGCAGGGCGATCCGCGAGATCGCCGACGAGCTGGTTCGGCTCTATTCAGCCCGCCAGTCCGCCCCCGGCCATGCGTTCGCCCAGGACACACCCTGGCAGCGTGAGCTCGAGGACGCCTTCGAGTTCGTGGAGACCCCGGACCAGCTCGTGACCATCGACGACGTGAAGTCCGACATGGAGAAGACCGTCCCGATGGACCGCCTGATCCTCGGCGACGTCGGCTACGGGAAGACGGAGATCGCGGTGCGCGCCGCGTTCAAGGCGGTCCAGGACGGCAAGCAGGTCGCCGTGCTCGCGCCGACGACCCTGCTCGCCCAGCAGCACCTGGACACCTTCACCGAGCGCTACACCGGCTTCCCGGTCACGGTGCGCGGGCTCTCCCGGTTCCAGAATCCCGCCGACTCCAAGGCCACCATCGAGGGCGTCGCCGACGGCAGCGTCGACATCGTCATCGGCACCCATCGCCTGCTCACCGGGCAGGTGCGGTTCAAGGACCTGGGACTGCTGATCGTCGATGAGGAGCAGCGCTTCGGCGTCGAGCACAAGGAGACGCTCAAAGCGCTGCGCACCGACGTGGACGTGCTGGCGATGTCCGCCACCCCCATCCCGCGCACCCTGGAGATGGCGGTGACGGGGATCCGCGAGATGTCGATCCTCGCGACCCCACCGGAGGAGCGCCACCCGGTGCTCACCTATGTCGGCGCCCAGGAGGACAAGCAGATCACGGCCGCCATCCGGCGCGAGCTGCTGCGTGAGGGGCAGGTGTTCTACATCCACAACCGGGTCGAGGACATCGACCGGGTCGCCGCGCACCTGCGCGAGCTCGTCCCCGACGCCCGGGTGCAGGTCGCGCACGGCAAGATGAACGAGGCCCAGCTCGAACGGGTCATCGTCGACTTCTGGGAGCGCGACTTCGACGTGCTGGTGTGCACCACCATCGTCGAGACCGGCCTGGACATCGCCAACGCGAACACCCTGATCGTGGAGAACGCCGACAAGTTCGGGCTCTCCCAGCTGCATCAGCTGCGCGGTCGCGTGGGCCGGTCGAGCGAGCGCGCCTATGCCTATTTCCTGTACAACGCGACCAAGCCGCTCACCGAGCTCGCGCACGACCGCCTCACGACGCTGGCCACGAACACCGATCTCGGCGCCGGCATGAAGGTGGCGATGAAGGATCTGGAGATCCGCGGTGCCGGCAACCTGCTGGGCGGCGAGCAGTCCGGCCATATCGCCGGGGTCGGCTTCGACCTCTATGTGCGCATGGTGGGGGAGGCGGTCTCGGCCTTCCGCGGGGAGTCCACGGCCCCCGAGAAGGAGATCCGCGTCGAGCTCCCGCTGGACGCCCATGTCCCGCACGACTACATCGGCTCCGAGCGTCTCCGCCTGGAGGCCTACTCGAAGCTGTCGGCCGTGCGCGAGGTCTCCGAGATCGACCAGATCCGCTCCGAGCTCACGGACCGCTACGGCGCGCCGCCGCAGCCGGTCGAGGTGCTGCTCGACGTGGCGCGGTTCCGGATCGACGCCCGTGCCGCCGGCATCGACGAGGTGCAGGCCCAGGGCAAGATGATCCGCTTCGCGCATCTCGAGGTGCCGGACTCCGCGGCGATGCGCATGAAGCGTCTCTACCCGGGCACGATGCTCAAGCCCACCACCCGCCAGGTGCTCGTTCCGCGACCGATGACCTCGCGCTTCGGGGGCACCGAGCTGCGCGATCACGAGCTGCTGGACTGGGCCCGCGAGGTGCTGCGCACCCTGGTCCCGGGGGCGGCGGAGTCCATGACCGCGCCCACGATCCAGGGCTCGGCGACGTAGCCTCGCAGCTGTGAACGCTTCGAAGCCGCCGGTCCCGTCCTCACAGCCATGCCAGTCCCCGCAACCGGCCCAGCCCCCGCAGCCGCCCGTCCAGCCCTCGCAGACGGGCCAGCCCTCGCAGGCCACCGAGCCGACTCCCGGTGAGGCGGCGCGCGGCAGCGCCCTGCTCCGGGCGGTCGAGGTGATGGAGGCGCTCCGGGCGGCGGACGGGGACGCCTGGTCCCATCAGCAGACCCACGCCTCGCTGGCCCGCTACCTCCTGGAGGAGACCTACGAGGTCCTCGAGGTGATCGACGATCCGCAGGCCCATGGACCCGGCGCGCTGCGCGACGAGCTCGGGGACCTCCTCTTCCAGATCCTGTTCCACGCCCGGGTCGGGCAGGAGGCGGAGCCGGCCTGGGACGTCGACGACGTGGCCAGGTCGTTCATCGCCAAGATGGAACGCCGGAATCCCCACATCTTCGGCGACCGCCGCGACGAGGCGCTCGAGGATCCGGAGGACATCGAGCAGATCATCGCCCAATGGCACGCCGTCAAAGCCGCCGAGCGGCAGGCGCGAGGGGCCGGCGACACGCCGTCGTCGGCGGTCTGGTTCGACGGCATCCCGGAGCGTCTTCCGGCGCTGCAGACCGCCGCGAAGGTCGTGCATCGCGCGCGCTCCGACGGTCGGCTCGAGGAGCTGCTCGCCGCCGCCGACGAGGCGGGCGCCGCGCCCCCCGCCCAGCNGGTGCGCGCCGAGTCCGAGGACATCGATCCCGAGTCCGCCCTGCGCGCCCTCCTGGCCCGGACGCGCTCGGCGGCCCTCGAGACAGACGGTTCCGCCCCGCGAGATGGAGCTCTACAGACCCCCGGCGACAGGCCATCAGACGGCACCATGGCGGGCCCGGACGGCCGGACGGCCTAGACTGGCCCGCGGACGGTCAGCGCCGACCGGCCGTGACCGCTCTTCTCCTGATGGAAGGAACAGCCCATGGCAGCTCTGATCGATGCCGTTCACGCCCGCGAGATCCTCGATTCCCGAGGCAACCCCACCGTCGAGGTGGAGATCCTCCTCGACGACGGGATCGTCGCCCGCGCCGCAGTCCCCTCCGGTGCCTCCACCGGCGCCTTCGAGGCCGTCGAGCGCCGCGATGGCGACAAGGCCCGTTACCTCGGAAAGGGTGTCGAGGAGGCCGTCTCCGCGGTCATCACCGACATCCAGCCCAAGATCCTGGGCATGGACGTCCAGGAGCAGCGTGCGATCGACCAGGTCATGCTCGATCTCGATGGCACCACCAACAAGGGCGCCCTCGGCGCGAACGCCATCCTCGGCGTCTCGCTGGCCGTGGCCCGCGCCGCCGCGGACTCCGCCGGTGTGCCGCTCTACCAGTACGTCGGTGGGCCCAACGCCCACATCCTGCCGGTCCCGATGATGAACATCCTCAACGGCGGATCCCACGCGGACTCCAACGTCGACATCCAGGAGTTCATGATCGCGCCGATCGGTGCGGAGACCTTCAGCGAGGCCATGCGCGTCGGCGCCGAGGTCTACCACGCCCTGAAGTCCGTGCTCAAGGAGCGCAGCCTGGCCACCGGTCTCGGTGACGAGGGCGGCTTCGCCCCGAACCTCGACTCCAACCGCGCTGCCCTCGACCTGATCGTCGAGGCGATCGGCAGGGCGGGCTTCGAAGCCGGCAAGGACGTGGCCCTGGCCCTGGATGTCGCCGCCTCCGAGTTCTTCGAGGACGGTTCGTACCTCTTCGAGGGCGAGAAGAAGACGTCCGCCCAGATGATCGACTACTACGCCGATCTCGTCGACTCCTACCCGCTGGTCTCCATCGAGGACCCGCTGGACGAGGACGACTGGGAGGGCTGGAAGGCCATGACCGAGCGTGTCGGCGCCAAGACCCAGCTCGTCGGCGACGACCTGTTCGTCACCAACCCCGAGCGCCTCGGCCGCGGGATCACCGAGGGCTCCGCGAACGCTCTGCTGGTGAAGGTGAACCAGATCGGCTCGCTGTCGGAGACCCTCGACGCCGTGGATCTCGCACACCGTGCGGGCTTCAAGGCCATGATGTCGCACCGTTCCGGTGAGACCGAGGACACCACGATCGCGGACCTCGCCGTGGCCACCAACTGCGGTCAGATCAAGTCGGGCGCTCCTGCCCGAGGCGAGCGCGTGGCGAAGTACAACCAGCTGCTGCGCATCGAGGAGGAGCTGGGGGATGCGGCACGTTACGCCGGAGCCTCAGCATTCCCTCGGTCCCCGCGTTTCTCTGCCTGAAGTCCTCAGCCGGAGGTTGTAACCTCTGGTCATGAGCAACAGACGACCGGGTGCCCCGCGATCAGCGAGGCGCCCGGTCGCTGCATCCGGGGGTCGTCGGCCCGGTGCGCGGCCGGCCGCGCGACCGACGTCGACCACCGGGCGGGGAACGGCCAAGAGCGCGTCCTCGCGCAGCCGCGGCCCGGCGGCGGCATCACGCCCCCGCAGCACCGCGTCGCGCGGTCCCCAGGAGGACGGCCCCGGCGTGACCATCACCCGCCGCACCCTGGCACTGGTCGCTCTCGTGGTGATCGCCCTGGCGGCCCTGGTGCCGACGGTCAACTCGTATGTCGCCCAGCGCCAGCAGCTCTCCGAGCTCCAGGCCCAGGTGAACACCCAGGAGTCCGACGTGGAGACGCTCCGCGAGCAGGTCGCCCGCTGGGAGGATCCCGCCTACGTCTCCGCTCGCGCCCGGGAGCGACTGCTCTTCGCGATGCCGGGGGAGACCCAGTACCGGCTCACCGACACCTCCGGCCAGGACGTCCCGCTCACCGAGGCGGAGCGCGCCGCAGAGCACGCGAAGGAGGGCGAGTGGTTCTCGACCCTCTGGAAGAGCGTGGAGGGCTCGAGCCGTCTGACCCCCGAGGACATCCCCGACGAGACCGGCTCCACCGACGAGGACGTCCCCGACCAAGCACCCGCCGACGACACCGACGATCAGGATCCCCCGCAGTGAGCGCACTTCCGCCCCTTCCCTTCGAGTCCCCGACGACACCCGACGATCTCGAGGTGATGCGGGAGCAGCTCGGTCGCGACATGCGCGGCGTGGTGTCGATCGCACGGCGCTGCGGCTGCGGCCGCCCGGCCGTGGTGCGCACCGCACCGAGGCTCGAGGATGGGACCCCGTTCCCCACCTCCCTCTATCTCACCCTCCCGTGGCTCACGCTGGACATCTCGCGCATCGAGGCGACCGGCACGATGGCCGATCTGACCCGGCGCCTGGAGACCGATGACGAGCTCGCGGGCGGCTATCGTCGCGCCCACGAGCGGTACCTCGCCCGTCGTGAGGAGCTCGGGGACGCCGCGGAGGTCCGTCATGTCAGCGCCGGCGGCATGCCCACGCGCGTGAAGTGCCTCCATGCGCTGGCCGGGCAGGCCCTCGCCGAGGGCGAGGGCATCAACCCCGTCGCCGACGAGGTCCTGGCGACCATCGACGGCGTGCTCCCCGAGCTCGTGTGCCGCTGCGAGAGCGTCGACGCGACACCCGACGCAGCATCGGACGCAACAGGGGAGGAGGCATGAGCGCCCCCGTCGCCGCGATCGACTGCGGCACCAACTCCATCCGTCTCCTCATCGCACGCCGGGACGCGGAGGGCGCCCGGCCCACGGACCTCGAGCGTCGGCTCGAGATGGTCCGTCTCGGGCTCGGCGTGGACCGCACGGGACGCTTCGACCCGGTCGCGATCGAGCGCACGCTGGAGGCGGCGCGCCAGTACCGCGAGCTCATCGAGACGCATGGCGTAGCGCCCGAGGCCGTACGGTTCGTCGCGACCTCGGCGACCCGGGACGCCGCGAACCGTGACGAGTTCATCGAGGGGATCCGCGAGATTCTCGGGGTCACCCCCGAGGTGATCAGCGGCGAGGAGGAGGCGGCGCTCTCCTTCCGGGGCGCGGTCAGCACCGTCGCCGGGCTGCCCGAGGGCCCCCGCCTCGTGGTGGACATCGGCGGGGGCTCCACCGAGCTCGTGCTCGGGACCACCACTCCGACGCACCGCATCAGCATGGACATGGGGTCGGTGCGGCTCACCGAGCGCCACCTGACCACGGATCCCCCCACTGCGGAGCAGATCGCCGCCGCGAGCGCGGACATCGACGCCCTGCTGGACGAGGCCGAGTCCGTCGTGCCGTTCGAACGAGCTCGATCCCTGGTCGGCGTCGCCGGCACAGTGACCACTGTCACAGCGGTCGCGCAGGGGCTCCAGGAGTACCTGCCCGATGTCACCCACGGGGCAACCCTGGCGGCGGATGACGTCCGGGCCCTCTGTCTCGAGCTCCTCATGCAGACCCGTCAGCAGCGGGCCACCCACCGGATCATCCATCCCGGGCGCATCGATGTGATCGGTGCAGGGGCTCTGATCTGGTCTCGGATCATCGAAAGGGTCTCCGCGGTCTCCGGGATCACCGAGACCAGGACCAGCGAGCACGACATCCTCGACGGTCTGGCCCTGGACCTGCTGGACCGCACGGACTGATCGACACGGACCGCGTGGTCCGGGGCCCGACGGCCCACGGGGCCCGTCAGGACGTCCACGACCTGAATCGTTTTGTGCGAAGTGCTCCGCGGTTCTAGGCTAGGGGTCATGAACACCACTTTCGGCGGCAAGCCCCATGTCCTGATCCTCGGCGGCGGTTCCGTCGGCCTGACCACTGCGAGCGATCTGCGCAAGACGCTCGGCACCGAGGTCGCGATCACGGTCGTGGACCCGCGCCCGTACATGACCTACGCGCCCTTCCTCCCCGAGGTCGGCGCCGGCAGCATCGATCCCCGCAACGTCCTCGCGCCCCTGCGCAAGATCCTCCCCGGGAGCAAGGTCGTCACCGGCTCCGTCACGCAGATCCGCAGCTCGGAGAACACCGTCGTGGTGAACACCGAGGAGGACGTGCAGCTCGAGATCTCCTACGACTACCTGGTCGTCGGCCTCGGCGCCGTTCCCCGCCTCCTGCCCATCCCGGGCCTCGCGGAGAACGCCATCGGCTTCAAGCAGGTCGAGGAGGCCGTGGCCGTGCGCGACCGCATCCTCGCCAACCTCGCCGAGGCGGCGTCCACCAAGGACCCGAAGATCCGCAAGCGTCTGCTCACCTTCACCTTCATCGGCGGCGGCTTCGCCGGCGGCGAAGCCGTCAGCGAGACCGAGGACATGGTCCGCGACGCCCTGCGCTACTACCCCGACCTGCACGCCTCGGACATCCGCTTCGTGCTCATCGACGCGGCCCCCTTCGTGTTCCCCGAGCTCACCGAGGACCAGCGCGCCTACGTGCTGAACCAGCTGCGCGAGCGCGGCGTCGAGGTCAAGCTCGAGACCTTCCTCAACTCGGCCGAGGACGGCCTGATCAAGACCAGCGACGGCGACGAGTTCGAGACCGGACTGCTGGTCTGGAACGCCGGCGTGAAGCCCAACCCGGTCCTGTCCGACGCGGACGTCTCCGACCTGCCGGTCATCACCGAGCGCGGCCCCATGATGGGCAAGCTCGAGGCACTGGCAGACCTCCGCGTCAACGGCGCCGAGGGCCCGCTGGACAACGTCTTCGCCGCCGGTGACTGCGCCGCGGTTCCCGACCTCGCCTCCGGCGAGGGCAAGTTCTGCCCGCCCAACGCCCAGCACGCCGTACGTCAGGGCAAGCGCGTGGCGGACAACATCGCGCGCTCCGTGCAGGGTCGCCCGATGGTGGACTACTACCACAAGAACCTCGGCGTCATGGCGACCCTGGGCATGTACAAGGGCGTCGGCCGCCTCAACGTGGCCGACAAGGAGCTCGACATCCGCGGCCTCCCCGCCTGGGCCATGGCCCGCGCCTACCACGTGTACGCCATGCCGACCCTGGGTCGTAAGGCAGCGGTCATCGCCGGTTGGGCGACCAACCTGATCTCCCGTCGCGACATCATCGGCATCCCGCAGTCCTCGACGCCGCGCGCGGCCTTCGAGTACGCCGCGAACTCCGGCAAGAAGAAGTGATCCGGCCGGGATCGGACGCCTGAGCGTCCGCATCCCGCGGCCCCGGAGTCACGGAGGCACCGTCACGTTATGCGTGACGGTGCCTCCGTGCATGCGGGGACTGCTCACATCGTCGGCGCGGGTCGTCCACCATGGCGATGCCCGAGTAAGCTCGTAACCGGTAATGAATGAGCACAAACGGTCAGCAGGGTGTCGGGGGTAGGGCACGCGCGGCCGGAAGGGAAGCACTCCATGGAGATCCATATCGTCACCGACGCCGCCGAGGGCGCACGCGTCGTCGCCGACGTCTTCGAGAAGACCCTGCGGGACGCCGGGGACACCGGCGCCGTTCTCGGTCTGGCCACGGGGTCCTCTCCCGTCCCGGCGTACACGGAGCTGATCCGGCGCCATCGAGAGGAAGGGCTCTCCTTCGCCACCGCGCAGGCATTTCTGCTCGACGAGTACGTGGGCCTTCCTGCCGGCCACGAGCAGAGCTACCACCACTTCATCCGCGACAACTTCACGGCGCATATCGACATCGACGATGCGGCCGTGGTCTCGCCCGCGGGCGACGCCGCTGATCCGGTCGCGGAGGCCGCCGCCTATGACGCCCGTATCGTCGCGGCCGGGGGAGTGGACCTGCAGATCCTCGGCATCGGATCCAACGGACACATCGCCTTCAACGAGCCGAGCAGCTCGCTGGGCTCGCGCACGCGCGTGGTCGGTCTGGCGCAGAGCACGATCGCCGACAACGCCCGCTACTTCGAGGAGGCGGCGGATGTCCCGGTCCGGGCGCTCAGCCAGGGGCTGGGAACCATCCGCGAGGCCCGCAGGATCGTGCTGACCGCTTCGGGCGAGCACAAGGCGGAAGCGGTCGCGCATCTCGTCGAGGGTGCGATCAGCGCGCGGTGGCCGGCATCCAGCCTGCAGCTGCACCCTGATGTCGTCGTCGTGGTCGACGAGTCGGCCGCCTCGCAGCTCGAGCTCGCCGACTACTACCGGTATTCACGCAGCCTCGAGGCGGAGAACCCGGTCTCACGTCACAGCTGAGGATCTGGATCAGGGGTGAATGCGTCGGCGGGGGCCGGATACGATCGCTCCCATGACGCAGGCCGACCCCTCCTCACCCCCTTCCTCCCCGCCGTCCTCGGGCGCTGTCGCAGCGCCTCGTAGCGGATTCGATAGGTTCTTCCACATCTCCGAGCGAGGGTCCACCCTCTCCCGTGAGCTCCGCGGAGGGCTCGTCACGTTCTTCTCGATGTGCTACATCGTGGTGCTGAACCCGCTGATCATCGGGACTGTCCCGGACTCGACCGGGCAGTTCCTCGGCGGCGGTGCGGAGCCCAACCTCCCAGCCGTGGCCGCCGGCACCGCGCTGATCGCCGGGCTCCTGAGCATCTTCATGGGAGCGTGGGCCAAGTTCCCGCTCGCCCTGGCGACCGGGCTCGGGCTCAATGCCTACATCGCCTATTCGGTGGTGCCGCTGCCGGGGATGACCTGGGCCGGGGCGATGGGCCTCGTGGTGCTCGAGGGCGTGGTGATCCTCGTCCTCGTCCTCACGGGCTTCCGCCGAGCGGTGTTCATGGCCGTTCCGCCCTTCCTCAAGACCGCCATCGGCGTGGGGATCGGCCTGTTCATCGCCTTCCTCGGCCTGTTCAACGCCAAGTTCGTGACCACGGCTGCCGGCACCCCGGTGCAGTTGGGCAACGATGGCTCGCTCACCGGTTGGCCCACCTTCGTGTTCGTCGCGGGCCTCCTGCTCATGTTCGTGCTGTGGGTGCGCAAGGTCCCCGGCGCGATCCTCATCGCGATCGTGAGCGCCACCGTCCTGTCGATCGTCCTCGAACGGTTCCTCCACCTCGGTGCCTTCACGGCGGCCGACGGCACGAACCCCGGCAATCCCGGTGGCTGGGCGATGAACGTCCCCGCCATCAGCGAGTTCCCGATCCAGGCCCCGGACTTCGCGACCCTGTTCACGGTCGACCCGATCGGTGGCATCACCGCCGCAGGCGGGATCGGCGCACTCGTCATCGTCTTCTCCCTGCTGCTGGCGGACTTCTTCGACACCATGGGGACCATGGTCGCGGTCGGCTCCGAGGCCGGGCTGGTCGATGACGAGGGCGATATGCCCCACTCCCAGCGCATCCTCGTCGTGGACTCCGTCGCCGCGATCGCCGGCGGCGTCGGCGGCGTCTCGTCGAACACGAGCTTCGTCGAATCCACGTCGGGAGTGGCCGAGGGCGCACGCACGGGAGTGGCCTCGATCGTCGTCGGCGTCGCCTTCCTGCTGACCACCTTCCTCGCGCCGCTGGTCGCCCTCGTGCCCTACGAGGCCGCGACCCCGGCACTGGTGATGGTCGGATTCCTGATGATGACCCAGGTGACGGACATCGACTTCAGCGACGTCGAGGTCGCGCTGCCCGCCTTCCTCACGATCATCCTCATGCCGTTCGCCTACTCGATCACCGTAGGCATGGGCGCCGGCTTCCTCATGTACGTGCTGATCCGACTCGTGCGCGGCAAGGCCCGCGAGGTGCACTGGCTCATGTACGTGATCGCCGCGCTCTTCGTGGTGTACTTCCTGCGCGGTGCGATCGAAGGCCTCCTGCTGTGACGACGGGGGAGTCGCAGGCAGGGGAGGAGGGCGCTGCCGCGTCCGGCCCCGGGAGCACGACCCGCCTCGGGCCGACGAGCGACCTCGCTCCCGGGGCACCGGACGAGCTCGCCGGGCACGACGAGGTCGCCGGACAGGCCGAGGTCGCCGAGCTGGCGGCAGAGCTCCGCCGCGTGCTGCTGGTCTCCTCCCGCATCCTGCGCTCCCGCACGGCGTCGGACGACGTCTCCGCCTCCCAGTTCTCCGTGCTCGCGTTCCTGGATCGATCCGGTGAGTCGACTCCGGGGGCGCTCGCGGAGTTCGAGCATGTGACTCCTCCGGTGATGACCCGGATCCTCGGGCGGCTCGAGGACGCCGGTCTCGTGGTGCGCTCGACGCACCCGGGTGATGGTCGCCAGGTGCTGGTGACGCTCACGGATCCTGGGGAGCAGGTGGTGCTCCATGGCCGGGCCGAGCGTGACAGCTGGCTCCGTGCCCGGATCGGGTCCGCAGACCTCGAGGAGCGGGAGACTCTCCGTGCCGCGACCGAGCTGCTGCGTCGCACCCTCATCGATCCACCCCGGTGACGGTGCAGGACTAGTGACCCTGCAGAACACGTGACCCTGCAGAACACGTGACCGTCCAGAACGAGTGACCCTGCGGAACGAGTGAGCTCGCAGAACGAGTGACCGCGCGGAACGGGCACCCACGCAGCATGGGCGACCGAGAAGCCCCGATGACAGAGCACGGGCCGTACCCCTCGAACGAGGAGTACGGCCCGTGCCGTGTCGTGCGGGTCCGCCCAGAAGGAGAGATCAGGCGCTGTGGTCGAGCACGTGGTCGAGCACAGCGAGCAGGGCCGACACGTCCGCCTCCTCCACCGCGGGGAAGGTCGCGATGCGGAGCTGGTTGCGTCCGAGCTTGCGGTAGGGCTCGATGTCGACGATCCCGTGGGCACGCAGCACAGAGGTCACGGCCGTGGCATCGATCGACTCGTCGATGTCCAGGGTGGTCACCACCTGCGAGCGAGCCGCGGCGTCGGTGACGAAGGGCGTGATCTCCCCACGCCCAGCGGCCCACGCCTGCACCATCCCGCTCGTGGTCCGAGTGCGGGCATCAGCCCAGGCGAGGCCGCCCTGGGCGAGCATCCACTCGATCTGCTCGGCCAGCAGCACCAAGGTCGCCACGGCAGGGGTGTTGAGCGTCTGATCCTTGCGGGAATTGTCGATGGCGCTGGTGAGGGAGAGGAACGACGGGATCCATCGGTCCGTGCCCGCGGCGAGTCGCTCTGCCCGCTCGATAGCGGCAGGGGAGAGGACGCTCAGCCACAGCCCGCCGTCCGAGGCGAAGGCCTTCTGCGGCGCGAAGTAGTACGCGTCGGTCTCGGTGATGTCGATCATCGCGCCACCGGCCGCGGAGGTAGCGTCGACGAGGACGAGCTGATCAGCGTGTGCCCCGTCCGGTCGTCGCACAGGGACCATCACCCCGGTGGAGGTCTCGTTGTGGGGCCAGGCGTAGGCGTCGACGTCCTCCCGGGCCGTCGGCACCGGGCAGGCGCCGGGATCGACCTGGATGATCTCGGGATCACCCAGATGTGGAGCCCCGGCGACCTCGCCGGCGAACTTCTGGGAGAACTCGCCGAGCACCAGGTGCTGGGAGCGCTTCTCGATCAGCCCGAAGGCGGCGACGTCCCAGAACGCCGTGGACCCCCCGTTGCCGAGCACGACCTCGTAGTCGTCGGGCAGGGAGAACAGCTCCCGCAGGCCGGCGCGGATCCGTGCGACGTACTGCTTCACCGGTGCCTGGCGATGGGAGGTGCCCATGACCGTGCGAGATACAGAGCTCAGCGTCTCCATCTGTGCGTCACGGATGCGGGAGGGGCCGGAACCGAAGCGACCATCCGCGGGAAGCAGACCCTGAGGGATCGACAGACCGCGGATCGTGTCGGCACGGATGGTACGGGCATCGGACATCGGCAAACTCCTCGTGATGCGGGGCGGTGCCGCCGGCGGGTCCGGCAGCACGCCCTCCTATCCTGCCAGGGGAGCGCGCCGTCCCTCGCAGCGGTCCGTGCCGAACGGCCCGGCGTGGCAAGATCAGGGCATGAGCCGTGCCGATCTCGAGAAGCAGCCGTATGACGTCGCAGGGATGTTCGACAGCATCGCCAAGCGCTATGACCTCACGAACGATGTCGCCGCCCTGGGCCAGGTCCGGATGTGGCGGGCGGAGATGGTCGAATCGCTCGACGTCGAAGCGGGCGACACCGTGCTCGACCTCGCTGCGGGCACCGGAACGTCCACCACGGCGATCGCGCGCACCGGAGCCCAGGTCGTCGCCGCGGACTTCTCGTTGGGGATGATGGCGGAGGGGCGGCGACGCGGGGCACCGGTCCCGTTCGTCGGCGCCGATGCCCAGCACCTCCCGTTCGGCGATGACTCCTTCGACGCCGCAGTCATCTCCTTCGGTCTGCGCAACGTCCATGAGCCCAAGCTCGCCCTCGCCGAGATGGCCAGAGTCGTGAAGCCGGGCGGCCGTGTCGTGGTGTGCGAGTTCTCGACGCCGAGCTCCCGCATCGTCCGCACGGTGTACGAGAAGTACCTGTTGCGCGCTGTGCCGGCGCTCGCGCGACGCGTCGCCACGAGCGCGGACGCGTACGACTACCTTGCCGAGTCCATCCTCGAGTGGCCGGACCAGGAGTCACTGCGCGCGTGGTTCATGGACGCAGGGCTGGGGAGAGCGCAGTTCCGGAATCTGACCGGGGGGATCGTGGCGCTGCACCGAGGGGTCGTGCCTCACATCTGAAGTTGCTCCGAGAGGGGCCGCGGAGTCCGTCGACGCCGCACGTAGGCACGATCTGGCCGGACTCCACCTCAGATCGGTACGGTGACCTGCACGTTTGCTCCATGACAGGCGAGTGTGGCGCAGGACACCGCTGAAAGGGTCGTTCTGGCTTGACGCTCCCCGGGGATCTGCGTAATGTTCTTCCTCGTGCCCAGCAGAACGGGAACGAGGAACGGCCGAGAGGTTGAACCGAGAAAACCGTACTGAGCAGGTATGCAGGTCCCTCCGAAGTTCAGTGAGGCGCGGATCACACCGCATCGAGTTGACACGGAGCGCCGCACCTCGTAAGTTATAGAGGTTGCCCCGGAGCGAAGAGCTTAACGGCTTGGAAGTCCGAGTGCGCGTGTTGTTTGATATCTCAATAGCGTGTTTATTTGTTG
>NZ_BAAAIR010000041.1:0-23806 GCF_039526165.1 Brachybacterium tyrofermentans
TCTACCACCTCATCAAGGTCAACCCCCGCACCGGCGAAATCGCGAGTTGACAACTATAGGAGCGTCAATGCGCTGGCCGAGGCCCTGAACTCGCTGTTCAAAGCCGAGGTCATCCGGAACCTCGGTCCTTGGAAGGGCATCGACGACGTCGAGATCGCGACCGCGGAATGGGTCCACTGGTTCAACACCTTCCGGCCCCATCTCTCGCTCGGCGGTCTCACACCGCAGGCCTTCCGCGACGCCTCCTCCACGACCGTTCCCGAACCGCTCCCCGAGACCCTCAACGCCAGATAACCGACCCTCCACCAAAACCGGGGCTTGACACTGCCCTGAACCGCCTCGGTCCAAAGGACGCGGACTCTCTTGAGAATCATGCTGTTGAGACTGAGGACCCGACCGAGTTCGTCAGTGAGGACCGGAACAATAGCACCGCCACGACCAAGAAATAGGGGATCGAGCATGGCACGTCCGCCCACAGATCGCGCGCCGGAGTCGAGGTGCGATAAACCGACAGGGGCACGTCTCGACACTGGCCGGATCCGTGCTGCTCGAGATGTCATCGATCCCGTCTTCCTCGACACTCCGCTGTATCGCTGCGAAGCACTGGAGCCGGGTTTGGGGTGCACGGTGAGCATCAAGCTCGAGACGGCGAACCCGGTCCGCAGCTTCAAAGCCCGCGGCACTGAGCTGGTGGCGAGCCAGCTCGCCGACCGAGGCAAGGAGGCCGTGGTGTGCGCCAGCGCAGGCAACCTCGGTCAAGCCCTGGCCTGGTCCGGCCGCGAACGGGGGCTCGCAGCCACCGTCGTGGCATCCCGACATGCGACGGCGACGAAGCTCGATCGCATCCGCGCTCTTGGAGCCAGGCTGGAGCTGGTAGACGGTGACCACGAGCTGGCCCGCGAACGCGCAGCGGCCATCTCCAAGGACGAGGGCATCCGTCTAGTCGAGGACAGCCTCGACATCGAGACGTGCGAGGGCGCTGCGACCATCGGCCTGGAACTGGTGGAGGCATTGTCGTCGTTCGACGTGGTCCTGATCGCTCTGGGCGGTGGGGCGCTGGTGACCGGCGTGGGGCATGTGGTGAAGTCTTGCGCGCCAGGGACCGAGGTGATCTGCGTCCAGCCCGAGGGCGCGCCGGCGATGACGCGCTCGTGGCACCAGCGCCGCGTGGTTACCACCGGCTCGACTGACACGATCGCTGACGGCGTTGCCGCCCGACGCCCTATCCTCGCCGTCCTGGATGACCTCCTCCTGGTCGCTGATGACGCCGTCCTGGTCGACGAGGCCTCGATCATCACGGGCATGCGGATGCTCTTCGAGCATGCCGGGCTTGTCGTCGAACCCTCGGCAGCCCTCGGTATCGCGGCGATCCTCGAAGACCGTGACCGCTTCGCCGGTCGACACGTGGTCACCATCGTGTGCGGCAGCAACGTCGACCTCGATCTGTATCGCAGCTGGGTCGGAACCGACTCTCTCTGATCGGTCTTGCGGTTGCATCATGCCAATACATTTCTGCAGAACAATCGTGTGCCGCCCCGTCGCAGTCCAGCGACGTGCGGACGTCGCGCTTCGCGACCTAAGCCTGCGCCTGGACAGCGGACGGAGAATGGCCGATGACCGCCGCGCCCAGAACCAGCCCTGCGACGGCGAGTGTTGCGGCGACGAGGAATGGATCGCCGGCGTGCAACGCCGGTGCGAACCAGAGGCACACGTAAACGGCTACACCGGTCGCGTCGCCGAGTCACTCAGAGTCCGATTACATCGGGACGAGCGGCGGCCTGCCGCCAATATGAGGCAGGATCGGGCACAAGACGGCGGCTATTCAAGTCAAGTACCCCACCGATGTTTGCGATCTCGGCGAGAAGGATTCCGTCGATGCGGCGAAGCTCTTGCTCGATTCGGAACGTATGTCCTTCACCCCAATGGTAGGAACAAGTCACGTCAAGTTCGTCTCCGGCGAGAACCTCGTGACGATACCGAATCGTCTCTTCAAGACTGACAGGGCCGACTCGGCGTGCAGTCAACACGTCGTAATCGATCCCGGCTGCCTGTAGCGCTTCCCAACGAGAGTGCTGCCCGTATTGCATCAGCACCGCAGAGGACACGTGACCGTTGCCGTCAATCTCATACCCGCGTACCGAGACCCGTACCGAGAACTGGTCACTCATTCCGCATCCTTTATCACTCGCATGACATCATGATACTCATCACTACTCACGAGACGATATCGGAAGGGTCGTTGCTGTGTAGTCACTCATACAGCGTCCCAGCGGTGAACTCGTCATTAAAGGAGACACGCCCTAGGCCTGGACGTCGACCTCTCTGTGGACGGCGACGTCCACACCCCAGACCATTCCAAGCGGGCGCAGACGCTACACCGCACGGCGAGCAAGAGCCGCGGGGTGCGGCTCCGAGTCTGGAACACCAATAGGGACGGCACCTTCATCGTGACGGTGCTCGCCGTCGAGAGCCTTCGCGGTGGTTGGCTTCAGATCACGGTCACCTGCAGCGACCCGAGCAGGGTGGTGAGGAAACCAGCCGTTGCGGGCCAATTCCTCGACGTAGTCGAGTTCGCAGACGTCACCGCGCTCCGCTCCCAGTCCGAGTACACCTCTGTGGAGGGTCTCGAAGCCCTTGAGGCTTTGATCGGCTCCCCAGACCGGCGCCTCCCGGTGATCGTCGCGGCCCCACTCGATGACGTCCCCTTCGACTCCTGGAACGCCCTCGTCGACCGGTGGACGACGCGGACCGTCGGCATCGCCCACGTCATCTCCCTCGCTCCGCACGCCGCCCAAGAGCTCGCAAGCCGACATCGGCTCCAAGCCGTCCTTCCCGGCACCTTGCGGACCTACCCCGCGGGCGCCGATCTCTCCGACCCGTTGACCGCCAAGACAGCGCGCTGGCTCAGCCACCGGTCACTGGCTGACGACGACAGGGCCGTCGCAAAGACCATCGAGAGTTTCGTCCGTCAGCATGCCGCCTCGCAGCCACTTTCCCTCCCGTCGGCGGCGCGCGAATGGTCCCGCGCATTCGACCGGATCGCTAGCGGCAAGCTCCGAGCAGCAGTCACTCCTGCACCCGTGTCACTTAGCGAGCGCCGCGAGCTCTTTGCCACCAGACAGCGTGAGCTCTCCGAGTTGCGGCAGGCCCCGGCACTCCGGCGGGACGAGGGCGCACAGACGGCGCCGCCGCCCGTCCCTGAGGTCTTAACCGCGCCCGAGGCACCAATACAGGAAATCGAGCATCTCCGGCGGGAGCTCACCGCGTCACAGTCTGCGCTCGCGGCATCTACGCAGAGCCTTCGCACCGTGCAGGAAACGCTGATGCTCGACGGCATCGACGAGGAGTCGCTGCTCGGACTCCTCGAGCTGGCGACGCGGACCGTCCCGGACCAGTCCGCAATCGATACCCTCCTCGACACCAACGACAGCTTGCAGACCCGCATCGAGGGCCTCGAGGAGGACGTACTCACTGAGCGGTCCGACAAGATCGAAGCGCGCAAGGCGCTGAGCCGGCTCGAGGACGATTACGGCCGAGCCAGGCGCGAGATCGAATACCTGCGCTCGAAGGTTGCGGAGCGCAATCCCGAAGCCGCGTATTCGTTCACCGACCAAGGCGCGCCGCAGAATCCTCTCGGCGAGTGCCCGGCGACGTGGGAGATGCTGGCTGACAGAAGGGACCTCTCCGACCACGGCATCATCCTCACTGCCTCCGTGAAGAAGATTAAGGATCTAGAAACTGTCGACGCCGACGGATCCGCCCTGACCGCGGCCTGGGACGCCCTCGGGACTCTCGCGGCGTATCGGAATGCGGTCCGCGCAGGGACGTGGGATCGGGATGTCCACGACTTCTGCGAATCCGGCCCGCTGGGCCAGTTCCGCGTCCCGCCGAACAAGCACTCCCGAGGCGAGACCGGCTCCACCAAGCAGGACAACCGGTACCGGAAGGCTCGGCTCCTCCCCGTTCCATCGAGCGTGGAACAGAGCGGGATGGTGCACATGTGGGCCCATTTCAAGCCCTACACGTGGACGAGTGAGAAGAGGCTACGGATCCACTACCACGACCAGGTCAGGAGCGATGGGGCGATCTACGTCGGGCATGTCGGGGAGCACTTGCCCTCTGCGTCGACGACGAAGTTGCACAGGTGATCTATTCGCCCCATCGCCACGATGCATCCGATTGGCATGCTCAACGGTCGGCATTCCCGGAACTCCCAACGGGACTCGTCCAAACATCGGATACTTAGGGGGAAGTCTGAGAAAGGAGCCATTCCGTGTCACCGATGCACCAGAACGTCGCCGGGGCCGTGAGCGATGGCGTTCTGAGGGCTCTGCAGGAGATGAGCTCGGATTACGTGCGCCGAGCGTTGCAGGGCGAACTCGAGTCGACAACCGCAGTCGAGGCTGCCCGGGACGCGATGGCTCTCCAGGACACACTCCATGGACACCCGCCGACGCCTGTGCAGGCACGGGCGCACCGTGCGCGCGACGACGCCGTGGACGCCGTCCCACCTGCCCGGGAACCACGATCCGATAGCCACCATCAGGCACCGGCTCCTCGCAAGGCTCCTGTAGCGGAACTGCAGTCCCGCGGGACTTCTCGACGACCTACCGGACCGAAGCCTGCACTCTCGCCAGCGCCAGCGCCAAACATGTCACGCACGGCTCCCAGGCCAGCCGGGACGTCTCGAGTGCCCCCCGCCCCACCCAGGCCGTCACCCGCGCCCGCCATGCGCGAGAGACGCCGCGAATCTGATGGTCCGGGACTCCCCGAACTGCTCCGTCGCGAACCCGCCGCGGTCCTGAAACAAGCCCGTGGGATGACGCCGGTGGAGCGAGACCGACTCCTCATCGTTGCGCGCAGCGCAATGCGGACCCTCCAGACCGGCTCGTACCCGTCATCGGTCGCGCGTCCCGCCGGGGACCGCGCACATCAGATCATCAAGGGCATCGAGCGCCTGCAACTCGTCATCCCTCCTGCACCCACCAAGGGTAAGAAGAAGCGGAAGAAGAAAAGTAAAGGCGGCATTCCGGTGTCCGGGGCGAAGCTTGCGCCCGCAGTGCGGCGGCAATTGAACGAGGCCGCGCATGCCCGGGCGAACGCCGCTCGGACAAGACCGCTAGACGAGGACGAGCGACTGCTGGTCCGCTCCCGCACACCGATCTACGGTGGCTACGGCCCTCCAGTCTCAGGAGGTTTACCTGGCTTGGGTGCTCACGGTCGCTGAGGTCGGGGCCCCTGCGAGGCGCGCAAGGTGGTGAGGGCGATCTCCATACTCGTTGACGCTTCTGGCCCTCGCCGACATCAGCCTCCCTGCGCAGGTTGAGTGTATCGACGGGGGTCCGCTTCAGTTCTTGCCTCGAATCGAGCGACTTCCTGCCGCAGTTCGCGGGCCATCACTCGAAGAAATCCTCGTCGATCTCCACCATCTGCACCGTGTGCTTCACCTGCACTCCGACTCCGTAGCGGATCATCATCCTGGTGAGCCGTTCCCCGTCCATGAGAACGATGCGGTTGGGCACCTGTTCCACGTACCGCTGAGCGTCTGTGCTGAAGCGGCTGGTGGTGATGAAGACTCCCTGATTGGCGGCGTTGCCCGCCAGTGCACCGACGAACTCCTGGATCGCCGGCCGGCCGACGGTGTTGTCCGAGGCATATCGCTTCGCCTGCACATAGATGCGCGAGAGACCCAGTGCGTCCTGGTCGATGATCCCGTCGATCCCTCCGTCCCGCGAGAGCTGGGTGCGGGAGGCGGATCCCTCGGCACCGCCGTACCCCATCGCCATCAGCAGGTCCAGCACGGCCTGCTCGAAGAACTCCGGCTCCTGGCCCTGGATGCGCGAAAGCAGTTCCCCGGCGACATTCGCGTTGATCCGAGCGACCCCAGCTGCGATCTGCTCATCCGGATCGAGCGCAGAATCATCAACCTCCGCCACCTCGGGCTGTGCGACCGGTGGTGCCTGGACCGCTGCTCGCTTCGCGTGCGGTGACTCGTAACCCGGCACGTTGCGAAGATCCTTCTCCGTCATTCCTGCGGGATGCTGAGTAAGGAGTCTTCGCCCGACTTCGGTGATGAGATACCGGCCCCGGCTAGGGCGCTCGACGGCACCCGCTCTCGCCAGATAGGACAGTGCCCAGTTCCCTCGATTCACCCACTGCTCTTGCCCCGAGGGGATGACGATCGCGCGCTCGTCCGCCGTCACATTGAGCAGATCTGCGGCGGCCGTGACGATCTCTCGGGTGCGCCGCACCTCCCCATCGGCGAGCACCCGGAGGGAGGGGACCATGTACTGGTTCCAGGTGGGGGCGGGCATTGATGAACTCCTCGCGACGGTCGGCAACACCTTGAGGCTAGCCCTAGGCATCTTTGTGTGGTGGCGCTTCCGCGTCAGCGGTCACCGCACCGACTCTGCGTGATGGGTGGTGTCATAGCGTCGTAGCAACACTCCCGGACGATGGGGGCTTGAGACGAGGCGGCCGGGGATGGTGCCGCAGGGGCTGACGTCTTCGGATCGGTCGGAGATCTCGACGGCAGCGAAGGCTGGGTAGGAAGTCCGTCGAATAGCTGCTCACCTGGGGCGATGCCCCTCAGTGGTCTCTCGTGAGATCCGGCGGAACACGACGAAGACTCGCGGCTACCAGGCCGTGACCGCGGACGTGAAAGCGCAGCACCGCCGGGCCCGTCCGCAGACCCGGAAGATCGCCGCGGATCCCGTGCTCGAGGCGAGGGTGAACGCGGACCTCGCCGCGTCATGGACCCCGAACGAGATCGCGGGCCGCTTGCGTCTGGAGGCGGCAGACCCAACCGTTGAACGCATGGCGAACTTTCCCGACGCTCAGGGCCGCACCGTCAGCGGAGAAGCGATCTACCAGTACATCTACGCGATCCCCCGCGGGGAGCTCGCGAAGCCTGGGATCTTCTCGCAGTCCAAGCGGACCAAGCGCCGGCCCCGCACCACCGGCCGGACGCGCGGTGGTCCGATCGTGGGGATGGTCCCGATCGCGGAACGAGGTGAGGACGCCGCGAAGCGGCGGGTGCCCGGGCACTGGGAGGGAGACCTGTTCATCGGGAAGAACGGCACTTCGTGCGCCGAGACGCTAGTGGAGCGGATGAGCGGGTTCACCGGTCTGCTCGCCCTCCCCTCGAAGCACGCCGAGGGCACCGCGGACGCGGTCATCGAGTACTTCACCAAGCTGCCCAAGATGATGCAGGCATCGCTGGCGTGGGACCAGGGCAGCGAGATGGCCCAGCACGCGAAGGTTTCCCTGGCGACGGACATGCCGGTCTACTTCGCCGATCCCTACTCGCCGTGGCAGCGGCCGTCCAACGAGAACACGAACCGGCTCTACCGGGAGTACCTCCCCAAGGGCACCGTGATCCCCGACCACCAGCCTTTCCTCACGACCATCGCTGAGGAGATCAACAACCGACCCCGCGGCAGGCTAGGCTACCTCACACCGACCGAAGCATTCGCTCGATTACTGGCCGACGAACCCCACGTTGCTTCCACGCTTTGACACCACCACGAAGCCGACGGGACCATGCGATCATCGCATAATGGAGACTCTCACGGCGTTGCGCGTTCTGGTAGCCAAGTACGAAGGTCGGGAGCAACCGGCTGTCCGCTTCCGGCCTGCCACATGGATTCAAGAGTTGAACGAGATACCGGATTCAACCTCGGCGCTCGATGTGCTGACCGACTCCGAACTGACCGGGTCAAGTGAGTCAGTTTCAGGTGATCGAGTAACCGACCGCCAACGAGTACATGGTGCCGCGAGCATTGCCGCAACTGACAATCCGGAGAGTATGCTCCGCGCGTTTCTCCTTGTACAAGCATGGGGTTCCGGAACCAGTGGGTCTCGAACTCTACGTCACACCCGCGCGGCGTTCGAGGACCGAGAGAATCTCGTTCACTCGCTCTCTGCGACAGCTCAGATTCTCCGCAGCGGTGATGATCCCTCCGCGATGGCGGAGGCCTACGGAGCCTGGCGTTGCGCAGGCGTCCGTCGCTCCTTCTTCACGAAGTGGTTCGCATTTGCCGGGACGAAGGAGGAGCGCGAATGGCAACCGCTGATCCTCGACGATCGCGTCCTAAGCACGTTGAACGACACGCTTGAGTTGTCCACCAAGGACATTGCGGGGACACGCCTCTGGAAGAAGCGGTACCAAAAGTATGTTGAAGAGATCCACGGATGGGCTGCTGCCCTAGCGATCGATGCGTCGCGCCTGGAGTGGATCCTGTTCAGGCACAATGGGAAGTCGCTCACCTGACCTGGCATTCAGATCCGAGTGCCTGGCCGTTCTACGGCGCCTCAGGTGAGACCGACGCTTCAACCGGGTCCGAACCTGCTTCATTGAAGTGCTAGGTGCCGTAGCAGTAAAAGTATGACTCACCGCCACCGAAGCGGGTGGCGTGGAGAGCCTGCCCCGCTGCGCTAACCCGCCCCTGCGATCTCTAACATCCGCTCCGCCGCGCGCCGATCCGTCACCAACCCCGTGATCAGCCCTGAACGCGCGACCCCCATGATCGCCTGCGCCTTCTCACTGCCCGCCGCCACAGCTACGACATGCGGCGCCGCACTGAGCTGATGGATCTCGGTCGTCACGCTCATCCGGGTGACGTCCTGCGCGACCACGCCCCCGTCGGCGCTGAACCAGTGGCCGAGCATCTCGGCGACCGGGGCTTCGTCATCCAGCTGCGCGCGCACTGCTGGTGCGGGACAGCTGATCGAGGGCACCCCTGATCTCGACGAGAAGCTGCTCCGTATGCGCCATGGAGCCATGGTCCCACCGGAGCGACCTGAGCTCGTGCGGTGCGCCGCGTGTCAGCCGTCGTGCGGGCGGCCGTCCGGAGCGGGCTCGGACCGCAGCTGATCCGCGATCTCCTCCTCCGGGCGGGGCGCCGCCGTCTGATCGTCCTCAAGCTGTGGGACGGGCGGTTCCCCGGGTCCGGGGAACGGTTCGTGCGTGGGATCTCCGGATCGAGCGGTCATGGCGAGGCCTCCCTGTCGTGGTGCCCCCAGGCTACGCGCGGCGGGAGCGGCGGACCAGGTGGGAGGAGCGAGCACGCCGACGTGCCGACGACGGCTCAGACGAACCCTTCCTCGACGAGCTCGCACCCGCTCTCGGTGATGACGTGCCTCTGCCCGGAGCCGTCGACGACCCGGCTCCAGCTCGCCACCACGAGCCGGTCCTCCTCGATCGACATGCGGAAGCCGCCGTACATCCCTGGATAGGGGAACCAGAGCGACTCGAGCCGGTCCAGGGCGATCACCTCGGTGGGCACCGGGCGGGACCGCACGGGATCGAGGCTCCGGGTGCGCTCCGCGATCAGGTCGGCCACGTGCTGATCCCACGCTGCGAACGTCTGCTGCTCCCGCTCGGTCAGCTCCGGTATGGCGAGGATCTCGAGCAGGTGACGGTGGCCGCGCGTCCTTGCGAGATCGACCGCCCGGGCGCCGTCGGCCGTCCGGAGCGAGCGCCACGCGCCGAGCCGGATCAGGTGCTCGGCGACCTCGACCGGGGCCCCGAGCCACGCTGCCTGGTGCAGCGGGGTGAACCAGGTCGTCCCGCCGAACCGCCACTGGTTGGCGTCCTGCGCCTGCCCCGACTCGAGGAGGTCGAGCACCACCTCCCAGCGGCCGGCCTTCGCGGCGTCCGCGAGGCGGTGGGATGCCTCGACGATGCTCTCGTTCATCACCTCGGGATCGAGGATGCCGGGCCATTCTGCGCTCATGAGCGGTCCTCGCGGAACTCGTCGGGGGTTGTCGTCCTCAGGTCATCGTGCCGCTCCGCTCGGAGCGACGTTGGTCCCCCTCCGCATCTCATCCGGCTCGCTACGATCGATGCCATCACTTCCCCGGGCGAGAAGCGACCGGAGAGCGAAGTCGAGAGGGTTGATCACCGTGCGCGCAGCACGCTATTACGGCAACAAGGACATCCGCATCGAGGAGATCGACGAACCCACCGCCGGCGCTGGCGAGGTGCTCATCGACGTCGCCTTCTGTGGGATCTGCGGCACCGATCTGCATGAGTACCTGGACGGTCCGATCTTCTGTCCCACCCCGGACACGCCGACGTCCTGGACCGGAGAGACGGCCCCGGTGACGCTCGGCCACGAATTCTCCGGGGTCGTGGCGGCGCTCGGCGAGGGCATCACCGACCTCGAGGTGGGTGACACGGTGGTCGTCGAGCCCTACATCCTCAAAGACGGCACCGACACCGGTCCGGACTCGACCGACTACCACCTCTCCGAGGGAATGAACTTCATCGGCCTCGGCGGCGGCGGAGGCGGTCTGGCCGAGAAGCTCGCCGTCCGTCGCCGCTGGGTCCACAAGATCGATCCCAGCATCCCGCTGGACCAGGCCGCGCTCATCGAGCCGCTCGCCGTCGCCTATCACGGAGTACAGCGCTCCGGCGCGAAGGCCGGTGACATCGCCGTGATCGGCGGCGCCGGCCCCATCGGACTGCTCACCGGTGCGGTGCTGCGGGCCCTGGGCGTGACAGTGGTGATCTCCGAGCTCTCCTCGTTGCGCCGCCAGAAGGCCCTGGACTCCGGCGCCGCCGATCACGCACTGGACCCGGCCGCAGTCGACGTGGCCCAGGAGGTGCACGACCTCACCGGCGGCAAGGGCGCGGACATCGCCTTCGAGGCCACCAGCGTGCAGGCGGTGCTGGACACCCTGATGGATGCGCTGCGACCCACCGGGGTGCTGCTGAACATCTCGATCTGGGGCCACCGCTCCGACTTCGACATGCACAAGCTGGTGATGAAGGAGATCGACCTGCGTGGATCGATCGGATACGTCAACAACCACCCGGCGGTCATCGAGCTCGTGGAGAGCGGCAAGATCGATCTCGCTCCCTTCATCACCGGGCGCATCCAGCTCGAGGACCTGATCGACAAGGGGTTCGACACCCTCATCCATCGCAACGAGACGGCCGTGAAGATCCTGGTCTCCCCCTCCGGCAAGGGCGTCGACCCGGCCTGAGCCGGGGTGCCGTGACGTTCGGCGGCCGCGACCGGAGCTCCTCGCCTCGCGAAGCTCCGGTCCCGCTGTTTCTCTCGGCGTCTCCGTGCAGCCGCGGGAGCGAAATCTTCGGGCGGAACCGGAACTGAGCGTCATCCATCTCGCGCCCCGCCTCCTCGCCCCGTCGGCCCGCACCTGATGGAATGTCCCCATGAGCCGACGTCGCCATGACCGCCACCCGCTCGGACGGGGCGTCGCCCGCCAGCGCTCGAACCGCCATGCTCTACACACTTCACGACATGCGCCCTCCCCCGTCGAACCAGCGGCGGAGAACCCTCTGATCCGGGCGCTCCGCCCAGCGCTGCGTTCCGATGATCCGTCCGCGTTCTGGGTGGCTGCGGCGCCGTTGGTCACGGAGCTCGCGAATCTGGAGCACCAGGCCGAGGTGCTGCCCGAGGGGGTGGACCTGCTCGACACCTTCCTCGAGATCAACGTCGCGGAGACCACCGCGCTGCTGCACATGGTCGCCGCGATGAGCCCCGATGAGGGTCTCCGCTCCCGGGCGCAGGTGGGACTCACCGCCCGGCGCCAGCCGATGCCGCCGCAGGTCTCCGGGCTCGCGCAGGCGTCCGTCGCCGAGGCAGTCGCCTTCTCCGACGGCGCCGGGGAGAACCTGATGGTGGAGCTGGTCCTCCCCCGCGGCGTGCGGGCCGTGCTCATCTCCTACATCCCGTGGAGTCCGTCGCCGTACGTCAAGGACACCTTCGTGGTCGGCGAGTCCATGGCGGAGGTCATCCGGAAGTACCGGGAGATCATGGCGAGGGAGGGGGGCTCCTTGGACGCGGTCCTCGAGGTCGTCACCACGGCGGATGCGCGCGCCCGCTTCAGCCAGGCCCTCGCCAACACTTCGGCGGAGGTGGAGCAATCCGCCGACTGGGAGCAGTGGCCGATGCTGCGGCCCTTCGTGGAGTTCGTCGTGGGCCGGATGCCCGAGGGCGGGACGGGGTACGACGAGAACGACCTGCTCAGCGGACCCCTCGGTGCGTCGCTGACGACCCCCGAGCGGCCGCCATGGATCCTCGAGGACGGCACCGACCTGGTCCAAGAGTTCACGGTCTCCGAGCACGCCGCCGACCTGAAACCGGGCAAGGCGGTGGAGGATCTGGCCGCCTACCTGATGATCCTGCTCGACGCGAGCTTCGGCGATCCGCTGGGCTGGGATTCGGAGCTCGCCGAGTGGATCCTCTCGGAGGTCCTTCCCACGGTGCCGATGCTCTCCAAGGCGGCGGTAGCGCAGATCCCCGCTGCCCTGCCGGCGCTTGTCGGCTGGTCGCTCGAGCGCAAGGGCGAGGAGCCGTCCGTCATCGCGCAGACCCTGTCCGCGCTCACCCCGCTGCTCGAGGAGTTCCCGGCCCGTCGCGCTGATCCGCACATGCGCGCGCGGCGACTCGAGGAGCAGGTCGACTACGCGCTCGAGCTCGAGGACTCCACCGCGCTGCGACTGGCGGACCTCGCCCTGCGCGCCGGCGGCTTCGAGGTGCTCGCAGAGCTCGACACCACGCCGCTGCCCACCGAGGAGCTCGCGCTCGCGCTGTTCCCCGAGGAGCTGCGCGGCCTCGCCGCCGAGATCGACGCGCACCTGGTCGAGGGGGTGACCGCACTTCTCGAGCAGCGGCCCGGATCCGCCGAGAGCGACGAGCTCCTCACCGCCTGCCGGCGCCTACTGGTGCGCGTCGCCCAGCTCGATGATGCGGTGCTGCGACGGAAGGCGAGCACCCGCAACACCGCTGCGGCGGTCGTCTCGATCATCGCTCGCGGCAACGACCTCATGGGCTATTCACCGGCGCCCCTGCACGAGAAAGACCTGCGTCGCGCCTTCGACCTGCGCAGCGCCCCGAGCCAGCGGGCCCGAAGCCTGAAGGAGGCCGCCGCGCTCCCCCATCGCTATACCGGCCGTCGAAAGCGGGCTGGTCCGTGCGGAGGATCGCTCGTCACCTCGTGATCACCGGAGCGCCCCAGTCCGGCCGCACGACCCTCCTACGCACCATCGGAGCATCGCTCGCTCTCAGCAGCACGCCCGCCGAGGTGGCGATCTACGGCCTGGACCTCTCCGGCTCCGGGCTGCGCCGCCTGGAAGCATTCCCCCACGTCGGCGGCGTCGCGACGCGAGGTGACGAAACACGAATCACCCGCCTGATCGAAGAGAGAGAAGTTTATTAATGTGGCTCTTCGCGGTTCATGGTGAATGACCCTGCTGTAGCGGGTATTCACGCTACGGTTCTCGTGGCGCTGGTCAGCAGGATACGCATCCGGTAGTTCTCGGCGTTGCGGAAGCCGCGGCCAGTGCGTTTGATGTTCTTGATGCCGGTATTCGCGGCCTCGACTCGAGCGGTGGTCGCGCCGGTGACGATGAGGACCTCGATCGCGTCCCACCAGGTCACGACGGTGTCGTAGAGCTTGGTCGCCTCGGGCATATTCGCGATCTGCACGAAGTAGCCCATCCGCATCCGTTCCTCCCAGGCCTGAGCCAGGGTGTCGGTCGCCAATAGGCGGCGGAGCTGCTCCTTGATGCCCCAGGCGGCGGAGAGCTCGTCGGTGGGGTCATCGGTGCGGAACACCGTCTCCAACCGCTCCCAGGCCCGTGGAGTGAGGGTGTCAGCGCCGCGTAGCAACAGCATCCGGTGGGCCCAGGCCGGGTCGTCCTTGCGGCCGCGACGACCGCGATGGGTGCGGGCTAGGGCGCGTCTCCTATTTGCGTAGCCAGGCGATGACGGCGCAGAGGACGACGCCGGCTCGGTAGGCGATGGCGTGCTTGTCATAGCGGGTGGCGATCCCGCGCCATTGCTTGGCCAGTCCGAACTGTCGTTCGACGACATTGCGGCCGGCATAGGCGACCTGGTCGAGCGCAGGCGGGCGTCCGCCGCGAGTGCCCTTCTTCTTGCGTGAGGCGATCTCGTCGGATTTCTGGGGAATCACCGTTTTGATGCCCCTGGCGGCGAGCATCCGGCGGGTCTTGCCCGAGGAGTAGGCCTTATCCGCAACGACGGCGTCGGGCCGGATCCGGGGGCGGCCAGGCCCCAGACGGGGAACGCGGATGTCGTCGAGGACCTCGAGGAGCATCGCGCCGTCGTGACGCTGTCCGCCGGTGAGCACGATCGCCAACGGCATTCCGTTGCCGTCGACGGCGGCGTGGATCTTGCTGCCCAGCCCGCCGCGCGAGCGCCCGATAGCGTGCCCATCAGGCTCTTCAGGAGACGGATTGTTGTGGTTCGCCGTCGCCCCCTGTGGGCTGGTCAGGACGCGTCGTGTTGGTGCCGTGCTGATGAGCTCGGTTGATCGTCGAGTCCACCGAGACCATCCACTCGATATCGCCCGCGGCATCGGCCTGCGCCATCAGTGCGGCATGGATCCGGTCCCAAACACCGAGGCGGGCGTAGAGGTAATGGCGCTTCCACACCGTCTGCCAGGGACCGAACTGCTCACGGGGAAGATCTCGCCACGGGATCCCGGTCCTGGCGCGGTAGATGATGCCCTCGACGATCTTGCGGTTGTCGTGGAAGGGACGCCCTTTGCGACCCGTGTTCGAGGGCAGCATCGGCTCGATTCGCTCCCACTGCTTGTCAGTGAGGACTTGGTGCCGAGGAGTCGTCGCGGTAGCCATCCCTCGACGCTCTCGCACGAAACAGCTCACACATAGGAGACACGCCCTAGTTGTTGCGGGTCATGACGTTACAGCCACGGGGTCGGGTTGAAGGAGTGCCCCCGTCGTCACCCGCCCGGGACAGGTTTCTCAGGAATCTGCGGCATCCGCCTCGGCGCTCGCGCGGCGCACCGTCTCGAGGTGCACCGGGCGCACCGTGTCGACCGACCCCTCGATGTCGTCGTGGCTGCGCAGCCAGTGGGCGACGTAGGGGCAGACGGCCACGATCCGGTGCCCCTCGGCGACGCTGGTGACGAGCGCGGTACGGGTGAGGATCCCGGCCAGGCCCCGCCCGCCGAAGGCGTCGTCGATCACCGTGCGGTAGAAGATCCGCTGGTCATCGGGGTCCACGGCGGGATAGGTGAATATCGAGGAGCCAGCCTGCTCGCCGCCGACGAGGATGTCGAAGCGGCGGGAGAGGGTTCAGAGACCGCAGCTGGCGACGAGGCCCCACTGCGGCAGGCCAAACAGCTCGCGCGCACCCTCAGTCAGCACGTCGTCGACTACGGCACGCCCTAGCGCCTCCGATTCACGGGACTCAGCTGGCCCCCGTCGGCCTGATACGCGCTGCCGGTGTCGCACGGCATCGTCAACGAAGTTCGGTGCCCGGCGCGCGCACCCGGCACGGACGGAGCAGTTGACAGGCGCGGAACAAACCGGTTTGATAGTGATCAATCAAACCGGTTTGCGCAAGGTCTCCCCGGTTGCTTGCCCATCCCACGCACAGCCGAGTTCCGCCTACGATGCTCGCCCCGCCCCACGCACAAGGAGGTGCCCGATGACCGCTCCCCGCAAGGCCACGATCGGTGACGTCGCCCGTCACGCCGGCGTCTCCAAGGGCACCGTCTCCCTCGCCTACTCCGGCAAGCGGCCCGTCTCGGAGGAGACCCGGCAGCGGATCTTCGACGCCGCCGAGGAGCTGCAATGGACCGCGAGCCACCGCGCCCGCGCCCTGGCCACCTCCCGCACCGGGGCGATCGGCCTGGTCGTGGCCCGTGACCCCGAGGTGCTGGCCACCGATGCCTTCTTCTCGAAGTTCATCTCGGGCTGCGAGCGGGTGCTGGCCGAGCACGACATGGGGCTCATGCTCCACGCGGTCACCTCCTCCGAGGCCGAGCGCCTCGTCTACGAGCGCCTCGCCGCCGGGCGGGCCGATGGCGTGATCCTGCTGGACGTGCAGGTCGAGGATCCTCGCTTCGAGCTCGTGCAGCGCCTGGGCCTGCCCGCTGTGGTGCTCTCCGCCGAGGAACCCACCGGGGGCGAGACCGCTGGGCTGCCCACGGTGTACTCCGATGACAGCCCGGCGGTCACGGAGCTCGTCGGCCGCATGGCGCAGGCGGGGCACACCCGGATCGCCCACGTCGCAGGCCCGGACCACTACATCCACGGGCGGATCCGCCGGGAGGCGTTCGCCGCCGCGATGCGCGAGCAGGGCCTGGACGGCTCCCTCGTGGTCGAGGGCGACTTCACCGCCGCCTCCGGGCGCGACGCCACCGCGCAGCTGCTGGACCGCGCCGATCCGCCCACCGCGATCCTCTATGCCAACGACATGATGGCGATCTCCGGCCTCTCGCTGGCCCACAGCCGTGGCCTGCGCGTGCCCGAGGACCTGTCGATCAGCGGCTACGACGACAGCGAGCTCTCTGCCCACCTCTCCCCCGCCCTGACCACCGTGAGCACCGGCGCCGTGCAGCGCGGCCAGATCGCCGTGACCACGCTGCTCGCCGAGATCGCCGGCGAACAGCCGCGCCACGTGCTCGCCGACCACACCACCGTCGTCCCCCGCGGAAGCATCGCCGCCCCGCCCGGAACCCCCACCCGCACCGCACCCTGAGGAGTTCACCGATGAACATCACCCGACGCACCTTCACCGCCGGCGCTCTCGCCGTCCCGCTGGCCGCCACCACCCTCGCCGCCTGCGGCAACGGGGGCGGCGGTGGCGGCGAGGCCGCCTCCGCCCGCGGCCCCATCACCATCTGGCTCTCCAACAACGAGCAGGAGGTCGCCTGGGGCAAGGCCATGGTCGAGGCCTGGAACGCCGACCACCCCGACGAGAAGATCACCGCCCAGGAGATCCCCGCCGGCCAGAGCTCCGAAGAGGCGATCACCGCTGCTATCACCGCGGGCACCACCCCGGATCTCATCTTCAATATCTCCACTGCCGCCGCGCCCGGCTGGGCCAAGCAGGGCGGCCTGGTGGACCTCAGCACCTTCGAGGACGGCGCGAGCTACATCGAGGACCGCACCGGCGCGGATGTCGCGACGGGCTATGCGGACGCCGACGGCAAGTACTACCTGCTGCCCTGGAAGTCGAACCCCGTGATGATCATGTTCAACAAGGATCTGTTCACCAAAGCGGGTCTCGATCCGGAGAACCCCGGGATGAACAGCTTCGACTCGTTCCTCGAGGGGGCCCGGAAGATCGTCGAGTCCGGTGCCGCCCCGGCCGCGATCTGGCCCTCTCCCACCAACGAGTTCTTCCAGCCCTGGTTCGACTTCTACCCGCTCTACATCGCGCAGACCGACGGCCTGCAGCTGGTCGAGGACGGCAAGTCCACCTTCGCCTCCGACGACGGCGCGGCGGTCGCGGACTTCTGGGCCACGATCTACGCCGAGAAGCTGGCCCCGAAGGAAGCGGCGACCGACGACGCGATGGCGACCGCGAAGACCGCCATGCAGGCCGCCGGCCCCTGGGCGATCAGCTCCTACAAGGACGCCTTCCCCGTGGGCTTCATGCCCGTCCCCACCGCGGAGGGCTCCGATCCGGAGACGGTGAAGACCTTCGCGGACTCCAAGAACGTCTCGATGTTCACCACGTCGAAGAACCAGGCCACCGCCTGGGACGTGCTGAAGTTCGCGACCTCGCAGGAGCAGGACGGCGCCTTCCTCGAGGCGACCGGGCAGATGCCCCTGCGCGCCGGTCTGCTGGACACCTTCGGCGACTACTTCGCGAAGAACCCCGACTACGAGGTGTTCGCCGGCCAGTCCGAACGGGTCGTCGACGTGCCCAACGTGCCCAACTCCGTCGAGGTGTGGCAGACGTTCCGGGAGAAGTACTCGGCCGCGGTCATCTTCGGCAAGGAGCCCGTCGAGGGCGCCCTGCAGGCGGCGGCCGACGAGATCGACACGCTCGTGCAGGGCTGATCATGACCGCCACCACCACCCGTGACGCCCCCGAGCGGAGCCGGCGCTCCCGGCTGCCGCTCGGCGGGCTCCTCGGGGCCCAGCCGCTGGGCCTGCTGCTGGTGCTCCCCTACGTGCTGTTCCTCGCCGCCGTGATGGCGTGGCCGCTGATCCAGGCGGTGTGGATCTCGTTCCAGGACTACTTCTTCACCGCGCCCACCGCGGTGGTGGAGCACCCCTTCGTGGGCTTCGAGAACTACGTCAGCGCGATCACCGATCCGCAGGTGCAGCAGTCCTTCGGCAACATCGCCGTGTTCCTGGTGATCAACGTGCCGCTCACCGCGATCCTCTCGCTCGTGCTCGCCTCGGCGCTGAACAAGATCGTGCGCTTCGCCTCCGCATACCGGGTCGCGTTCTACATCCCGTACGTCACCGCGAGCGTGTCGCTGATCGGCGTGTGGATGCTGCTGTTCTCCTCCGGCGGGCTCGTCAACACGATCCTCGGCCCGCTGGCCCCGGATCCGTCATGGCTGGTCAACAGCTCGCTGGCGATGCCGTCGATCGCGCTGTACGTGACATGGAAGCAGCTGGGGTTCTACATCCTGCTGTACCTCGCCGCACTGCAGGGCATCCCCAAGGAGCTGTACGAATCGGCGGCGATGGACGGCGCCGGCGCCGTGGGCCGCTTCCGGAACGTCACCGTGCCCGGGGTGCGCAGCGTGACCGCCCTGGTGCTGATCCTCGCGATCATCACCGGCGCGAACCTGTTCACCGAGCCGTACCTGCTCACCAACGGCGGCGGGCCCGACGGCGCCTCCGCCACCCCGGTGCTGCTCATCTACCAGAAGGGCATCCAGCAGACCAACCCCGACGTCGCCTCGGCGATCGGTGTGCTGCTGGTGATCGGCATCGGCCTGCTGTCGATCCTCGCCGCCCGCACCGGACGGGAGGACTGACATGACCCCCACCCCGCACCCCACGCGCCGTCGCACGGCAGGACACGGCGGCGCCCGACGCAGCAGCGTGATGCTCTACGTCGTGCTGACCGTGTTCGCCCTGGCGTTCGTGTTCCCGTTCTGGTTCATGGCCGTCGGCGCCTTCCAGGAGAACCCGACCACCTCCCCGGCGGATCTCTTCCCCACCGGTGGCTGGACCCTGCAGAACTTCACCGACATCAACTCGCGGCTGAACCTGATCCGGTCGCTCGCGAACTCGCTGATCTTCACGCTCGGCGTGCTCGCCGGCACCCTCACCTTCGGCTTGGTGGCCGGGTACTCGCTGTCCCGTCTGAACTGGCGGGGCCGCGGCGTGCTGTTCGCGATCATGCTCGGCGTGCAGGCGATCCCCTTCCAGCTGCTCATGATCCCGCTGTACGTGCAGGTCACCCGCACTTACGGACTGGGCGACTCGTACCTGGGCATGATCCTGCCGTTCCTGATCAACACCACCGCCGTGTTCATCTTCCGCCAGTTTTTCCTGTCCCTGCCGGAGTCCCTGTTCGAGGCGGCGCGCATCGACGGCGCCTCCGAGCTGCGCATCATGGTCGAAATCGCGGTGCCGCTGGTGAAGCCGGCGATCGCGACGGTCGCCCTGATCACCTTCATCGGGCCGTGGAACGAGTTCCTGTGGCCGTTCCTGATCACGAAGAACGCCGAGCTGCAGCCGCTCGCGGTCTCGCTGGCGAACTACATCTCCAACGTCTCCCGCACAGCGTCGAACCCCAACGGCGCGATCCTCGCCGGAGCGGCCACCCTGGCCTTCCCCGTGGTGCTGCTGTTCGTGTTCTTCCAGCGCTACTTCCAAGCCTCCGACATCAGCTCCGGGGTCAAGGGCTGACGCCCTCCCCGCAGCAGATAACTCCCTGTTCGTCCCTGTCATCCACTCCTGAGGAGAAGCATGTCCACCGTGTCCCTGTTCGGCGGAGCCACGTTCCCGCTCGGCCCGTTCGTCCCCTCCGAGAGCAACCCGATCCTGCGCCCCAAGGGCGACAGCTGGGAGTCCTCGAACCTCTACAACCCCGCGGCGCTCGTCGTCGATGACCAGGTGGTGCTGCTGTACCGCGCCCACGCGGAAGACATCGTCTCCCACATCGGGATCGCGTTCAGCGACGACGGCTACACCTTCGAGCGGGAGGACGCCCCGATCCTCTCCCCCGAGCACGACTACGAGCGGTACGGCTGCGAGGATCCCCGCATCGCGTTCATCGAGGGCACCTACTACCTCACCTACACCGGCTGGGACCGACGGATGGCCCAGTTGTGCCTGGCCACCTCCACCGACCTGCGCACCTGGACCAAGCACGGCCCGCTGTTCGAGCATTTCGACACCTTCAAGGTGATGGACCCGCGCGGACACAACTGGTCCAAGGCCGGCGTGATCGTGCCCCAGCAGATCGACGGAAAGTGGTGGATGTACTTCGGCGAGGGCGGCATCTACTGGGCCACCAGCGACGACCTCATCCACTGGACGCCCGGCACCAGCGACGACGAGCCGATGTACCTGCCCACCCCCGGCACCTTCGACGAGGCGCTCGTGGAGATCGGCACCTCCCCCGTGCTCACCGACGACGGCCTGCTGCTGATGCTCACCAACGGCGCCACCCGCGAGGTCCACGAGGACGGCACCGTCGACGTCGACTACCGCTGCGGCCAGATCCTCATCGACCCCGCCGAGCCCACCAAGGTCATGGCCCGCCTGCAGGAGCCGTGGCTGCGCCCCCAGACCTACGAGGACACCCACGGGCTGGTCTCCAACGTCACCTTCGTCGAGGGGCTCGTCAGGTTCCGCGGGAAGTGGTTCGCGTACTACGGGCAGTCGGACACGACACTGGCTGTTGCCGTGGCGGACCCGGCTGAGGGGTTCGGGGTGGGGCTCAGCGCGGACGCTTGACCTGTACGTCCGACTCCCACGGAGAACGGCGAGGCCGCACAGGCCAGGGATCTCGGGCACCAGCGGCATAGCAGAACGGCAGCAGCACGCCGTCGAGATGCTCGCGCCGTGGGCCGATTCCTGATGAGATATCCGCATGAGCCGACGTCGCCACGACCGCAACCCGCTCGGGCAGGGCGCTTTTCACCGCCCCGCGAGCCGGCACATCCCGCACACGCCAGAACCTGCGCCGTCCTCCGCTGTGCCTCCGGCAGATAACCCTCTGATCGAGGTGCTCCGCCCGGCGCTGCGCTCCGATGATCCGACCGTGTTCTGGATTGCCGCGGCGCCGCTGGTCGTGGAGCTCGCGGATCTGCGGCACCACCCCGAGGAGCTCCCCGAGGGCGTGGACCTGATGGACACCTTCCTCGAGATCAACGTCGCGGAGACCACCGCGCTGCTGCACATGATCGCGGCGATGTGCCCCGATGAGGACCTCCGCTCGCGGGCCCGGGTGGGACTCACCTCCCGGCGTCAGCCGATGCCGCCGCAGATCTCCGGCCTCGCGGACGCCACGATCACCGACACCGTGGCGATCACCGACGAGGTCGGGGAGAACCTGATGGTGGAGCTGACTCTCCCCCGCGGGGTGCGGGCCGTGCTCATCGCCTACATCCCCCGAGCCCCGGCGCTGTTCGTGAAGGACGCTTTCGTGGTCGGCGCACCGATGGAGGAGGTGCTCCACCGGTATCGCGAGATCATGGCGAGCGAGGGATCATCCCTGGACGAGGCCCTGGAGGTCGTCGCCCCAGCGGACGCTCGGACTCGCCTCGGCCAGGCCCTCGCCCTCACTCCCGCAGACGAGGGCACGGCGGGATCCGAGGAGCAGTGGCCGATGCTGAGGCCGTTCGTGGAGTTCGTCGTCGGCCTCATGCCAGCGGGTGGGACGGGGTACGACGAGGACGATCTCCTCGACGGCGCTCCCCTGCCGACCTCCGAGCGCCCGCCATGGATCCTCGAGGACGGCACCGATCTGGTCGCGGAGTTCACTGCCTCCGCGCACGCTGCCGGACTGGAGCGCGTCGAGACGGCGGCAGACCTGGTCGCCTACATGATGGTCGTGCTCGGTGGGGGCCTCGGCGACCCGCTGGCATGGAATCCGGAGCTCGCCGAATGGTTGCTCACCGACGTACTGCCGACCACCCCGATCCTCTCCGAGGATCAGGCCGCACAGGTCCCTTCCATCCTGCCACCGCTCGTCGCCTGGTCTCTCGAACGGACAGGAGAGGACCCCTCCGTGATCGCGCAGACCCTTCGTGAGATCACCCCGCTGCTCGAGCAGTTCCCGGTTCGTCGCGCTGATCCCCGGATGCGTGCGCAGCGGCTCGAGGAGCAGGTCGACCTCGCGCTCGAGCTCGGGGACCCTTCCGCGCTGCGCCTGGCGGATCTCGCTCTTCTCGTCGGCGGATTCGACGTGCTCGCAGAGCTCGACACCACGCCGCTGCCCACCGAGAGGCTCCCGCTCGAGCAGTTCCCCGACAATCTGCGCGATCTCGCCGCCGAGATCGACGCGCACCTGGTGGACGGGGTGAGCGCGCTCCTAGCGGGGCAGCCCGCCCCCGACCAGACCGCCGAGCTCCTCACCGCCTGCCGGCGCCTGCTGGCGCGCATCGCCGAGCTCGATGACGCGGTGCTGCGACGCAAGGCGAGCACCCGCAACACCGCCGCGGCGATCGTCTCGCTCATCGCCCGCGGCAACGAGCTGATGGGCTACGCCCCGGCGCCTCTGCACGAGAAAGACCTACGGCGTGCCTTCGACCTGCGCAGCAATCCCAGCCAGAGGGCACGCAACCTCGCGGAGGCCGCCGCATTGCCCCATCGCTGGTCCGGCATCGCACTCGCCGATCCGGGCCTGCTGCTCGGCACCGCGCGGGCCGAGATCCTCCGGAAGCAGGACGTGCTGCGGGAGCAGGATCCGCTTGCGGGTCCGGGCGCGATGGGACGACGATCCTGAGGATCGGGCGGGCCGGGCCCTCAGGACCTTCTACTCGAAGCTACTCTAAATAGTTTAGAGTAGGCCTATGTCGTCAGCGATCCTGCATGACCTCAACGCAGCACCGGCTCACGACCGTCTGCGGCGGCTCATCGAAGCTCCCGAAGACCAGTGGTTCGACCGGAAATCTGCTCGAATCGCACCGAAGGATCTGGCCCGAGCACTCACTGCCTTCGCCAATGCCGAAGGCGGCACAGTGGCGATCGGGATTCGCGACGGAGGCTACGACGGCGAGCTACTCACCGCGGATAAGGAGAACGCGCTCCGACAGGCCGGGATCGACTTTGCCGTTCCGCCGGTTCGAACGCTGGTGCATCGACTTCCACTCGACGAGGAGCGATCCATCCTTCGCATCGACATCCCCCCGAGCGAACATGTGCACGAGACCGTCAGCGGCGAGGTGTATCTGCGAGTCGGCGATGAGTCGAAGAAGCTCTCCTACTCACAGCGCCGAGAGCTCGACTACGACCGGGGCAGCGCGCAGTTCGAATACGAACCTGCCGTCGACGCGACCATCGAGGATCTGGATGGCGATGAGCTGACCGAGTATCGCGAGTCGATCGGTGCCACCTCTGACGACCTCACCGCACTGCGAGCACGGAGCCTAGTACGCCGGGACGGCACTCTTACCCAAGCCTCTGTGCTCCTGCTCGGCCGACATCCGCAGGACTGGCTCCCCCAAGCACATGTGCGCGTCACCCGCTTCAGCGACGACACTGCGGGCACCGGCCGTCGACAGACCGTCGAGTCCGGCATGGACACCCGACTCGAAGGCCCGATCGCCCGCATCGTCGACGAGGCAGCCGCTCTCATTGAGTCATGGATTCCGCACCGCCGCGCTCTCGACACGAACGGGCGGTTCACCGACCAGTCACTCGTCCCGAAGGATGCCTGGCTCGAGGGTCTCGTGAATGCTGTCGTGCACCGTAGTTATTCGATGGCTGGCGATCACATCCGTGTGAACATCTTCCCCTCGCGCGTGGAGATCGAGAGCCCCGGCCGCTTCCCCGGGGCCTACCCCCGGTTCGTGGACACGGGGGTGTTTACGCTGCGAGCGCTAGCTTAGCGGTGTAGGCGCGCTCGTAGGCGTT